>NZ_JBLYED010000053.1:0-7277 GCF_048515765.1 Pseudomonas sp. H11T01 | reverse complement strand
TGAACGCCTGCCACAGGCAACCTCGGTTGAAGATTACGAAGCCTTGCTGCCTTGGAACTGCTCGCTCGCCTCGCCTCGCTAAGCGCGCCGCCTATTTTTGAATAGGTGGGGTTCATGGAGCGCTTACTTTGTATTGGGAGCGCAACGGCTTCTGCCTTTGGCTCAAACGCCTCGAATCCGAGTGCTTCAAAACATCGCCTGATCTCACTGACGAAACCATTGTGCTGACGGTTCAAGAATTGAATTGGCTGCTGGATGGTTTTGACCTGTGGAAGAACCGTTCGCATCAGGTTTTGACACTGCGATTTACCGCGTAGTTGGGTATAATCCGAGCGTAAGCGACCTGGCCGTTGGCTTAGGCGGTTTCGACCAGGCCGTAAATCTGCGCACTAGCGGTCGCACCCTTGGGCATATCGCTGAAGAGCCAGTTCTTACGACCGATCACAAACGGTTTGATCGCACGCTCTGCCGTATTGTGATGGACTGGACCTACTAAGCCTAAGACCACCAGTAACAAAGGCCTACAGAGGCTTGCAGATTTTCTCGTACCACTTTCGTACTAACGCTATTTGCTCGACACCTTCAAATTGCTGCTCCAGCAGTCGATGCAGGCATTGATGCAGTAATGTGTCCCTGTCGCCATGATGGATTAGTTGACCACTACAAACGGGCGGCGGGGTAAATCCGTCTGAAAGGCGGGGCTGGCCCGCTCATCAGCAAAATGAGGGCGGAAATCGGCCCCAAAAACGCAGAACAGGCCAGTAGGTTGAAAAAACCGGCTTGAAAATGGGGCAGTGCGAGCGGGCCAATTGTTCAGCGTCTCCTTAGGTGAGCTGCCGATTTTATTGTGCCACTACTGATGTAGTACAGTGCCGCGCTTGAAACTGCGCCTTAAGCTCATGGAGACACAAGAAAGCATGTGCATCACACAACAGAAAAAAAGCGCAATAGGGCTTCCACCTGAAAATCGACTAAACCAAGAGATCCAAGTGTTACGTGCCATCGCGGTCCTAGCTGTGATCGTACACCATCTAGCGGGCCTGTTTGTTTGGGACGTGACAAAATGGTCACAGGTGGGTCAAGGATTGTATGTTGGAGTAGATCTGTTTTTCTGTGTGTCAGGATTCGTGATTGCGAGAACACTGCTACCAAAGCTAGAAGACAAAACAGGTATAACGTTTTGGAAGGAGTGCGGGGCGTTCTGGGTGAAACGGCTCTATCGCATTACGCCGTCCGCTTGGTTGTGGCTACTGATCCCTATGGCACTTGGACCACTAATGATCCATACGCAAGCCGCACAATTCAATTCACAGAATTTGGCAGACATTGCCGCAGCCATCCTACACGTTGAGAATTTGCATTTCTACAACTGCACAACTGGCAGTGGCCAATGTGGAGTATTTGCACTCTATTGGTCGTTGTCTTTAGAGGAACAATTCTATATTGCGTTGCCATTTATTGTTTTTTTCTTTCGGAAACGACTTCCCCTTGTACTTACATGCTTGGTTTTCGCTCAACTTTTCATTACCCGACATGAATGGAATGGAATCCTTTCGTTTATCAGGACGGATGCTATTTTACTCGGAGTTCTGATTGCAATATTTTCCAATACGCCCATCTATAAAGCACTAGAGCCCAGCCTCAACTCTTCTCGTTTCCGTCTCGTAATTCCTGCTCTTCTGCTGTTCAGCCTATTTGCAACTACCCGGTTTCAGATCGTTAGCTTCTACACTGGGCTAGCAGCAGTCGTCTGTGCAGTAATTGTGTGGCTGTGTTCGTACGACAAGGGTTATTTCTTCAAGCCCTCACCGACTAGAGACTTTCTTGCGTGGATAGGAACACGCTCTTATGCGATCTATCTTATTCATATCCCGTCATTTTGGTTCACTCGTGAGATATGGGCATGGATTGAGCCTCAGGGTACCGAACTAAACGAGACATACACGTTACAATTTGCGCTGACTGCACTGGTACTTATTTTTGCACTCGCCGAACTAAATTACAGATTTGTGGAAGAGCCTCTTCGAAAGAGAGGCCATATTCGCGCAAAAAGCTTATTTTCACGCCAAGTTTTGGAAACCGCATAAGATAAGGACCACTTTTAGCCAGCGCTCTGCATTGGCACCATAATAAAAACAAAGGGGACACCCATTAGCCGGTCCTGCGTCAAGATCCAAAGCCCACCTGCCCTGCTTTTTAAGGGCAGGGTGTTTCCTCGTAAGCGACCCATAAACCACACATGGCATAAAACCGATGTGTGGTTTTACGGGTCGCTTACGTAACAATTGACCTGAGTTGCGTTCTATTTTTAAATTTTTAGTCTTGAGTACTGGAGAGCTTCCTTGATACTTTTTTAGCCAGCGCTGATGCGTATAGACGTAGTTCAGGCACTGCGGTTGCCTCCCAGAAACTCGCTTTCAACATTGGCCCGACGTAACTCAGCCATTCTGATGGGCTTCCGTCTTTGCTTTTTACGGCTAAATTGTTATCAACGATTAGGCCTAACCCCTGGTTGTCGACACTAATCAGACCGTCATTAATAAGCTGTTGTATCAAGGGTTCCTTTATATGCTCTGGGTTGGAGCTGGGGCCGGTGCAATTTATAATGCGATCAATTTTAATTTGTTTAATGGTATGCGTGTTGCGCAACTGAATGGTAACAAGAGCGCTGTCTCTACAGACGTCTACGGATTTAATACGTCCGGCGATAGCTGTGATTTTTTTCTTGTCGAACTCATCTTTAAAGTGTTTGTGAGTTTCCGGAGCTACACGATGTCGGTGTACATCCCAGTAAGGTTGCGCATGACGTAGAAATCTACGCCGTTCACTCTCGGGAAGTTTAATCCAAAGATCCGATGTGATAGGGCGCACAGCGGCAATTACATCTCTCCAGTTTGCTCCTGACTTTGCACTGGATTTTACCTGTGCCTTAATTAATCGAAAATAATTTAAGGCTGTCGGTTCTGCCTTTAGAAGCTTTTCGCGAAATGAAGCGGCAGGTAGCGAGCCGTTTTTGGTTGTACGGTGTGCTAGAGGTAATAATCCGCGACGAGATAGCATGTAGATCTGACCAGTATGAGCTGTTTGTCTCAAACTTGAGATCACATCTAAAGCAGTTAGACCTCCGCCGATTAAAAGGATCGGCGAGTTGCTATTTTCGAGTGTCGATACAGGGCCGCTCCAAGGGTCCGCCATATAAATTGGCGTGTTTATCACTTGCTGTAGCAACGGTGGAGTGCGGGGAGGGAAATGGCCAAAAGCTAAAATTACTTGGTCGGTAAATATTTTTTTACCCGAGCAGAGTTCAACAAGTGCCCCGTTTTCTTGCGGGGTTAAGCTCTTTACTTCGGAGGTTATTCGTTCTACGTTGGTTTTTTTCTTTGCGTTGAGCTCTGCGCTATCTAAGAGCGATGCTAGATAGTCCCCATATGACTTTCTGGATATAAAGGAACTTTCAGTAGTCTCCGGTAACGAAGACTGACAGTATCGTAAGAAGGAGTCTGGTTCGTCGACTAACGCGGTCATGTTTCCAGCAGGCACATTAAGCAAATGTTGTGAGCTGCTAGTGCCGTAAGCCAGGCCTCGCGCGATGGATCCAGACCTGTTGATAATGATTAGTCTCGCTCCCGCAGGAGCGCAGCGTAGAAACTCTACAGCAGCGACTGTTCCGCTGAATCCTGCGCCAATGATGACTAAAGTCTTCATGTGATCGGCCATTCTCTTAGGAAGTCGAGAATGCGCTTTACTGCCGTTTCAAGATCATCTTCCAATGTGTTGATCCTGATTTGAGGGCTGACGGGCGGCTCATACGCAGAGTCGATCCCCGTGAAGTTCTTGATTAGTCCATTGCGCACCTTTTTATAAAGGCCTTTAGGATCTCTTCGTTCGCATTCGTCTAATGGAGTATCTACGAAAACTTCTATAAATGCAGATTCTCCAATTACATCGCGCGCTAGGGCTCTGTCGCGCATAAAAGGTGATATAAATGCAGTTATTACAATCAGGCCGGCATCTATGAATAATTTCGACACTTCAGAAATTCGTCGTATGTTTTCTACACGATCAATGTCGCTAAATCCTAAGTCTTGGCAAAGGCCTAGTCGAATGTTGTCACCGTCAAGCAAATAAGTATGACGACCGACATTGCATAATGCCAACTCCAAGGCATTCGCAATTGAAGATTTGCCAGCCCCGCTTAGACCCGTAAGCCAGATCACAACTGGGCGTTGGTTTTTTAAGGTGCTGCGGTATTCAGCATCCACCGATTGCAAGTGAGCTACAAGATTTTCAGACATACCGTCTCGTTAAATTTCGAAGAAATTGAAGAAATTGAAAGACAAGCACCGAGTCAGGTCGGGCATAGAAATAGAACTCACTTTGGTCCAGTGCTGTCGTTTGGCCATTTTACGTTTTACATAACCAAAAATTATCAGTAGGTGTCGAAATTTCGTGTTCGCGAATCTGATACGTCTTACACCCTATGCAGGGGCTGAATTGTAGCTATGCTTTCAGCAAAATGCTCGTTCTGCAGTGTTGGTCCGAGTCTGTTGCTTGGTGCCGTGTGCCAAAATGCAGGCATTCAGCGGATCAGTCGTATATTGGTCGCGCAGATGGTTACAATACTGATCGTCGACTGTGTGGGGAGTGCGAGCTACGTGCTCAAATGTGTGTATGGATAAAGTACGGACTTTTTTGCTTGGTTTGCCTCGCAAACAAAAACGACTGCTACAGGTCGCTACCGACGTGATTCTGGTTTGGGTCGCGCTGTGGCTAGCCTTCATCGTCCGCCTCGGCATCGACATGTACAACCCTCTCAAGGTCCATTTCTGGCTCTTTGCCTGTGCGCCTGTCATCGCCATCCCTCTCTTCATCCGCTTCGGTATGTACCGCGCGGTCATGCGCTACTTCGGCAACGACGCCCTCATAGCCATCGTCAAGGCTGTCAGCCTGTCATCGCTGATTCTGGCGGTCGTTGTCTATTGGTACAGCAACCACGAAGTCGTGGTGCCGCGTTCCATCATCTTCAACTACTGGTGGTTGAGCCTGGTGATCATCGGCGGCCTGCGCCTTTGTATGCGCCAATATTTTATGGGCGACTGGTTCACCGCCGCCCAGCATGTGCCGTTCACCAACCGTGACGATGGTCTCACCAAGGTGGCTATCTACGGTGCCGGTGTAGCGGGGAATCAGTTGGTCGCGGCTCTACGTATGGGCCGTGTAATGCGGCCTGTAGCCTTTATCGATGATGACGCAAGCATTGCGGATCGTTCGATTGCCGGGTTGCAGGTTTATAAGCCCAAGCATATTCAGCAGATGATCGATGAGACGGGGGCTCAGGAGATTCTCCTGGCGCTGCCGTCGTCTACCCGAGCGCGACGCCGGGAAATTCTCAATCTTTTGGAGGACTTCCCGCTTCACGTTCGCAGTGTGCCGAATTTCACTGATCTGGCCAGTGGCCGGGTGAAGGTCGATGATATCCAGGAGGTCGATATCGCCGATTTGCTGGGGCGCGATTCGGTTCCGGCGCAACCCGACCTGTTGGCGCGCTGCATCAAGGGCAAGACGGTGATGGTGACGGGGGCGGGTGGTTCGATTGGTTCAGAGTTGTGTCGGCAGATTTTTTCCATTGGTCCGACCACGCTTCTGCTGTTTGATCACAGCGAGTTCAATCTTTACAGCATCTTGTCTGAGCTCGAACAGCGTATTACCCGTGAGTCTTTGTCTGTCCGGTTATTGCCCATCCTGGGGTCCATACGTCATCCCCATAAGCTCCTTGATGTCATGAAGACCTGGAATGTAGACACTGTTTATCACGCCGCCGCGTATAAACACGTTCCCATGGTTGAGCACAATATCGCCGAAGGTGTGCTTAATAATGTGATGGGAACGCTCAATACCGCTCAGGCGGCTTTGCAGGCGGGTGTTGCGAATTTTGTACTGATTTCTACAGACAAAGCGGTACGCCCGACCAATGTGATGGGTAGCACCAAGCGCCTGGCCGAATTGACCCTTCAGGCGCTGAGCCGGGAGATTGCGCCGGTGTTGTTTGGGGATAAGGCTAATGTGTCGCGGGTCAACAAAACCCGATTCACGATGGTCCGGTTTGGCAATGTGTTGGGTTCTTCCGGCTCAGTGATTCCACTCTTTCACAGTCAGATCAAGTCGGGCGGTCCATTGACTGTCACCCATCCGAAGATCACCCGTTATTTCATGACTATCCCCGAAGCCGCGCAATTGGTCATTCAGGCCGGTTCCATGGGGCAGGGTGGTGACGTCTTTGTGCTGGATATGGGTGAGCCGGTGAAAATCGTCGAGCTGGCTGAGAAGATGATTCATTTGTCCGGCTTGAGTATTCGCTCTGAAAAAAATCCGCATGGCGATATCGCCATCCAGTTCACCGGTCTTCGCCCGGGCGAAAAGCTTTACGAAGAGTTGCTCATTGGTGACAACGTCGCAGCAACCCGGCATCCGATGATTATGAGTGCCAATGAAGATCATCTGGCTTGGGATGTGCTCAAGGCCAGGCTGACTGAGCTGCTTGCTGCCGTTGAGCGGGATGACTATTCCCGAGTCCGTCAGTTACTGCGCGACACGGTCAGCGGCTATGCCCCCGATGGCGATATCGTCGACTGGATCCACCAGCAACGCCGTCTCGAGCCCTGATCCTCACATATGCTGTAACGCAGCCATTTTTGACTTGTGCATCAGATGACCTAAGTTTGGGAGGCAGCTTCGGAAAAGCTGCTTCTCCCTTATTGATGTCATGGAGCGTCACCTATGCGTACAGCCTACTTCTCGTCCCTGGTCTTTGCTCTGCTGGCCAGTGCCTCTATTGCTGTCAACGCTGCACCTGCCAAACCGGAGGTCTCTGCACCTGTCGCTGCGCAAGTAGTACCTGCTGTGCAAACATCCAAGACCAATCTTAACGGGGCCGATGCGGCTACCTTGCAGCGTGAGCTCTCGGGGATTGGTGAGGCCAAGGCCAAGGCGATTGTTGCTTATCGTGAAAGTAACGGACCTTTTGCCTCGGTAGATGAGTTGCTGGAGGTCAAGGGGATTGGCAAGGCGATTCTGGACAAGAACCGCGAGAAGCTTGAGGTCAACTAAAACCCATACGTTAGCGTTTGAGGCCGGTCATTGACCGGCCTTCTTTATGGGTGCGCCAGGCATGGCGCGTTGCGCGTAAGCGCAACCAGTCTGGCTGTGGTGGCCACGCTGGTGACTTGGAGGTGAAAGTCCTCTACACACCCGGCAAGGGGAAGTGTTAGCCAGAGGCA
>NZ_JBLYED010000052.1:0-8729 GCF_048515765.1 Pseudomonas sp. H11T01 | reverse complement strand
AGGGTCGACCTGGCTTTGTATGAAGTTCATGAAGTTGAAAGCGTTGGACTGTATCGAAGTGGAAATGCTCATCGACGGCGCCTCATTGTTTGGCCCAAAGGTGTAAAGATGGAACTATCAGGAAAAATTGAGGTGCATGGTCAATTAACGGGTTGAGAGCGCTCGATGTACACGCAGCTGATTTGCTCATCCCAGTCCTCGTCGTCGAATTCATGACCTTGCCAGCGAGCCTCCACCCGAATGTTCTTTTTCGGAATCAGGTCGCCGGGTTCCTTTTTTCGCAAATCATTGAAGTTCATCTGTGCCGGAGGGCTGGTCCAGTCTGTCGGTTGTTTAACCGTTTTAAGTTTTACGAAGAAATTATCTCCCACTCTCGCATCCGAGCAGCTTTCATTTGCATAAAATTGTATGAGTGTTGCTGAGGGGATATTTTCGAGCGTGAAACTGGCAGCACTGTTGTTTTCACAGGTTTGGTTGTTCTGGCTGAAATCAAAGGCTTGCTTGGTTTCTGGAACGGATAATGTGCACTTTTTTTCACCTTTGGAATTGTAGAAAACAATATCGCCATAGGTGGCCTGGGGCGTGTCTTGTTTGCCGCCAGATGTTTGCGCTGCGGCAAGAGCGCTTGCCCCATAAAGTGTTATCCATGCGCAAGCAGTAGCAGTAAATAGTGCTTTGGAGTATTTCATTATCGAATGCCTCGAACTGATTCAGGGGAAGGCAAACATGGTTTGCTTCTGCCCGACTCTAGCACCGATAACGCGTTTGAAAACCTAGCAGTTCTGCTAGTACCCAGCGTTGCTAATCAGGCGTAAAACGTAGTTCGACATTCAATTTTTTGGTGGATTCAAGTCCCACTCAATTGCAGTAGCGTGAGGAATATCACTATGCCAGCGGGCGATCTAAAGGCGCCGATCATTCCACTGTTGATCAACAATACGATTGATCCAGAGGCCTTGAGCGGTGGGCCACTCAAAACCTATGCCAAGTACACTGATCCCAAACTTGGAGATACCCTTTACCAGAGCTGGCTCGGACGTGCAGAGGACGGTACACCGGTAGACATCAAGGACATTCCGATTGATGTCGACCCAGACAACGAGGGTGAATGTGGCTTTCTGATGGAGATCGCCAATCACTTTGTGCAGCAGTTGAACAAGGGGCAGGTGTTCTATTCGTACTTTTTGGCGCGCGTCACCGGAGAGCCAAGGGAAGAGTCCAAACGGATCCATTTCGGTATCGGCAAACATGGCCTGTTATCCGCTCCCCAGATAAAAGAGTCACATGACCTCCAGCTGGACCCCGACGCGATTGAAGGCAGCATGACGATCGCAGTAGTGCCCTATACCGTGATGTCCAACGGTGATGTGGTCAGGGTCTATTGGAAAGGGGAACGTGAGAATGGCAGCCCCGGCCCCGCCGTTAATCTACCCGCCAAAACCTTGAGCGATACCGATACCGACCCGACCAACAACCCGCGGCAGGTGCTGAGTTGGACGGTACCGAGAACCAGCGCCGTGGCGCTGCGGGGAGGCAAGATTACCCTGCATTACGAAATCACCTATGCGTCGCCCGCCGCACTGGCTGACACCGTATCGGCCGAACGCACAATCCTGGTGACGCCGCCTGCCGCGTCTGAGCTACCTGTGGCCAGCGTCAAGGACCTGACCGGCACCGAGATCAATCCCGGTCAGTTTCCTGACGGTATCCGTGTGGTGATCCCGATCTATCCGGGGATTCGCGTTGGCGACGAGGTGCTGGTGTACGGCACCCGCACCGGGTCGGGCAGTGGCCCGAACAAAAACACCCTCCAGTATTTGAAAATCGACAGCTCCAACATCGAAAGCGGCAGGATTGAAGTCCCGATTGCGGCGCAGTGGCTGCTGGACAACCGTGGTGGCGACGTGAGCCTGCGCTATCAGTACGCGCGGCCCGATGCCGCCGGTTCCGGCACTTCGTTGGCGTTGACCATACGCGAGCCGTTGGTATTGCCGACGCCGACGGTTGATCGCAGTGTGGAGGTGGGCGGTCGGGACGAGCTGAATCCGATCATGGCCATCGGCGGTGCTTACATCACGATTCCTTCCACGGCCACGATTAATGACGAAGATGAAGTCACCGCGTACTGGAACGGCTTTGGGGACAGCGGCTCATTTGAAACGCAGGTACCAAGCCAACTCAAACCGATGAAGTTCAACGTACCACCGGAGGTATTACCCCCCAACTTCGGCAAAACCGTCGAAGTGACTTACAGGGTAGCCGGCCAGGACGCCGAGCCTCCTTTACAGCTGTTTATCCGTCAGCTCACCAGTCATCCCGGCATCGAATGCGACAAAGCCCAGATCGGTTCACCCGCCACCCTGAAACTGTCGGATATTCCGGCTGAAGGTGCCTTGTTGAGTGTGGACCTCTGGTCGTTCATTTCAACGCAACACCGAGTGCGCTTGTGGTTGACGGCCAACGGTATTACAGATCGAGACATTATTGCTGTACGTGAGGTTAAGCCTGAAGAGAGTGCCGGAGGGGTCAAGGCCCGACTGTTGAAAACGCACCTGGCAGGTATTGCGGTGAATACAACATTCACCTTGAGAGTGAGCGTGAGTTTCGATGGGGGACACTCGACCGCTACATTCAATAGACCTCTGTCGTTGAAACTACTGGATTGATGGCGAACACGGTGTTTTATTTATTATTTGGAGCCGCTGAATTATGAGCAAGAAAACATTGATGCAGTTAGTAAGCGAGATGCAAGGCAAGTCCATGACCTCTGGTTGGGATGCCCTGACGTTATACGATCAGCGCAAGGCAAACGAATTGCTGTTTCAGCTGTACGTTGAACGGTTCAATACCGCAGATGGGTATATCGAACCTGCATCAATGGTTGCATCCTGGGGAGATGGCTCTTACCGGGAGCATATATATGACCTTAAATTGAGCGCGCCACGCTTGTCGTTCGAAAGCTCGGACCCCAGCCTTGCGGCCCGGGCACGACTGACCATGGACATGATCGGCGGGATGATCGTCAGTACTAAAAAGTATTCCGGCGGTGCTGTTTTCGTGTCGAAAATGCTGAAAGTACTTCCCATTGGCGGGCCGCAGTTATGGATGGATCAGCCGGTGACCAAAGGTACGGTCAGTGGGTTGGGTGATGTGGTAATTGACATAAAGAATGCCGATACATTCAAGGCTAACTTTGTCTTTGGTGACCTTGCCCAGGACGATGTCGGCAGACGTTTCAAGGAGTACTTTGAAAAAGAGGTGAAGCCTGAACAGAAAATTTTCCCGCTGGGTCGTCTGGAGGGCGACTTGAATGGCGCACTAACCCCCAAAAACTTCGAAATACGGACCATGAAATCCGACCCCCTTGCCGTGTTTGGAGATAAAAGCTACGGCGATGGTGCCGTAATGATGTTCATTACCTTGAAGGATGGCCAGGACAGCACCTTTTTTCCTAGTGCAAATTCAACGTATCTGATTCCGGCAGATGAAGGCGGCACCCAGTATACCGGGGCGATGTTGCTTTCGAGTAAGGTGTTGTTCGATAAAATTATGCGTGGGCCGGCCATTACAGATATCGGTAATGGTATTAATTTTGAAAACTATAGCGGCGGGACTGATGTTGCGTTTCCTTTAAAGGCATCGTCAGGCGGTATATTTCAAGATTATAAGTACCAGTACGATGTGTATTATGGCGGAAATAAGGTAGGTATTTTTTATTTTGGCACCCCGATCCAGCACGATTTCAAAGCGGACAGTGGCGGCCTTCCTTTAACGATCAAGGCTGGGGGGAATCGTATTGAGTTCGTATGGAACAAGACCTATAGAACGATGTTCAGGCGGGAGATCAAATACTTCGCAATTTGGGATAAAGATAAAGATGACAGCGGCTTCATGGAGTTTACATGTAATTACAGCGTTCATTTTGATATTAAGCTTGATAAGGAAACAGGGCTCGTCAGCTTTGAGCGGAATGAGGGCACCTCTGCATTTAATCTGAGTATTGCCGGGGCGGAGGGGTTGGAAGATGTGATCTCTCAATTCCCGAACATGAAGCCTGGTATCGAAAACTTTTTTAAACCCAAGATCATTGCCTTACTCAGTCGTTTGACGTCCCCCACCCTGGACACCTTCCTGCTCCGAAACCTTCTATTCCCGGGCCACAACGCCTTACACCTGAGTGATGCCTTTGTCCCCGGAGATCTGGCGGTATTCGGTCAGATTGATCCACTTCGCACAACCACCGTGCTTTCTCCAATGAATTCGACGATAGAGGCGGGCAGTAAACTGCAATTCACCCTGACGCCCATGCCGGATAATGTTCAATGGAGCGTGAAGGATGTCGACGGCAATATCGCTCTACCGGGGGTGATCAGTTCGACGGGCGAATACACGGCGCCGTCTGCGGATGAATTTGCCGATGGTTTTGTCGCGGCCATGGTGACCGCCGAGGGGACACTGGATGGAGAACCGGTGAAAAGCTCAGCGCTGGTTTCCGTGCTCCACAGCGCGATTGTGGTAAATCCGACATACGACAGCTGCGACCCAGGCGACACTAAAGTGTTGTCTGCCGAGGCGTTGGGTGAGGAAGAGCTGGCGTGGGATATCAAAACCAAGCAATGGGGGTCAACGCTGACGCCGGTTGCAGGTGATCCCACTAAACGTATGTATAAGGCCGGTAGCAGTAACGACCCTGCCACTCCGTTTTCAGTGGACAAGATCGAGATTAAAAAAACCGTTAACGGAGTCATCACCTACGCCTATATCCATATATTGATTCATAACCAGATGATCGGTACCCCGATGCTGATGTCTGAGGCGAGCGACCCTTCGACAGGAACCATTCAGTTTGAAATCAGGGGCAAGAATGGTCCTGTAGACCCAAGTCTGTTGGTCTGGAAGTTACTGAGTGGAGAGGGCACCTTCAATGATAAAACCGGTGTTTATACCGAGCCAACGTCCCCGGCGCCGGGGAGTCTTATTATTGTGTCGGCAACACTGGAAGGCGACTTTCAGGATACCCATGCCGTTGCAGCGGTTCCGTTGCCACTGAGCAAGTACGCCGAACTGATTGAAACAGTCAATCTCACGCTCAGTGCAGGTTAATCCCCTGTGACATACCGCCGGCCATGTAACGAATGGTCGACCCTTCATGTTGTTGACTTTATGTAAGGCAGACAGCTCATGACTTATTCTCTGGCTGAACTCACTAACAGGATGCAAGGTAAATCGATCACCCGCGGCTGGGATGCCGTGGTATTTATGAATCGCGCCAAGGTTAACAGCCTGTTAGAGCAGCAGTACATTACACGTTTCAATAAAGACAGTTTTATGAAACGTATCTTTGGTGCGCCAGCGATGACGCCGGACGGTAAAGAGTCCCTCGAATTAAGCGGGCTAATATTGAGCCAGCCGCGGCTAAGCTTCCAAAAGGCCTCGTTGCGTGACTCCCGAGTGACCGCGACCATGGATATTGTGTCGGGCACCATTTCTTACGTACGCAAGGGCACCAATCAACTTCCCGGGGCCATTCTTTACAGCTATGTGGTGAGCGCCCATCAAGGGTACACCGTCACCATGGACATCAACCTCGCGGCCAGCAAGGGCACGGTCAATGAACAAGGCCAGGTGATTGTCGATATCGGTGACGGGTATAACTGCCGCTGCAACCTGGTGAACGAGGACAAATCGCAAGAGTTGCTGGGGGACTTCTTCAAAGCGCTGTTCCTCGAGCAGAAACCCGAGGACCGGGTTTACACGCTGGGCATGCTGGACTTGCGGGACGTCGATCTGTTGGCGCCGCGCTCCTTCAAGATCCGGACCATGGCCACCGATGAAGGAAAGATTCGCACGTCTGATGACTATGGTGAAGGCGCGGTGGTGCTGCTGGTCAGAACCAAGGGTAATCCGAAGGAGGGGGATGATCCGGCGGAAGGGGCGCTGGACTATTTGATTCCCAATGATCGGGACCCGCAGGGGAAGCCCATTTATTCGGGGTCGTTGGTGTTGGCCAGCCGGGTGGTGTTTGATTGGTATTTTCAATACCAGATTCAAAATAAAATTGCACAGGGTCTGAGGTTTGATCGCGGCGCTGAGTCTAATTATATCGCTCGACGACTTTATGCGACTTCAGGTGAAATTGAGTGGGGTGGCTTTTATAGAAAGTATGATGAGCGGCCAGGTGCTCAGCACAAGGAGTTGTCGAATAATGGGCCTGTTGGTTATAAATTTTATAACGTTGTCCCCGAGGAAGGATTTAGAGTCTTTGCCAGCGAAGGTGCATTGTCTGTTTCCTGCTCAGGATTGCAATATCTGAAATTCATGATAAGGCATTGGCGGTGGATTGGTGAAACTACGCATGATTATTTCAATTTTAATGTGCGATCGCATGTTGATTATATTTTTTCTCCGGTAGTGGACCCTACTTCCGGTAAGGTTACCTTTGAGGCGCGTTCGCAAAATCCAAGTGAAGTGTCTGTAAATATTGATTATAGTGAACTTGGCAGGCATGACGTTCCTTCAGATATACAGGATGATGTGAGAGCAGTTTATAATTCCGAGGCTGAAAAAGTTGTGAGGCTTTTCAATGATTCGGCAATTAAGGACAGTTTTGACATCCCCGAAATCAACGTCCTGGCCATCAGCAACCTGCTGTTCCCCGAACGCAACGCCTTGCAACTGACCCAGGCGCGACTGCCCGGCGACCTGGCGCTGTTCGGTCATATCGACCCGAAAGAAACCACTTTCACCCTCGATCCGCTGCTGCCGGTGATCAAGGCCGGGGAGAAACAAACCTTCACCATCCGTCAATTGGGTATCAAAACGGCGAATGTCACTTGGAGCGTACGCAGCGTCGACGGCACCCGGGCTGCGGGTACCATCGATAATGGTGAATACACGGCACCGGCCATTCAGTTACTCGAAGGCACGGCGGTACGCAACGTGGTTGCCGCGACTTACACCGACCCGGCTACCGCTAAAGAGGTGACGGCCTCCGCACTGGTGACCGTGGTGATGGCCGGCGTGGTAGTGACGCCTTCGATGTCGCTGATCGACATGAGCGATCGCGAAAAAAGTGTCACGCTCAAGGCCACGTCGCTGGGCGCTGGTTCCTTGAAGTGGACGCCGCGGGGAAGTCTCGGCACGCTGGTTCCCAAAGGTAATGAGGCCACCTACACCGCGCCGGAAACGGACCTGCCCGATGGCACCTTGCAAGCTGTGCTGTTCGATGTCGAAAACACCGGCACTGGCGAAAAAGCCGTCGCCACGGTGCTGTTGCGCCAGGGCAACTTCGCGATGAACATTGCACCGGCGATCCATCCCGGGTTGCGACCAAACGGCTCTGCACTGTTGAAAGCACCCAGTAATGTCAGGCCCGACCAGCTGAAATGGGAAGTGGTTGCCGGCGGGGGGCGCATTGATCCGCGTACAGGGGTCTTCACTGCGCCCGCGACCCTATCGGTACCCTACAGTGTCGTGAAGGTGAGCCATGAGGGGGAGTTTTTCGATACGCTCGGCTACAGCATCATTCACCTGTCCGACCACGCTCGACAGTCGAACTGGTTTGCTCCGGATGTATTCGATTTTGTAGTAGAGCCCTCGCCGACCCGAGTGTGGGCCAATGGTCTGCAACAGGCCAGGGTGGTGGTTCGGTTCAGACCCGCAGACTACGAGGGGGCACCTGACCCGCTGGAACTGTCGGAGGCTGAATACAACAGTATTCGCCTGGTCTCGGCAGATGAAAAAAATCCGTTACCGGAGGTAGGGGAGGATGGCGTACCTGAAGGTGGAAAATGGTATTTCAACGCAGATGAAAATGGTTATAAAAAATACCAGGAACTTGCCTCCACCTCTCAACTAATGGCTCCTGGCCAAGAACGGGAGGCGCCAATGGTTACCAAAGAATTTTTTGTTCAGTGCCATAAGGTCGAGAACCTGCTGGTCTCAGCCAGCATTCGCAGTGATAACTACGAGACGTTCTACTCCAACCCCGGCAAGGACGACGGCGAACATAATCGCAAAGCCCTCAACCTTGTTGCAGTCGCACCGCCAGAAGGAGGGACTATTGGCCAGGTGGTATTCACCTTCGGCGATAAGGATCCGGACCGCGTAGAGGGCGATAAAGACGATGAAGTCGACCTGAACACCACGGATTACTATTATTTGAAACTGTTGATCAAAGGCGTGCAGGTTGGAATAAAAGATATCAAGTTTGTCGGCAACAGCAGTATGGTCAAATGGGAAAGTGATACCCAACTTGAAGATATTCATAGTGTTACGGGGTATGCGTTGCCCGATGACAGAAATGACAAGGGTGATCAGATTCTGCACATCGACGAGATCCTGTTGCGGCGATTGGGCAGCAGCGCGCCGGCACCCATTGTGAAGCCGTCATGGCCTGTGCCTAACGGTCAAGTGTTGTTCAGTCTGCACCGTCGTCAGTACTGGAGATATGACAAGTATGCGAAGTCCGATTTCGATTCGGCCTTGGATGTCATTGTTTATGATGTCTATGGCAATAAGCACAGCGTAAGAATCGGTTTCGAGGGTAATAATCGAAATAAACTGAAGATCATAGGCTCGTAACACAGGCCTCTCTGTCAGGGTGCGATCTTTTCGGATCGCACTCTTTAATTACCTTTATTTTCAGGACGTGAGCCATGTCGACATCCACTTCCGTGCATTCTAACGCCTTCAACTTCATGAGTTTTATACTCAGCCAGGTCGACCCC
>NZ_JBLYED010000051.1:0-13664 GCF_048515765.1 Pseudomonas sp. H11T01 | reverse complement strand
CGTCAATTGATGGCATTGATGGGCTGAAAGGCCCTTTTTTCCTGAGCACCTCAGAAAAACAAATGCCCCGACAAGTCGGGGCATTTGTTTTTTGGCCTTGGCCGGCTGTGTTTTCACACAGTCTGTCCATGGCCCGCCTTTCAATGTGTGCCCGCTTCAGGGCATGAACGAGAAGATGATCGCCGAAAGCGCCACTAAACCGATCACAACCACGAACACATTCGACAACTGTCCAGAGTACTGGCGCAACGCAGGCACCCGGCGAATTGCATACATCGGCATCAGGAACAGCAGGCAGGCGATGATTGGCCCGCCCAGAGTTTCGATCATCCCGAGGATGCTCGGATTGAAGGTCGCCACGGCCCAGCAAGTGAGCACCATGAACAGCGCCGTCGCACGGTTCAGCCAGCTCGCCGACATGACTTGGCCACGGCTGCGCAGGCTTTTCACGATCAAACCCTGAAAGCCTTCGCTGGCGCCGATGTAGTGGCCGAGGAAGGATTTGGTGATGGCCACCAGTGCGATCAACGGCGCGGCGTAAGCGATCACGGGTGTCTGAAAATGGTTGGCCAGATACGACAGTATCGAGATGTTCTGCGCCTTGGCGGCTGCCAGGTCAGCCGGCGATAAGGCCAGCACGCAACTGAAGCAAAAGAACATCACCGTCAGCACCATCATGCTGTGGGCGATCGCGAGAATGCCGCTGCTCTTGCGCTCGGCCTGAGCGCCGTAACGCTGCTTCTGGTCGACGGCGAACGCGGAAATGATCGGTGAATGGTTGAACGAGAACACCATCACCGGAATCGCCAGCCACAGTGTTTTGAAGAACATCGGCAACGGCATACCTTCGCTGGCCGAGGCAAAGAACGAACCGTTCCAGTTGGGGATCAGGCTCAAGCCGAGCAGCAGAAGGGCGGCGACGAACGGGTAAACCAGCACGCTCATAGCCCTGACGATCACACCCTGGCCGCAACGTACGATGGTCATCAAACCGAGGATCAGCAGCAGCGAAAGGATTGCCCGTGGTGGCGGTGCGATGTGTAACTGATGTTCCATGAAGCTGGTCAAGGTGTTGGTCAGCGCCACGCTGTACACCAGCAGGATCGGGAAGATCGCGAAGAAATACAGCAGCGTTATCAGCTTGCCGGCGCCGACACCGAAGTGTTCTTCAACCACTTCAGTGATGTCGCCGGAACGTCCGGACAATACGAAGCGGGTCAGGCCTCGGTGGGCGAAGAAAGTCATCGGGAAGGCCAGCAGCGCCAGCACCAACAGCGGCCAGAAACCGCCCACGCCAGCATTGATCGGCAGGAACAGCGTACCGGCCCCGATGGCCGTGCCGTAGAGGCCGAGCATCCAGGTGGTGTCGTGTTTACTCCAGCTTTTGCTGGTTGCGCGAGCCGCTCGTGAAACGTCTATAGCGGGATTTTCGGCAGCAGGTGTACGTACATCGGTCATCGGTATCGCCTCATTATTGTTTTTACTGGGGCTCACGGAGAAAGGACGGTTAAGAAATACTCGTTAGCATTCCACCCAGCTCACAGCCAGGCCGCCTCGTGAAGTTTCTTTGTATTTGTCATGCATATCGGCGCCGGTATCACGCATGGTGCGGATCACCCGGTCCAGGGATATGAAGTGTTTGCCGTCGCCGCGCAGGGCCATTTGGGTGGCGTTGATCGCCTTTACCGCGGCAATTGCGTTGCGCTCGATACACGGCACTTGAACCAGCCCGCCGACCGGGTCGCAGGTCAGCCCGAGGTTGTGTTCCAGGCCGATCTCGGCGGCGTTTTCCAGTTGTTCGGGGGTGGCGCCAAGGATATCGGCGAGTCCGGCGGCGGCCATCGCGCAGGCTGAACCGACTTCACCCTGACAGCCGACTTCAGCGCCGGAGATTGAGGCGTTTTTCTTGCACAGAATGCCCACCGCTGCAGCGCCGAGAAAGAACGCCACGACATCGTCGTCGCAGGCTTCGGGATTGAATTTCATGTAGTAATGCAGCACCGCCGGGATGATCCCGGCAGCGCCGTTGGTCGGCGCAGTGACCATGCGCCCGCCGGCGGCGTTTTCTTCGTTCACGGCCAGGGCGAAGAGGTTGACCCACTCCATCGCCGACAACGTCGAACTGATGACATTCGGCTTACCGATTTCCAGCAGGCTACGGTGCAATTTCGCTGCGCGACGCGGCACATCCAGGCCCCCCGGCAAAATGCCTTCGTGGCGCAGACCTTGCTCGACGCACTCGCGCATCACCGACCAGATGTGCAACAGGCCGCTGCGGATTTCAGCGTCGCTGCGCCAGGCTCGCTCGTTGGCCATCATCAGTTCGGAAACCCGCAGGCCATGCTGCTTGCAGAGGGAGAGCAGTTGCGCGGCGCTGGAAAAATCGTAAGGCAACTCGACATCGCTGGCGGGGGAGACACCCGATTCGGCTTCGGCCGCTTCGACGATGAAACCGCCACCGACCGAGTAGTACGTCTGTTCCCAGAGCTCAGCGCTTTCGCCAAAGGCTGTGAGAGACATGGCGTTCGGGTGGTAAGGCAGGCTTTCGTCGAGCAGCAGCAAGTCGCGCTGCCAATCGAAGGCAATGGTCGAACGACCGGCCAGGGACAGTTCGCCGGACTCGCGCAACTGCTGGATGCGTGGGCCGATGGTGGTGGGGTCAATGCTGTCGGGCCATTCGCCCATCAGTCCCATCACGCAGGCACGGTCGGTCGCATGGCCGACGCCAGTGGCGGACAACGAACCGTACAAGCGGATTTCTACCCGTCGGACGTTATCCAATAAACCTTGGTCAAACAGAGATTGGGCGAAGGTCGCGGCGGCCCGCATAGGACCGACGGTATGGGAGCTGGACGGCCCGATACCGACCTTGAATAGATCGAAAACACTGATAGCCATGCTAAACCCTTACAAGCAATGGAGTAGGAATCGCTGCCATGTTTTGTAGGACGAGCGCAATGTCGGCGATACTGCCTACCTCGGTCAGCACTGACCAACGAAACTTCCTAAGACAGCCTTTAGCAGGACTAAACGATGAGTCGTCAACTTCATGCCCAGACGTACGTCTGGTTGCATGTGTTTTCTTGCGCAGCGCGGCACTTGTCGTTCACCCGATGTGCGGAAGAGCTGCACATCACCCCAGGGGCGGTTAGCCAACAGATTCGGCAGCTGGAGGAACGCTTGGGTTTTCGACTTTTTCATCGGCGCGCCCGAGGCGTGGAACTGAGCGCTGAAGGTCAGCGTTTGGCGGTTTCCGTCAACGAGGCCTACGGCAGCATCGATGCTGAATTGCGGCGCCTGGATGCCGGGCAGATCAGCGGGACATTGCGGCTGCGTTCGATTCCGTCGTTTCTCAGTAAATGGCTGACGCCACGGTTGCCGCGTTTGCAGCAGCGCTTCCCGGATATCCAGTTGCGGCTGGTGGCCGAGGACAGCAGCGTGGCGTTGCATGAAGGCGACTTCGATCTGGCCATCGACCTCAACGACGGCAGTTACCCCGGTTTGTTATCCACAGCCTTGCTCGATGAGCAGATTTTCCCGGTCTGTGCTCCAGGCCTGCTGCGCGGCCGACCGCCCCTGCATGGGCCGGCGGACTTGGTGCATTTTCCGTTGTTGCACGACATCACCGCCTGGCGCGGCAGTTATGAATACGCGGAATGGGAGTTCTACCTGAATGCCATTGGCTTTGAAGGCGCGGATGTCCGGCGTGGGCATACCTTCAATCGCAACCATCTGACAATTGAGGCGGCGATCGCTGGCATGGGCGTGGCCATTGCCCGACGCACGCTGCTCAATGACGAACTGGAGCGCGGCACCTTGATCGTGCCATTCGGCCTCGCGGTGCCCAATCACAAGCGCTATGTGCTGCTTTATGCGCCGGGCGCGCTCAGTCATCCGGGCGTGCGGGCGGTGCACGATTGGCTGGTAGAGGAGGCAGTGATTTTTCGCAGTATGCACCCGCTGGGCGAGGGGCAATTGTGAGGAATTGGGAGGGGAAGCCGGGGCGACCCAACTCCCGACATTAACAGTGCTTTTGCCTGTTGTCCGGCTTTTTTTGCGAATGAAAATTTATCTTTTTTTAGGGGTTGAATTGTTCTGCGCGCAGCCCGACTCTGTAAGTAAGAGGTCACGGTCATCACGCCTCAAGGCGTTACCGGGGAACCTCTCGCGAGCTAGCTGAAATAAGGGATGAACTATGCAAATCCAAGTCAATAGCGATAACCATATTCAAAGCAGCATCCGACTGGAGGAGTGGGTACGTACTACCATTGAGAGCACGCTCGAACGTTACGAAGAAGACCTGACACGGGTCGAGGTTCACCTACGGGACGAGAACGGTGACAAGCCCGGTCCCCACGATATGCGCTGCCAACTTGAGGCGCGGCCAAAAGGCCATCAACCGATTTCGGTCACCCATAAAGCCGATACGCTGGACCAGGCGATCGAAGGTGCAGCCACCAAGCTTGAACATGCGCTGGAACACATGTTCGGCAAACTGCGCAACAAACGCGCCGCAGCGGCGGCAAATGAAGATGGCGGTCAGGCAGACGCGCTACTTGAAGAAGAATTTCTGGAAAATGAACAGGCCGCGCTCAATAGCTGACGCCTGACACTTCTTTACCACCCCAATGAAAACGGGCCTGCAATTGCAGGCCCGTTTTGTTTTTGGCGATGGCTGTTCGATCTGGAGATGATCCTGATCGTTCCCACGCTCCGGCGTGGGAATGCCTCACTGGACGCTCCGCGTCCGCTCTGGATGTGACGCGGAGCGTCACGGGCTGCATTCCCACGCAGAGCGTGGGAACGATCATCAAACCTCAAAGATTACGCGCGATGCTGAAGGCACCTCGTCGATACCTTTTGTGTATGAGAATATTTATCATTAGTATTGGCGGCTTGTTGATCCAGGTCCGGCAATAGTCAGCCGCTGGATGCCACTCTTTGATTGAGCCAGCTTTTGATGATCACTACGCCCCCCGAATCCCAGGACGCTGACAGCGCTGAAACCTTGGGCGGTCGCGCGTATTTCCTGCAGGTGTTTTTGTCTCAGCGTCCGCAGATGGAAGCGCTGGTCAGCCGCCGGGTAGGCTGTCGCGCGACGGCGGCGGATCTGGTGCAGGACTTGTTCCTGCGTTTCTGGCGCCGGCCATTGGTGCAGGTCGAAGAACTCAGCACCTATTTACTGCGTTGTGCCGGCAACATCGCCATCGACCATTTGCGCAGCGAAGGTGCGCGGGTGCGGGTCAACGAAGGTTGGCTGCCGGAGCAACAGCACAATCAAGGCACTGAGCCACAAGCGGCGCTGGAAGCTGGCAATGATCTGCGCCATGTGGAAGCCGCATTGCGCAGTTTGCCGGAGCGTACGCGGCAGATCTTTCTGCTCAATCGCATTCACGGCCGCAAATACGCCGAGATCGCCAAGGCCATGGGGTTGTCCCAAAGTGCCGTGGAAAAACATATGATGCGCGCCCTCGAGGCCTGCAAGGCGAGTCTGCGGGAACCTTCGATACCGCGCACGCTAAGGAAAGCACCGTGATCAACACTGCCCGCGTCACTCCGACGCCCGCTCAGGAACAAGCTGCATTGGCCTGGCTGAGTCTGTTGCATGACCAGCCGAGCAGTGGCGATCAGGCCACATTCAGCCGCTGGTTGCAGGCCGACCCGGCTCACCTCGAGGCCTACGCCCCGGCCCAGGTGGTGTGGGAGTTGAGCGAAGTGCCAGCGAGCAAACTGGCTCAGGAAGAAGCCTTCGCCTTGCAGGGTTACCTCAATGCGATGAACCGTTCCAGGCGCAGCTCACTGCGACGCTGGTCCGGCGCCTTGGCCATGGCCGTCTGTTTATTGTTGATGATTTCCCTGGGCGCCGGTTGGCAGCCCTCTCGCTGGATCGATGATTTTGGGGCGGACTATGTCTCGGCGCCGGGCGAAGTGCGTACCGTCACCCTGGCCGATCAGTCGCAAGTCACCCTGGATGCCGACAGCGCCATCGCCGTGGATTTCAGCCGTGGAGAGCGGCATATCCAGCTGCGTCGTGGCGCCGGTTTTTTCAGTGTGACCCATACCGGCGAACCGTTCGTGGTTGAAGCCGAAAAGGGTGAGACACGGGTGCTCGGCACCCAGTTTGAAGTGCGGCTGCAACCGGCGGGCGCGCAGGTGACGGTGTTGTCGGGCCGGGTTGGCGTGACGGCTGACAAGGGCGCAGCGCAACAAATTCTGACGGCCGGCCAGCAAGTGGCCTATGCCTCGGGTACTGCTGAGCGTTTGCATGCGGTCGACAGCGAAGCGCAACTCGCCTGGCGTCAGGGCTGGCTGAATTACTACAAGGCACCGCTGGCCGACGTGGTGAAAGACTTGGGGCGTTATTACCCGGGACGGATTGTTCTGCTCAATGAGGAACTGGCTGCCCGCCGGGTCAGCGGCAGCTTTCCGAGCAAGGATCCGCAGCGGGTGTTGAATTCCCTGCAAGGGGTGTTGGGGTTTGAGCAGCACACATTGTTGGGGCGAATGATTATTTTGCGTTGAAGCCTACCGTCAGAACATCGTGAAGATCGTTCCCACGCTCTGCGTGGGAATGCCTCACTGGACGCTCCGCGTCCGCTTTGGCAGTGACGCAGAGCGTCACGGGATGCATTCCCACGCGGGAGCGTGGGAACGATCTTCACTCCACAGAAATATTTTCAACTTTCTCGTGAGGTAAACCCGATTGCCATCCGTGTAGTGTTTGAAAGTGCGATTCATTCGCATCCGTAGCGTTTCTACACACAGGTCATGAGCAATGAAGTCCAGGGCAAAGTCGGCGGCAGGCGGTTTGGTTAAACAGTGGCTGGGTGCCTCGGCACTGGCCGTTTCGGGTTTGGCACTGTTGCCGCTGAGTATGGCATTGGCCGCAGATGCAGCCAGTGCGCAACACAGTGCACTGTTCAACTTCGCGATCGCCACCAAACCGTTGCCTCAGGCGTTGAGCGACTTCAGCCGGGTCACGGGCATCAGCGTGATCTACACCGACGAAGCGCCTTACGGCATCACAGCGCCGGCGATCAGTGGCCAGTTGAGTGACGAGCAGGCCATGCAACGCCTGTTGAGCAACTCCGGTTTCACTTTCCGTCGCACAGACGCCCACACCCTGGCCCTCGAACCGCTGCCTACCGAAGGCGCGTTGAGCCTGGGCGCAACCACCATCACCTCGGTTGTGCAGCAGCCGATGAGCTATCAGCCGCCGCCCACCAGTTCGGTGATGCGCTCCCAAGCGTTGCTGCAAGAAATTCCACAGACCGTCAACGTAATCCCGGCCCAGGTGATCCGCGACCAGGCCCCGCGCAATCTGGATGACGCGCTGGCGAACGTCAGTGGCATTACCCAGGGCAACACCTTGGGCGGTACTCAGGATTCGGTGATGACTCGCGGCTTTGGTGACAACCGTAACGGCTCGATCATGCGCGATGGCATGCCGGTGGTGCAGGGCCGTGGCTTGAACGCCTCGGTGGATCGGGTCGAAGTACTCAAGGGGCCAGCATCCTTGCTGTATGGCATTCAAGACCCGGGCGGCGTGGTGAACATGGTCAGTAAGAAGCCCGAGCTGGCGCAATACAACGCCTTGACCCTGCGCGGTTCGACCTATGGCTCTGGTAAGAATGGCAGCGGCGGCAGCCTGGACAGCACGGGCGCGCTGGGGGATTCGGGATTGGCGTACCGGATGGTCCTGGACCATGAAGACGAAGACTACTGGCGCAATTTCGGCACCCACCGCGAGTCCCTGATTGCGCCGTCTCTGGCCTGGTTTGGCGAAAGCACCCAGCTGTTATTTGCCTATGAACACCGCGAATTTCTCTCGCCGTTCGACCGTGGTACGGCCATCGATCCCAACACCAACCATCCGCTGGACATTCCCCGTGGCCGGCGTCTGGACGAGCCATTCAACACTATGGAGGGGCGTTCGGACCTGTATCACTTCGAAGCCGACCACGACCTGAGCGACAACTGGAAAGCCCACTTCGGCTACAGCTGGAACCGCGAAACTTATGACGCCAGCCAGGTCCGGGTCACCGCTATCGACACCCATAAGGGCACGCTGACCCGCAGCATGGACGGCACCCAGGACGCCATCAGCACCGACCGTTTCGCCACGGCCAGCCTTGAAGGCAAGGTCGACGTCGCGGGGATGCAACATGACCTGGTGTTTGGCCTCGATGACGAATACCGCAAGATCTACCGCGCCGACCTGATCCGTCAGAAAAGCCTGACGACCTTCAGTTACACCGACCCGGTGTATGGTCGTGAAGTGGCAGGCACTACCGTCAGCCCGGCTGACAGCGCTCAGACGGATTTGCTGCGCAGCGATTCGGTGTTCCTGCAGGACTCGATTCACCTCACCGATCAGTGGATTCTGGTGGGCGGCGCGCGCTTCCAGGAGTACGACCAGTACGCTGGCAAGGGCCAACCGTTCAAGGCCAACACCGACAGCAACGGGCAGAAATGGGTGCCGCGCGCCGGGCTGGTGTATCGCTACACCGATGAGCTGTCGTTCTACGGCAGCTACACCGAATCGTTCAAACCCAACTCGACCATCGCACCCCTCAGCGGCAGCACTGTGGTACTCGACGGCTCCGTGGCGCCGGAAGAAGCCAAGTCCTGGGAGCTGGGCGCCAAGCTCGACATGCCGGGTCGTGTGACCGGCAACATCGCGCTGTTCGACATCAAAAAACGCAACGTGCTGGTGTCCAACTCCGAAGGCCCGACGACGATTTACAGCGCCGCCGGAGAAGTGCGTTCCCGTGGTCTGGAAGTGGATCTGGCCGGTCAGTTGAGTGATCGCTGGAGCATGATCGGCAGCTATGCCTACACCGATGCCGAAGTGACCGATGACCCGACCTACCAAGGCAAACGCCTGCAAAACGTGGCGAAAAACAGCGGTTCGCTGTCGGCGGTCTATGACTTCGGCACCATCGTCGGCGGTGACCAGCTGCGGGTCGGCGCCGGTGCACGGTATGTCGGTGAACGCGCCGGTAATGCAGTGAACGACTTCGACCTGCCGAGCTACACCGTGGCCGATGCCTTCGCCACCTACGACACCAAAGTCGAAGGGCAGAAGGTCAAGTTCCAGCTCAACGTGAAGAACCTGTTTGACCGCACCTACTACACCTCAGCGGCCAGCCGGTTCTTTGTGTCGATGGGAGATTCGCGGCAGGTGTCGTTGTCCAGCACGCTGGAATTCTGAAGGTAGACCGCGTCATCGTTCATCGCGAGCAAGCTCGCTCCCACATTGGATCTGCGTCGTTCACAAATCCCCTGTGGGAGCGAGCTTGCTCGCGAAGGCGGCTGCACAGACACCGAAATCCTCAGGGTCGCCGCACTACCGCAAAAACGCCTGTCGGTATTCGCCGGGCGTTCCACCCAAGGCCTGACGAAACCGGTTGGTGAAATGGCTGGCGCTGGCAAACCCACAGGCCAGCGCGATATCGCCCAGCGGCTGTGAGGTCGTGCGTAGCAACTGTCGCGCATGGGCCAGACGCCGCGCCAACACGTATTGATGGGGCGGCAAGCCAAAGCTTTCACGGAACATCCGCGCAAAGTGATATTCCGACAGCGCACAGCGCCCGGCCAGTTGCCCAAGGCTGATGGGCTCGGCCAATTGGCTGTCGATGTATTCCACCAATTGCCGCCGTTGGTGCGCGGCTAACCCGCCCTTGAGGCGCAAACCCTGGCGCTGCCCGACCTGGCTGAGCAACGTGTGGCTGAGCAGTTCGTGGGCCACGCTGCTGGTCAGCAGACGCTCGCCGGGTTCGTCCCAGTTCAGCTGGATCAATTGCCGAAACCGTCGAGCTTGCACCGGGTCGTCGAGGAAGGTGCTTTCCTGCAATTGCAATTCACGGGGTTCGCGGTCCAGCAGGGTGACGCAACCGAGGGCAAATTGTTCCGGGCTGAAGTACAGGTGGGCCAGGCGGATTTCGCCGTTGATCACCCAGGCTGACTGGTGTTCGGCGGGCAGGATGCAGAGTTTGTCCGGGCCACCCTTGGTGCCGGGATGTTCACGGCGAAAGGTGCCGGTGCCGCCGGCGATATAACAGGACAAGGTGTGATGGCTCGGCGCCTCGTAGTCCTGGGCGTCGTGATGGTTGCTCCACAGGGCTGCAGCCATGCCGTCACCGAGCTCGGCGCTGTGCTCCAGACGAGCATTGGGCGAGCGGTTCAGGGCTTGAAAGACTTGCAGGTTTTCCAGTGTGGGCATGATCGTTCTCTCCAACGCCTTGCATCCTACTCCGTAGCCTTGGCGCTGAGAGCCCGGGATCCGACAAAAGCGCAAGTTTATGCAAGCGCGTTCGGGCGTTGCCGACTGAGACTGGTCGCCATATTCAGGAGTCCTCGCCATGAACATCACGTTATACCTGCTCACCGTTCTGATCTGGGGCACCACCTGGATCGCCCTCAAGCTGCAACTGGGCGTGGTGGCGATTCCGGTGTCGATCGTCTACCGCTTCGGACTGGCGGCGCTGGTGCTATTCGTCCTGCTGCTGCTCAGCCGTCGCTTGCAAGTGATGAATCGGCGCGGGCATCTGATCTGCCTGGCCCAGGGCTTGTGCCTGTTCTGCGTGAACTTCATGTGCTTTCTGTACGCCAGCCAATGGATTCCCAGCGGCCTGGTCGCCGTGGTGTTTTCCACCGCGACGCTGTGGAATGCCCTGAATGCGCGGGTGTTCTTCGGCCAGAAGGTCGCGCGCAATGTGTTGATGGGCGGCGCGCTGGGCCTGCTGGGTTTGGGCTTTTTGTTCTGGCCCGAACTGGTTGGCCATACCGCCAGTCCGCAAACCTTGCTCGGTCTTGGGTTGGCGCTGCTGGGGACGATGTGCTTCTCGGCTGGCAACATGCTGTCGAGCCTGCAACAGAAAGCCGGTCTTAAACCCCTGACCACCAACGCCTGGGGCATGGCCTATGGGGCTGCGATGCTGTCGGTCTATTGCCTGGTCAAGGGCATTCCCTTCGACGTGGAATGGAACACCCGTTACATCGGTTCGTTGCTGTATCTAGTGATTCCGGGCTCTGTGATTGGCTTCACCGCCTACCTCACCTTGGTCGGGCGCATGGGGCCGGAGCGTGCAGCGTATTGCACCGTGTTGTTCCCGGTGGTGGCGCTAAACGTTTCGGCGTTCGCTGAGGGTTACCAGTGGACCGCGCCGGCCCTTGCCGGCTTGGTACTGGTGATGCTGGGCAACGTGCTGGTGTTTCGCAAACCCAAGCCGCTGGTGATCGGGACAAGCAAACTGGCGTGAAAGATCGGCTGCCGCCTCGCGGCAGCCGACTGTTTCAACCTTTCCACACCTGCGGGTTGACCAGATCCTGCGGCCGCTCACCCAGCAATGCGCTGCGCAGGTTGGCCAGGGCGCGGTTGGCCATGGCTTCGCGGGTTTCATGGGTGGCTGAGCCGATATGCGGCAAGGTCACGGCGTTTTTCAGCTGGAACAACGGCGACTCGGCCAGCGGTTCCTTCTCGTAGACATCCAGCCCGGCGCCGCGAATCCGGTTGTTTTGCAACGCTTCGATCAGCGCCGGCTCGTCGACCACCGGCCCGCGGGAGATGTTCACCAGAATCGCGCTCGGCTTCATCAATGCCAGTTCGCGATGGCTGATCAGGTGTTTGGTTTTTTCACTGAGCGGCACGACCAGGCAGACGAAGTCGGCTTCGGCCAGCAACTGATCGAGGCTGCGGAACTGGGCACCCAGTTCCTGTTCCAGTTCGGTCTTGCGGCTGTTGCCGCTGTAGATCACCGGCATGTTGAAACCCAAACGCCCACGACGGGCGATGGCCGCGCCGATGTTGCCCATGCCGACGATGCCCAGAGTTTTGCCATGCACATCGCAGCCAAACAGCGGTGCGCCGACGGTGGCTTGCCATTGCCCGGCCTTGGTCCAGGCGTCCAGTTCGGCGACGCGCCGGGCGCTGCTCATCAACAGCGCGAACGCCAGGTCAGCCGTGCTTTCGGTGAGCACGTCCGGGGTGTTGGTGAGCATGATCCCGCGTTCGTTGAAATAGGCCAGATCGTAGTTGTCATAGCCGACCGAAACGCTTGCGACCACTTCCAGCCTGGTAGCGTTTTCAAGCTGTGCCCGCCCGAGCTTGCGACCGACGCCGATTAAACCGTGGGCATCTGGCAGGGCCTCGTTGAACTGCGCGTTGATGTCGCCGAGCTTGGGGTTCGGCACGATCACATTGAAGTCCTGCTGCAGACGCTCGACCATTTCGGGCGTGACACGGCTGAAGGCAAGTACGGTCTTTTTCATGGGAGAAGGGCTCGTCGGGCGGAGGAGAATGCTAAGCAAGCTATCATTTTTGCCGGGGGCGCGCGAGGCCCTGTGGGAGCGGGCTTGCCCGCGAAGAACGATGACGCACAATACCTGAAACACCGCGGTGTTCGCTTCGCGGGCAAGCCCACTCCCACAGGGGGGCATCGCTCACCTCGCCACATTCGATCGCATACATCCTTGAGATCAATTCGCCAACCGTGCCCCATTCATGCTCCCACTCAACTCATACGCCGCCAGCTCCGCTTGATGCGCCGCAAGAATCTCCGGCAGCGAACCGCGCAGGTACTCGACCCAGGTTTTGATCTTGGCGTCCAGGTACTGGCGAGAAGGGTAGATGGCGTACAGGTTCAGCTCTTGCGAGCGATAGTTCGGCATGACCCGCACCAGAGTGCCGTTGCGCAGGCCTTCGATGGCCGCGTAGACCGGCAGCACGCCAACCCCCATGCCGCTGGTGATGGCGGTTTTCATCGCGTCGGCCGAGTTCACCAAAAACGGTGAGCTGTTGATGGTGACCATCTCCTGGCCTTCCGGGCCATCGAATACCCACTTCTCCAGCGGAATCACCGGGCTCACCAGACGTAGGCAGGCATGGTTCAGCAGATCGCTGGGTTTCTGTGCGCAGCCGTTGGCTTTGACGTAGGCCGGCGAGGCGCAAACGATGCTGTAGGTGATGCCCAGGCGTTGCGAGACGAAACCCGAATCCGGCAGCTCGCTGGCGAGCACGATGGACACGTCGTAACCCTCGTCCAGCAAATCCGGTACACGGTTGGCCATGGTCAGGTCGAAGGTCACGTCCGGATGAGTCTTGCGATAGCGGGCGATGGCGTCGATCACGAAGTGCTGACCAATGCCGGTCATGGTGTGCACTTTCAACTGCCCGGCGGGCCGCGCGTGGGCGTCGCTGGCCTCCGCTTCGGCTTCCTCGACATAGGCGAGAATCTGTTCGCAGCGCAGCAAATAGCGTTTGCCAGCCTCGGTCAGGGCGATGCGCCGGGTGGTGCGGTTGAGCAGGCGGGTTTGCAGGTGGGCCTCAAGGGTGGAGACCGCGCGCGAGACGTTGGCCGTCGTTGTATCAAGCTGCACGGCGGCGGCGGTGAAGCTGCCGGCTTCGGCCACACAACTGAAGGCGCGCATATTTTGCAAAGTGTCCATGGGGTGCTCTCAAGGCAGATGGCAAATTGTGACACGAAGTTACCGGTTTCTGGGACCCGACCAACGGATTATCGCGTTAACGGTAACAAAGATTCACAGGAATCCCGGCTTATCGGCATCCCGGCCGCCCCCTAGAATTGCGCCATTGTGGGAGCGGGCTTGCTCGCGATGGCATCACCGCGGTCATTCAGGCACACCGCGGTGATGCCATCGCG
>NZ_JBLYED010000050.1:0-13870 GCF_048515765.1 Pseudomonas sp. H11T01 | reverse complement strand
GCCATGTCGTGACTGTAAGACAGCACCATGATCTCATCCGTGTGCGCTGCCTGAAACTTATTGCCAATAGAATCCTGGGTTGAACAACCCGCTGAAATCAGTCCTTGAGCCTTGCCGGTGATGGTCAGGTAACCATGATTAGCCATAAATACCACTCCTTGTAGTCAGGGCGAGCAGTCTACGGCAGGAGTTTCGAGCATTTATGTAGGTCAATTCTGAAAATAGAGTAATGGGGTGAGTTCGCCGGAAGCGCGCGCCTCGCACCGGGCGAAACCGTCCACGCTGCTGCGGCCAAGCTGATTCCGAAAGCCTGTGGCATTTGATCGTTCCCACGCGCCGCGTGGGAATGCCGCCATGGACGCTCTGCGTCCGCTCTGGATGTGACGCGGAGCGTCACGGGATGCATTCCCACGCAGAGCGTGGGAACGATCATTGCCCTAGAACCACCGCTGAATCTCGATCAGTCCCTCCATCCCTGAATAATTGCGAGCACTGGAATACCGCCAATGTTCCGCGAGATCGACATACCCACGTTTCACCGGGTTGTGATGAATGTAATCGAGCTTTTCGCGCATCACCCTTTCGCTGTAAACCAGCTCTGCGTGTGAACCTTCCTGCCACAGCTGATAAACCCGATCCTGCTTATGAGCTCGTTTGCTGAAGCGCAGGCGCTGCAAGGCGCGCTCTGCGCCTTTGCTTTGCAGATCGTCGATGATTTGTCGTGCGGTGAACGATTTGAACTGGCTGACGCATTTGGCCAGATCGGGTGACTGGGCCACGAAATGCAGATGATTTTCCAGGACCACGTAACCGTAAAGGCGCAGCTCTTGATGCATTTGCTGATAGCGCCAGCAGTCGATCAGGTGATCGACAATGTAGGGGCGGATGAACAGTGGAAGCCATTCCATGAGGGTGCACGTGAGGAAATGGGGTTTGTCGGGTTCAGTGATGGTGTAGCGGCTTCTGCCCATGGGTGCATTCCTTTGCTGCGCGGGGGAATGAACAGGGTGAGCGGGGTTGTGTGGTGATGCTAGGCGACAGCGCAGCGGAGTAAGTCGGAAATTGCGACGCGCCTCTATAGATCGTTCCCACGCGGAGCAAAGGAATGCAGCCCGTGACGCTCTGCGTCACAACGGTGTTCGGCTATACGTAGGCGGTGAAGCAGGAACGCGGAGCGTCCCGAGAGGCATTCCCACGCGGAGCGTGGGAATGATCATGGTGAAGGGCGGCTAGCAGGACATCACTTCCCGAATATCCGCCGCCAATTCCCTCACACGCTCTTCTTCGGTATCCCACGAGCACATGAAGCGTGCGCCGCCGGTGCCGATGAAGGTGTAGAAGCGCCAGCCTTTTGCGGTCAGTGCAGCAACGGCCGGTCCTGAGAGTTGCAGGAACACGCCGTTGGCTTCCACCGGGAACATCAATTCCACGCCGGGAATGTCTTTCACCAGGTTGCTCAGCAACTGCGCGCAGTGGTTGGCGTGACGGGCATGTTTGAGCCAGGCGTCGTTTTCCAGCAAGCCGACCCACGGTGCGGAGAGGAAGCGCATTTTCGACGCCAGTTGCCCAGCCTGTTTGCAGCGGTAGTCGAAGTCTTCGGCCAGTTTACGGTTGAAGAACAGAATCGCTTCACCCACTGCCATGCCGTTTTTCGTGCCGCCGAAGCACAGCACGTCAACGCCGGCTTTCCAGGTCAGGTCCGCGGGTGAGCAATCGAGGAACGCACAGGCGTTGGAGAAACGCGCGCCGTCCATGTGCAGGTTCAGGCCTAATTCTTTGCAGGTGGCGCTGATGGCGCGGATTTCTTCCGGACGGTAGACGCTGCCGACTTCGGTCGCCTGGGTCAGGGTGACTACGCGCGGTTTCGGGTAGTGGATGTCCTGGCGCTTGAGGGCGATTTCGCGGATCGATTCGGGGGTCAGCTTGCCGTTTTCAGTACGAGCGGTCAGCAGCTTGGAGCCGTTGGAGAAAAACTCCGGCGCACCGCATTCGTCGGTCTCGACGTGGGCGGTTTCCGAGCAGATCACGCTGTGGTAGCTCTGGCACAGAGAGGACAGGGCCAGGGAGTTGGCCGCGGTGCCGTTGAAGGCGAAAAACACTTCGCTGTCGGTTTCGAACAGCTTACGGAAATCGTCAGCCGCGCGGGCGGTCCACTGGTCGTCGCCGTAGGCACGTTGGTGGCCATGATTGGCCGCCTCCATCGCGGCCCAGGCCTCAGGGCAGATACCGGAATAGTTGTCGCTGGCGAATTGTTGGCTCTTATCGGTCATGGCCGGATCCTGTGGTCGATGATGGTGCACACTTTAACCAAGATTGCCGGGGGAGCGCACACTCTGTTGCTGTAGGAAAAATGCAAAGTACTTGAGGGATTATGCGCGTGTCTGTGCAAACCCCGTTCAACGCTGCCGCGCAGGCCAATGGTGTCGCAATCCTGGGTATCGCCACCTGCCTGACTGCGCCGCTGATCGGTTTGTTGCTATTGCGGTCCATGAGTCGTTATCAGCCGCCGCCGATGCACCGTTGGGCGTATGTGCTCTATCCCATGCATTTCCTCGCGCTTCTGGCTAGGCGCGAAGCCCTTGTATAACCCTGTGGGAGCGGGCTTGCCCGCGAAGAACGATAACGCGTAATGCCTGAAAAACCGCGGTGTTCGCTTCGCGGGCAAGCCCGCTCCCACACCCTATGTCGTAAACGCACCTTTGCGTGGCGTCCATAGGCATTTGGCCTGTCTGCGCCGGTCATACCATCGCATCCAAAGGGCACTGTCTAAGGGCAGAGGCCTCACCGAGACGAATGGCGCACCGCCGCCGCTGGGAGAGACGCGATGTTCAGCAAGCAAGACCAAATCCAGGGTTATGACGATGCACTGCTGGCGGCCATGAATGCCGAAGAGCTACGTCAGGAAGATCACATCGAGCTGATCGCGTCGGAGAACTACACCAGCAAACGCGTCATGGAAGCGCAAGGCAGCGGCCTGACCAACAAATACGCCGAAGGCTACCCGGGCAAGCGCTACTACGGCGGTTGCGAGCACGTCGATGTGGTCGAGCAACTGGCCATCGATCGCGCCAAGCAGCTGTTCGGTGCCGATTACGCCAACGTTCAGCCGCACTCCGGCAGCCAGGCCAACGCAGCGGTGTTCCTCGCCCTGTTGCAGGCCGGCGACACCGTGCTGGGCATGAGCCTGGCCCACGGCGGTCACTTGACCCACGGCGCCAAGGTCAGCTTCTCCGGCAAACTCTATAACGCTGTGCAGTACGGCATCGACACCGCTACTGGCCTGATCGATTACGACGAAGTCGAGCGCCTGGCGGTCGAGCACAAGCCGAAAATGATCATCGCCGGTTTCTCGGCCTACTCCAAGACTCTGGATTTCCCACGCTTCCGTCAGATCGCGGACAAAGTCGGCGCCTACCTGTTTGTCGACATGGCCCACGTCGCCGGTCTGGTGGCTGCTGGCCTGTACCCGAACCCGCTGCCGTACGCCGACGTGGTCACCACCACCACCCACAAAACCCTGCGCGGTCCGCGTGGTGGTCTGATCCTGGCCCGTGCCAACGAAGAGCTGGAAAAGAAACTCCAGTCCGCAGTATTCCCTGGTGGTCAGGGCGGCCCGCTGATGCACGTCATCGCCGCCAAGGCCGTGTGCTTCAAAGAAGCACTTGAGCCCGGTTTCAAGGTGTATCAGCAACAAGTGATCGACAACGCTCAGGCCATGGCCAGCATCTTTATCAAACGCGGCTACGATGTAGTGTCCGGCGGCACCGACAACCACCTGTTCCTGGTCAGCCTGATTCGTCAGGGCCTCACCGGTAAGGAAGCTGACGCCGCCTTGGGTCGCGCTCACATCACCGTGAACAAGAACGCCGTACCGAACGATCCACAGTCGCCGTTCGTCACCTCGGGCCTGCGTATCGGCACCCCGGCGGTCACCACTCGCGGCTTCAAGGTCACTCAGTGCGTCACGCTTGCCGGCTGGATCTGCGACATTCTCGACAACCTCGGTGATGCCGATGTCGAGGCCGATGTGGCGAAGAATGTGGCAGCCCTGTGCGCGGACTTCCCGGTTTACCGCTGAGAGCAGTTTTGGAGTAAATGACTATGCAACGCTACTCGGGCTTCGGCCTCTTCAAGCACTCCCTCAGCCACCATGAAAACTGGCAGAAGATGTGGCGCACGCCGACCCCTAAAAAGGTCTATGACGTGGTCATCGTCGGCGGTGGCGGGCATGGTCTGGCGACCGCCTACTACCTGGCCAAGGAACACGGCATCACCAACGTGGCCGTGGTCGAAAAAGGCTGGCTGGGCGGCGGTAACACCGCGCGCAACACCACCATCGTGCGTTCCAACTACCTGTGGGATGAGTCGGCGCACCTGTACGAACACGCGATGAAACTGTGGGAAGGCCTGTCCCAGGACCTGAACTACAACGTGATGTTCTCCCAGCGTGGCGTCTACAACCTGTGCCACACGCTGCAGGATATTCGTGATTCCGAGCGTCGGGTCAGCGCCAACCGCCTCAACGGCGTCGATGGCGAACTGCTCAACGCCAAGCAGGTTGAGGACGAGATTCCGTACCTGGATTGCTCGAAAAACACCCGTTACCCGATCATCGGCGCGACCGTTCAGCGTCGCGGCGGCGTGGCTCGTCACGATGCCGTGGCCTGGGGCTTTGCCCGTGCCGCTGACGCCCTGGGCGTGGACCTGATTCAACAGACCGAAGTGATCGGTTTCCGCAAGGAAAACGGTGTGTGCATCGGTGTTGAAACCAACAAGGGCTTCATCGGCGCCAAGCGCGTTGGTGTGGTCACTGCCGGTAACTCCGGGCACATGGCCAAACTCGCCGGTTTCCGTCTGCCGATCGAATCCCACCCGCTACAAGCGCTGGTGTCCGAGCCGATCAAGCCGATTATCGACAGCGTGATCATGTCCAACGCCGTACACGGTTACATCAGCCAGTCCGACAAGGGCGACCTGGTGATCGGCGCCGGTATCGACGGCTACAACGGCTACGGCCAGCGTGGTTCGTACCCGGTGATCGAACACACCATTCAGGCCATCGTCGAGATGTTCCCGGTGTTGTCCCGTGTACGCATGAACCGTCAGTGGGGCGGCATCGTCGACACCACGCCGGATGCGTGCCCGATCATCTCGAAAACCCCGGTCCCGAACATGTTCTTCAACTGCGGTTGGGGCACCGGCGGCTTCAAAGCGACACCTGGCTCGGGCAACGTGTTTGCCGCAAGCCTTGCCAAGGGTGAAATGCACCCGTTGGCCGCACCATTCTCCATCGACCGTTTCCACAACGGTGCGTTGATCGACGAACACGGCGCTGCAGCTGTCGCCCACTAACAGGAGAAATCCCTATGTTGCACATCTTCTGTCCTCACTGCGGCGAACTGCGCTCCGAAGAGGAATTCCATGCATCCGGCCAGGCGCACATCCCGCGTCCACTGGACCCGAACACCTGCACCGACGAACAGTGGGGCGACTACATGTTCTTCCGTGACAACCCACGCGGGTTGCACCACGAACTGTGGGATCACGTTGCCGGTTGCCGTCAGTACTTCAACGTCACCCGTGACACCGTGACCTACGAAATTCTCGAAACCTACAAGATCGGCACCAAGCCGCAATTCACCGGTAAGACAGAAACGGCGAAAGTCGCCACTGGTCTGGGAGAGAAGGTATGAGCCAGATCAATCGTCTGTCCAACGGCGGCCGGATCGACCGCAACAAAGTCTTGAACTTCACCTTCAACGGCCAGAACTACAAAGGCTTCGAAGGCGACACCCTGGCCGCAGCCCTGCTGGCCAACGGTGTGGACATCATCGGTCGCAGCTTCAAATACTCCCGCCCGCGCGGCATCTTTGCCGCCGGTGCCGAAGAGCCGAACGCCGTGCTGCAGATCGGCGCCACCGAAGCCACGCAAATCCCTAACGTGCGCGCTACTCAACAAGCGCTGTACTCGGGTTTGGTCGCCACCAGCACCAACGGCTGGCCGAGCGTCAACAACGACATGATGGGGATTCTCGGCAAGGTCGGCGGCAAGCTGATGCCACCGGGCTTCTACTACAAAACCTTCATGTACCCGCAATCGTTCTGGATGACCTACGAGAAGTACATTCGTAAGGCCGCAGGTCTTGGTCGTTCGCCGACCGAGAACGATCCGGACACCTACGACTACATGAACCGTCACTGCGACGTGCTGATCGTCGGCGGTGGCCCTGCGGGTCTGGCCGCCGCTCTGGCAGCTGCGCGCAGCGGTGCCCGAGTGATTCTGGCGGACGAACAGGAAGAGTTCGGCGGCAGCCTGCTCGACTCCCGTGAAAGCCTCGACGGCAAACCGGCCACCGATTGGGTCGCCAGCGTTATCGCCGAACTGAAATCCCTGCCGGACGTGGTGCTGTTGCCCCGCGCCACGGTTAACGGCTACCACGACCATAACTTCCTGACCATTCACGAGCGCCTCACCGATCACCTCGGCGACCGCGCACCGATCGGTCAAGTGCGTCAGCGTATCCACCGGGTTCGCGCCACGCGCGTGGTACTGGCTACCGGCGCTCACGAGCGTCCATTGGTTTACGGCAACAACGACGTGCCGGGCAATATGCTGGCCGGCGCAGTCTCGACGTATGTCCGTCGTTACGGCGTAGCGCCAGGCAAAAAACTCGTGCTCTCCACCAACAACGATCACGCCTATCGCGTGGCGCTGGACTGGCTCGACGCCAGCCTGCAAGTGGTGGCCATCGCTGACGCACGGAGCAATCCACGCGGCGCGTTGGTAGAAGAAGCACGGGCCAAAGGCATCCGTATTCTGACCGGCAGCGCAGTGATCGAAGCGCGTGGCAGCAAACACGTGACCGCCGCTCGCGTCGCGGCCATTGATGTTAAAGCTCACTCCGTGACCAGTCCTGGCGAATGGCTGGAGTGCGATCTGGTGGCCAGCTCCGGCGGCTACAGCCCGGTGGTTCACCTCGCTTCGCACTTGGGCGGCAAGCCGATCTGGCGTGAAGACATCCTCGGTTTCGTACCGGGCGAAGCACCGCAGAAACGCGTGTGCGTCGGTGGTGTAAATGGCGTGTACAGCCTCGGCGACACCTTGGCCGATGGTTTTGAAGGCGGCGTGCGCGCTGCCAGCGAAGCCGGGTTCAAAGCGGTCCAGGGCGTGTTGCCAAAAGCCCTGAGCCGTCTGGAAGAGCCGACTCTGGCGCTGTTCCAGGTGCCTCACGAAAAAGCCACCGCACGGGCGCCGAAGCAATTCGTCGACCTGCAGAACGACGTCACCGCCGCCGCCATCGAACTGGCGACCCGCGAAGGTTTCGAATCGGTCGAACACGTCAAACGCTACACCGCACTGGGCTTCGGTACTGACCAGGGCAAACTGGGCAACGTCAACGGTCTGGCCATTGCGGCGCGTTCCCTGAACGTGACCATCCCGCAAATGGGCACCACCATGTTCCGCCCGAACTACACGCCGGTAACCTTCGGCGCAGTCGCCGGTCGTCACTGTGGCCATATCTTCGAGCCGGTGCGTTACACCGCCTTGCAAGCCTGGCACGTGAAGAACGGCGCTGAGTTTGAAGACGTCGGCCAGTGGAAACGTCCATGGTACTTCCCGAAAAAAGGTGAAGACCTGCATGCCGCCGTCAAACGCGAATGCAAAGCCGTGCGCGACAGCGTCGGCCTGCTCGATGCGTCGACACTTGGCAAGATCGATATTCAGGGCCCGGATGCGCGTGAGTTCCTCAACCGCGTCTACACCAACGCCTGGACCAAGCTCGATGTGGGCAAGGCGCGTTATGGCCTGATGTGCAAAGAAGACGGCATGGTGTTCGACGACGGCGTGACGGCATGCCTGGCGGACAACCATTTCGTGATGACCACCACCACCGGCGGCGCTGCACGCGTGCTGCAATGGCTGGAAATCTACCAACAGACCGAGTGGCCAGACCTCAAGGTGTACTTCACCTCGGTTACCGATCACTGGGCGACCATGACCCTGTCCGGGCCGAACAGCCGCAAGCTGCTCAGCGAAGTCACCGACATCGATCTGGACAGGGACGGCTTCCCGTTCATGACCTGGAAAGAAGGTTTGGTCGGCGGTGTGCCGGCGCGGGTGTTCCGTATCTCGTTCACCGGTGAGTTGTCCTACGAGGTCAACGTGCAGGCCGACTACGCCATGGGCGTGCTGGAAAAAATCGTCGAGGCTGGCAAAAAGTACAACCTGACCCCGTACGGCACCGAAACCATGCACGTACTGCGGGCCGAGAAGGGCTTCATCATCGTCGGTCAAGACACCGACAGCTCGATGACCCCGGACGACCTGAACATGGGTTGGTGTGTTGGCCGGACCAAACCGTTCTCCTGGATCGGCTGGCGCGGCATGAACCGTGAAGACTGCGTGCGTGATCAACGCAAACAGTTGGTGGGCCTGAAACCGATCGATCCGACCAAATGGCTGCCTGAAGGTGCGCAACTGGTGTTCAACACCAAGCAAGCGATCCCGATGAGCATGGTCGGTCACGTCACCTCCAGCTACACCTGCGGTACGTTGGGCTACTCGTTTGCCCTGGGTGTGGTCAAAGGCGGCCTTAAGCGTCTGGGCGAGCGAGTCTTCGCACCTCTGGCCGACGGCAGCGTGATCGAAGCGGAAATCGTTTCTTCGGTGTTCTTCGATCCGAAAGGCGATCGCCAGAACATCTAACAGCTCAGACCTTGTGGGAGCGGGCTTGCCCGCGAAGGCGGTGTTTCAGGTACACCGCGGTGCCTGATTCGCAGGCAAGCCAGCTCCCACAGTAGATCGCGCAGTCGCACAACAGAATTCAAGACAGGTGCTTTATGACCACAGCCAACGTTTACCAACAGCGCCCAACCACCGGCGCAAAGGCCGAGTCGTCGCTGCATCATGCCGACCTCGCCAGCCTGGTGGGCAAGGGCCGCAAAAACGCCGGTGTCACCGTGCGTGAAAAGAAACTCCTCGGCCACCTGACCATTCGTGGTGACGGCCATGACCCAGCGTTCGCCGCTGGCGTGCACAAGGCCCTGGGCCTGGAATTGCCAGTGGCCCTGACTGTCGTCGCCAAGGGCGAAACCAGCCTGCAATGGATGGGGCCGGACGAATGGCTGCTGATCGTGCCGACTGGCCAAGAATTCGCTGCCGAGAAAAAACTGCGTGAAGCGCTGGGTGCTCTGCACATCTCCATCGTCAACGTCAGCGGCGGCCAACAACTTCTGGAACTGAGCGGCCCGAAAGTCCGCGAAGTGCTGATGAAGTCCACCAGCTACGACGTGCACCCCAACAACTTCCCGGTGGGCAAAGCCGTCGGCACCGTGTTCGCCAAATCGCAACTGGTGATCCGCCACACCGCCGAAGACACCTGGGAACTGGTGATCCGCCGCAGCTTCTCCGATTACTGGTGGCTGTGGTTGCAGGATGCGGCGGCTGAATACGGCCTTAGCGTCCAGGCTTAACGTTGATCGTTCCCACGCTCCGCGTGGGAATGCCTCCCCGGACGCTCCGCGTCCAGCTCTACGGCGGTGACGCAGAGCGTCACAGGCTGCATTCCCACGCAGAGCGTGGGAACGATCGACAGATGAGGAGTCACCGCACTATGAGCCGCGCCCCAGACACATGGATTTTGACTGCCGACTGCCCAAGCGTATTGGGCACGGTGGATGCGGTGACCCGTTTTCTGTTCGAACAGGGTTGCTACGTCACCGAGCACCATTCCTTCGATGATCGGCTTTCCGGCCGTTTCTTCATTCGTGTGGAATTCCGTCAGCCCGACGGCTTCGACGAGCAGGCGTTCCGCGCAGGCCTGGCCGAACGGACCGACGCGTTCGGCATGATCTTCGAACTGACACCGCCGCACCACCGGCCCAAAGTGGTGATCATGGTCTCCAAGGCCGATCACTGCCTCAACGACTTGCTCTACCGCCAGCGCATTGGCCAACTGTCCATGGACGTGGTCGCGGTGGTCTCCAACCACCCGGACCTCAAGCCCCTGGCGGATTGGCACCAGATTCCTTACTACCACTTCCCGCTGGACCCGAACGACAAGCCATCGCAAGAGCGTCAGGTGTGGCAAGTCATCGAAGAGTCCGGTGCCGAACTGGTGGTCCTTGCCCGCTACATGCAAGTGCTGTCGCCGGAGCTGTGCCGCAAACTCGACGGCAAGGCGATCAACATTCATCACTCCCTGCTGCCAGGGTTCAAAGGCGCCAAGCCGTACCACCAGGCCTACAACAAGGGCGTGAAACTGGTCGGCGCCACCGCGCATTACATCAACAACGACCTGGACGAAGGCCCGATCATCGCCCAAGGCGTAGAAGCCGTGGACCACAGTCATTACCCCGAAGATTTGATCGCCAAAGGGCGTGACATCGAAGGGCTGACGTTGGCGCGGGCCGTGGGTTATCACATTGAGCGAAGGGTATTTCTCAACGCGAACCGTACCGTCGTTCTTTAGATTTTGGGGCTGCTGCGCAGCCCATCGCAGCCTTCGGCAGCTCCTACGCCGATCGCGGTTTGCTTCTGTAGGAGCTGCCGAAGGTTGCGATCTTTTGATCCAAACAACGCAAAACCCACAGGCAATAAACCCGAGCAATCAACGCGCTGCCGCTCCATGGCAACGCGACCGCTACATAAAAACAACAGCGAGGTGAAAGCATGTCTGGAAATCGTGGTGTCGTGTATCTCGGCAATGGCAAGGTCGAAGTACAGAGAATCGACTATCCAAAAATGCAGGACCCGCGCGGCAGGAAGATCGAACACGCTGTCATCCTGCGCGTGGTATCCACCAACATCTGTGGTTCGGACCAGCACATGGTGCGCGGCCGTACCACAGCCCAGACCGGTCTGGTGCTGGGCCACGAGATCACGGGTGAAGTGATCGAGAAGGGCAGCGGTGTCGAGAACCTGCAGATCGGCGACCTGGTGTCGGTACCCTTCAACGTTGCGTGTGGCCGTTGCCGTTCGTGCAAAGAGCAGCACACAGGCGTTTGCCTGAGCGTTAACCCGTCTCGTCCCGGCGGTGCCTATGGCTACGTCGACATGGGTGACTGGACCGGTGGCCAGGCCGAATACGCGATGGTGCCATATGCCGACTTCAACCTGCTGAAACTGCCTGATCGCGACAAGGCCATGGAAAAAATCCGTGACCTGACCTGCCTCTCCGACATCCTGCCGACCGGTTACCACGGCGCAGTGACCGCTGGCGTTGGCCCAGGCAGCACCGTGTACATCGCGGGTGCCGGTCCGGTCGGTCTGGCGGCTGCCGCTTCTGCTCGCCTGTTGGGCGCTGCGGTCGTGATCATCGGTGACGTCAACCCAATCCGCCTGGCCCACGCCAAGGCTCAGGGTTTCGAAATCGCCGACCTGTCGACAGACACCCCACTGCACGAACAAATCGCTGCACTGTTGGGCGAACCTGAAGTGGATTGCGCCGTCGATGCCGTAGGCTTCGAAGCTCGCGGTCACGGCCATGACGGCGTGAAACACGAGGCTCCGGCCACCGTACTTAACTCCCTAATGGGCGTGGTCCGCGTGGCCGGCAAAATCGGCATCCCTGGCCTCTACGTCACCGAAGATCCGGGTGCAGTGGATGCCGCCGCAAAAATGGGCAGCCTGAGCATCCGCTTCGGTCTGGGCTGGGCTAAATCCCACAGCTTCCACACCGGCCAGACGCCAGTGATGAAGTACAACCGCCAGCTGATGCAGGCGATCATGTGGGACCGGATCAAGATTGCCGACATCGTGGGTGTTGAAGTCATCAGCCTTGATGATGCACCGCGTGGGTATGGCGAGTTCGATGCCGGCGTGCCGAAGAAGTTTGTGATTGATCCGCATAAGTTGTTTAGTGCGGCGTAAGAAAGTTTTAGGTGAAAGGAGGGCGACTAAGTGTCGCCCTTTTTATTCTTTACGTATGCGTGAGATATCGACTTTTTGTGTTGCGGTTTTAGAAACAGTTAGAAAGGAGCCTCGGAAGCTCTGGGAAGTACCAACTTTCTTCTTGTGTCGAGTGTTCTTATGGATACAGAGCTATAAATGGATTCGCGTAATACAATTTCCATTTCATCTAGTGTTCTATATTTTAGTCCTCCCTCTCCCATTGTTCCAAAACGGTAATGGCGCCCGGGACTCATGGATCTATAGTTTTTAACATAGACCCCGAACACTTGGGGCGTACCATTTTTTGTATAGCTGGCCGCGACCTCCGAGAAGTCTATTGCTATCTGTCGAGTGGGGGCCACATAGAATCCTTTTCCGCTACTGAGGCCACCTACGCTATCCATATGTTTTGAATCTAACCCGGCTGTCAGGCTACTAGCGTGGTCTGTTGTAGAACCATGGTATCCAACAAAATCAAAGCTTTCACTGGAAGTTGAAGAAAGAACGCTGCTCGCTTGGGTGTTTGTGGCCGAAGGCTCGGAAAGTCTTCTCCCCATAAACGGCCTATGTATCGGTAAGTTAGTAGTTTTCCTTGCCGTGGCTGTCGTAGATTTAGTAGTGTTTTCAACTATTTTAGATAGATTTTTTGCGATTAACGACCAACCACCGATATGTCCATTAGGGTCCGAAAAGTTCACCGGGTCCCCCAAGCAATACGCATACGCATTCAACCCGCCCTCCCCAAACGGACTCCAACTGTCCGGGCTGTTGAACCGCATCAACACCGGGTTAAACGCCCGGTATCCATTACCCAATAAATAATGCCCGGTCACTGGATCCGGCCGTTCGCCATTAAACCCGAGCAGGCTGAGCAAGCCGCCTTCCGGGGCGCGATGACCATAAGGTGTATAGGCGAGAGGATGAGGCTGCGTCGCGTCGAGTGAGCTCAATACCGAGCGTTGTTGATCGGTGGCGAGCAAGGTTGTTTTAGCGGTGTCGCCCTGGCGCTGTTGTTGCGCCAGCAGTTGATCGTCGTGCTGAAAGATCGAGCGCTGCACCAAGCCTTGTATCTCGGTGGCTAAACGGCTTTTCAGGTAGAAGCGCTGGGTGCTCGCTTGCTTCGATAGTGAGCAAGCGACCAGGCGATCCAGTGGGTCGTAGTGGTAGCGGCAGAGCAGGATTTCGCGGTTCGTCGGCATGGGGTGGGCTCCCTGGAAGGTCCGTCGATTCAGGTCCTCACTCTTACTCAATTGGCCAACGCTGCCTACTAGCAGAACTGCTAGGTTCTGCGGGGTTTTTGCTTTTGATGTTTGTCCGGAGTTAGTTGATTTCGAAAGCCAGTTGTTGTTTTTACTGATTGTATAAGGACGCTAGAGAGTTATAGTCAGCGGCAGATGCTGGCAACTTGACCAATACGGGGTAGGGGAATAGGGCTTGGACTTTCCGTTCTGCTTCTTCTAGTGTATCTGCTACTACCTCGCCGCATTCAGACTTGTGAATACCATCCATTGGGTAGGCGGTATAGGTGAGAGTCGCCATTTCTATATCCTTGTTATTGGTTAAGTAAATGAAGTCCATGGGTTACGAAACTTGCCGATTGAAGTTATAAACTCCGGATGATATGTCGTCTACTGTCAGAACTTACAGGTTGCATCGTCATGTCAAGGGTTTCGGATAGACGGGCGACATTCCCACGCGGGAGCGTGGGAATGATCGGCGTTACTTTTTTATGACGAAGCCTGCGCCTGCAAGCGCCGACCTATGACGTCCATCAGGTCGCAGCCGTCGCGCAGGGGGATGGCGAGGACTCGGGCGAAGTCGTGGAGGATCACTGTGTCGGAGTGGATCTCTTGTAAGCGCTCCATGAACCCCACCTATTCAAAAATAGGCGGCGCGCTTAGCGAGGCGAGGCGAGCGAGCAGTTCCAAGGCAGCAAGGCTTCGTAATCTTCAACCGAGGTTGCCTGTGGCAGGCGTT
>NZ_JBLYED010000005.1:0-330668 GCF_048515765.1 Pseudomonas sp. H11T01 | reverse complement strand
CGAATTTCTTGACGACCATAGAGCATTGGAACCACCTGATCCCATCCCGAACTCAGCAGTGAAACGATGCATCGCCGATGGTAGTGTGGGGTTTCCCCATGTGAGAGTAGGTCATCGTCAAGATTAACTTCCGAAACCCCTATCTGCTTCTGCAGGTAGGGGTTTTGTTTTGCGCGCCAGAAAAGTGGGCGGCGGCGGGCCAATTCCTCAAGCCCACTTGGCACCGCTTCGTTTGCCTCCCCTCAGATGCTCACGATTAGATTTTCCTTGCAAGAAGACCTATTCGTTGTGCAGATAGGGTGTGATATGCCGCATCCCACGCAACACGTAGTCATCTTTCTCCCCCACCGGCGCGACGTAATGCAGCGCGCTTGCCGCTGCTTCGATACCTTCCAGACGGGCAATAATCCAGGCGGCAAGATATTGAGAGGCAAGACACCCTCCGGCGGTGGCAACATTACCTTCCGCAAAAAAAGCTTGGTTGAGCACGTCCACACCCGCTTCCTGAACCCATGGTTTCGTCGTCAAATCGGTACAGGCTGGAACACCTTCGAGCAGGCCTAGCTTGGCCAATACAAGCGTGCCTGAACACTGGGCACCCAGCAGTTGTCTGCGTGGATCAAGCTGCAACTGCGCCATCAGGGCGGTGTCAGCGACCACCTCACGTGTCTGCGAACCGCTGCCAATAATGACCGCATCGGCTTCACTCGCTTCTCGAAGCGTTGCTTGTGATTCGATGACTACCCCATTCATAGAACGAACACGGGCAGTGGGACTGGCAATCGACACTCGCCAACCCGGCTTCTTGACGCGATTTAGCACACCCAGTGCAATGAGAGAATCGAGTTCGTTGTAACCTTCGAAGGTCAAAATAGCGATATGCATGTTGTCGCCTTCCTGTGCAAATTGGGTTGTGAGTACTGCTAGACGATGGCCTCCGGATCACTCTCGGGTGCTGGCCATGCGAATCCGTTGCGAAGGAAGATGCTAGGGCCGAGAATCAGTACAATCAAATTATTGTAATGGATACATTGTCCATGGCTCGCTCCCGCTACAAGGTGTTGGTCGACGCATTGGCTGCCGATATCCAGGCAGGTCGTTTGCAACCAGGTACCCGGCTGCCTACACACCGCGAACTCGCGGCAAAAGAGGGGCTGGCCCTGGTTACTGCTACCCGCGTTTACTCAGAGCTTGAGGCTATGGGACTGGTCAGTGGGGAAGCCGGGCGAGGTACCTTTGTTCGGGAAACCTCGTTACCTCTAGGGCAGGGCATCGACCAGCATGCGGTTGCTTCAGGCATCCTTGATCTCAACTTTAACTACCCATCTCTGCCTGGCCAGGCCGAGTTGCTACGAGGTGCATTGCGCCAACTCGCGATTTCCGGCGACATGGAGGCAATGCTGCGGTATCAACCTCATGCAGGGCGCAAGCATGAGCGGGCCATAGTGGCGCGCCATCTCCGATGTCGCGGGTTGGCCGTGTCCGAGGATCAAGTGTTAATCGTAAGTGGAGCACAGCATGGACTGGCGGCCACGGTCATGGCACTGCTTCGCCCCGGTGATGTCGTTGCGACCGACGTCTTGACCTATCCAGGATTCAAAGTCCTTGCGCAGGCACACCGCCTCGAACTGGCACCTATTCCTTCGGCAGGTCATGAACCCGACCTGGACGCTCTGGAGCGGCTGTGCAAGAGTCGGCGAGTACGTGCTGTGTACACGATGCCAACACTGCACAACCCGCTGGGATGGGTGACAGGCATGCAGTGGCGACTAAGGTTGGTAGCGATAGCCCGTGAGTACGGTCTGCTTATCATCGAGGATGCGGCTTATGCCTTTTTGGCAGAGGATCCGTCCCCTCCATTGGCGACACTTGCACCAGAAACAACCGTGTACGTCTCAGGACTCTCCAAAAGTGTTGCCACCGGAATTCGCGTCGGATTTGTTGCAGCTCCCACTCAATGGGTTTGCGCGATTGAGCGAATAATCAGGGCTACCACATGGAACACACCGAGCGTCATGACGGCTATCGCCTGTGGCTGGCTTGAGGATGGCACTGTCATACGACTGGAGGAAGAGAAGCGTCGCGATGCCAGGGTTCGTCAATCAATAGCGAATGCAGCGCTCTCAGGACTCCAATACATCAGCCATCCTTCCTCCTATTTTGTCTGGCTACCTTTGGGAGAAGAGGTTCGAGCCGACCAAGTAGCGGCGGCGCTTATGCGCGAGCAGATTTCGGTATCGACTGCCGAACCGTTTGCGACGTCTGCACATGTACCCCATGCGATCCGCTTGGCGCTAGGATCTGTATCGCTGACCGCGCTCCAGGAAGCGCTCAAAAAGGTAAAACGGGTTGTTGACTCATACTCGTATTAGCCAGGCGATTCAGGAGGATGATGCTCACTTGATGATCAGCAGCGCAAGAGCATTCCCGGCTACTCGTTGATAGGGCAGCAGTTGCACGCGCAGCTAATCGCCCTGGCCCACGGGCGAAAATTTCCGCTCATCGAGCAGCCCCTGATCAGGCTGGCGGTGGCCGAGTCGATCTTGCATGACATCCTAGGGCGTTATCTGATTTTGCTGCTGCGACGTAATGCCTGTGTGCGACTGGAAATCATCTCACTGGACAGTGTCTTGTCCCTGCAATCCATCAGCGCTGATGTGGTGCTGCGGCTGTCCGAACCGGATTCGCCGTTGCCGGGGCCGAGCTTCGCAACTAACGAATCGATTTGCCTCGCGCTCGCTATCGCTGAATGCACCAAGGTGGGCAGTCAGCGAGCTCTATTTTTCCTACGGCAATTTGCTCAAGAAACCCGGACGCCGCGCCGGGTTTTTGTTAGCGATAGAATCAGTTTCACTTACCGCCAATAGCGCCGCCAGCAGCACCACCAAGCCCTGCGCCAATGGCGCCACCGGTGCTACCGCCAAGTTTGTTGCCAATGAGTGAGCCACCTGCCGCACCCAGGCCGCCACCAATGGCTGCCTTGGTTTTGTGGCCTTTTTTGGCTGCAACGGCACCACCTGCCGCGCCGCCCAGGCCCGCGCCGACGGCTGCGCCTGTGCTGCCGCCACCAAGCTTCTGACCAAGAACGTTACCCAGGGCGCCGCCCAAACCACCGCCAACCGCAGCCTGGGTGCCGCCTGCGGCCATAGCGCCTTGGGCAAACAGGGCGCTCAGGGCCAAGACGGAAAGTGCTTTACGCATGTTGCGAACCTCGAAAAATTTGGGATGCTAATTGTCGCTGCCTACTTGTGGCTAAGCAAATCTTCTTGATGGGCGGGTGAGCCTGTTTCTCTCTCTCTGAGCTCGTCCACCCGATTTCGACGTTTTTTACATTCCTGAGCAAACCGTCCCAAGTGGGCGAAGCTCCATTTGAACGCGATATCGGTTACCTAGAACCAAGTCTCCATCTGCACTCCGAATTGCCAGTCCCCGCCAGACTTGAAGCCCTTCTGACCAAAATCGTCTGTGGCGCTAAAGTTATCGAGGTCCCTGGACCAGTTCATATAAGTGGCGAACAGGCGCAATTCAGGGCGAGTGAAAAAGTCTCCGGTTTGCATCTTGAACGTGGGCGCAAACGTGAGTTTCCAATAGTCACCATTGGCTGTCTGTCGGCCTTTATAGCCAAGCGCATTCAGGTCCATCGTCTGCCAGCTCAGCTCATAGAGCATTTCGAAGTTGCTGGTCAGTTCATTGGCCAGTCTCAGGTTGAGCGTCAAATAGCGATAGTCGTCGCCAGGGACATAGCGATCCTTGCTGTGCTCGGCAATCAGAGCAGGTGCGATGCGCCAATCTTCATTCAGGCGAGTATGGCCATAGAGTGCCAGCCGCAATGTCTGAGCCTCGTCCAGCAAGTCGCCATCGGCACCAATGCTGTTGACCTCCGCCCCCAATCCCTTGCCGTACAGCAGCGCGGCTTTAAAGTATCCTTCTCGGCCGAAAAAATCCGGCCTATGGTAGGCGAACATGCCATGCGAACCGCTTTCGGCAGGGCTGAACCCCGCCTTGTTCAACCGGGTATCTCTGGCGAATGTCTGCTTGCTCTGCTCGTTCAGACGGGCATCGTTTTGGCCCGAAGAGAGGCCATTGAGCATGATCTGCCAGCGACCATCATCGAAAAATTGATTGAGGGTAGCGACATAGCTCCTGATGTCCTCATTTTCCTCAGTACCGAAATCGCCGTAGGAGCGGCTCATCAGAGACGCATTGATGCGCCAGTCTTCGGTCAGATGCACGTCATAGATACCACCACCGGTCCCGGCAAGGAAAACGATCCCCCTGTCGAGCCAATGGATGTCGTAATTATCCCGATCAAAGCGCTTGCCAGCCCACAGTGTTGCATCGCGAAACGCGGGGCTATCTCGAAAGGACGCTAAATGGTCAAGTTCAGCGTAGACCTGTCGCACATTGAGCGAGCTTTCAGCGGCGGTCCAGTCGTTAGGCGTTTCCAGGCCGTCGGCGAGCATCAACGTATATTTGGAATGCGTACCGTTGCTGGCCTGTTTCTCCTTCGAAAACTTGGCCTCCATGTAGGTATCGACTTCATTGCCAAGCCGACCTACAGCTCCACCGACTGAGCCTGCGGGGGTCACGTAAGGGCCGCCATGACCGGCACCTGATCAGTCGGTCATTATCCCGGAGCGAGCATACCCACTGAAGGTGAAGCCATCGTTCGGAGGCTCGTTCGAATGGGCAGAAGGCACGGTGGTCAGGGGAGGGCTTTCAAGGGACTGCTGGTTCGCCTCTATCCGGGCAACGCGCTCGTTGAGGGATGCTTGTGCAGTTACCGGGAGCTTGCTGGTGATTTGCTTATTGAGTGCTCGACTTCCTTGCGCAATCGAGCAGCGTCAGCTTCGGCCACCAAGGCGCGGGTCTCGGCGACGGAGGTCCTGGCCTCAAGCCTGGCAAGACGTTCCTCGATGCTTTGTGCTGGCGCTGCGAGCAGTTGAGTGGAGAGAAAAAGCAAGGAGAAGCCAGCCAAAGGCCGACAGGCCGTAGAACTCATGTGTAACCCTCTTGTTTTTGTATTCGGGTACTGCAAAGACCTTTCGAACAGGTCTTCTCCTCCAGCCGAAATATCGCTTGTGCAAGACCAGAACCGTCCAATGAGCAAACCGGGAGAGTCACTTCTGCACGGTTTACTCAGCGCGATACCCCGTCCTTTTGCACTCGGATCCACTTGACAGCGAGCGGGTAGAGGAGGCGTAATGGATTGATATGTTAACGTTAACTTAAACAAAAACAAGAGGGTCGTCACATGCAGCTGTCAGTCAAACGTGAGTACTGGCTTATCAGTGGTCTGCTGTTTTTCTTCTTCTTCGCGTGGTCATCCAGCTATTCGCTTTTCTCGATATGGCTTCATCGAGTCATCGGTCTGAATGGAACGGAAACCGGGTTCATTTTTGCCGCCAACGCGATTGCCGCACTGCTCATTCAGCCGTTCTATGGTGCTCTCCAGGATCGACTTGGCTTGTCCAAAAAACTGCTGGTATGGATTGGCGTATTGCTCTGCGCCGCGGCCCCATTTTCGATCTACGTATACGCCAATCTATTGGCCCAGAACGTGGTGTTGGGTGCAGTAGTCGGCGCGGCCTTCCTGGCGCTTTCCATGCTCGCGGGAGTGGGTGTCATCGAATCCTATACGGAGCGAATGTCGCGCCACGCGGGCTTCGAGTTCGGTACCACCAGAATGTGGGGTTCGCTGGGCTGGGCCTCCGCGACGGGCGTCGTCGGAGTGGTATTCAACATTGACCCGGACATCGCCTTTTACATGAGCAGCGCCGCCGGGGTTGTGTTTTTGCTGATCCTGTCCCGGCTGGATCTGACCAGGTTCAACAAACCAGAAACGCAAATGGGTGGTGAAGCGGCCATGCCGGTGCGGCTGAACGATCTTTGGAAGCTGCTGACACTTCCACGCTTCTGGGCATTCAGCTTGTACCTGACCGGGGTTTGTGGAATCTACATGATCTACGAACAACAGTTTCCCGTGTATTTCTCCTCCTTCTTCCCGACCCCGGAGGAGGGCACCCGAGCCTACGGCTACCTGAATTCATCCCAGGTTCTGCTCGAAGCCGTATTGATGTTGTTCGCCCCCTGGGTGGTCAACCGCACGGGCGCTAAATACGGATTGATACTGGCTGGCAGCATCATGTTCGTTCGTATTCTTGGCTCCGGGCTGGCAACGGAGGCCTGGACTATTGCCGCCTGCAAGATGTTGCACGCTTTGGAAGTGCCAATCCTGCTGGTCTCGATATTCAAATACATTTCGTTCAATTTCGATTCGCGTCTGTCCGCCTCGATCTATCTGGTGGGATTCCAGTTCGCCCAGCAATTGACCGCGATGCTGCTGTCGCCGCTTGTGGGATACGGCTACGACCATTATGGCTTCTCGAGCGTTTACGTTCTGATGGCTGGCCTGGTAGGCAGTTGCCTGCTGCTGTCATGGTCGTTGTTACGCGCGGACCCGGCCCGCAAATCATCCCAGGCAAAAGCTCATGATTCGATGGAGCTTCCTGCCATCGCTCAATCAGCCAACCGTTACGAACCCTAGTAAGGATTACGCCATGCACGCTGCACAGCTGGACGAAGCGCATCGCGCCATCGAAAAAAAACTGCCTGAACGTGGCAACGACTATCGCCTCGGCTATCACCTGTCGCCACCGGCCGGATGGATGAATGACCCCAATGGACTGGCCTATTTTCGAGGCGAATACCACGTGTTCTACCAGCATCATCCTTATTCGGCGCAGTGGGGCCCGATGTACTGGGGTCATGCCAAGAGCAAGGACCTGGTCCACTGGGAGCATCTGCCTATAGCGTTAGCGCCCAGCGATGCTTACGATCGAGACGGTTGTTTTTCAGGGTCGGCTGTCGTTGCGGGCGATACGCTTTATCTGATCTACACCGGGCACACCTGGTTAGGGGAGCCGGGCGATGACCAAAAAATTCACCAGGTCCAATGCCTGGCCAGCAGCACGAATGGCATCACGTTCACCAAACATGGGCCTGTGATTGAAACGCCACCGCATCCGGACATCATGCATTTCCGCGACCCGAAGGTCTGGAAGCGCGCAGACCAATGGTGGATGGCGCTTGGCGCTCGTCAAGGGGATGACCCGCAGCTTTTGCTCTATCGCTCCCAGGATCTGCATCATTGGGATTACCTCGGCTGTGCCCTGGACGGTCAACGCGAGGCTGACGGTTACATGTGGGAATGTCCGGACGTGTTCGAACTGGATGGATGCGACGTTTTTCTGTGCTCGCCGCAAGGTCTGAAGCCCAGTGGTTACGACAACTGGAACAAATTCCAGAACAGCTATCGATTGGGCCAGCTGGACAACTCCGGTTGCTTCATTGAGACCAGCCAGCTGCGCGAACTCGACCACGGTCACGATTTCTATGCCGCACAGACCCTGCTGGCTCCGGACGGGCGCCGCCTGCTCTGGGCATGGATGGACATGTGGGACAGCCCTATGCCGAGTCAAGAACAACACTGGTGTGGCGCGCTGTCGTTGCCACGTGAGTTAAGCCGCGACGGCGACCGGCTACGCATGCGTCCGGCACGTGAGCTGACAGCGCTACGTCAGTCACGACGAACGCTGCAGATCGGGGGGGTCGAGTCACAGAGTCGTACACTTGAAGTGCGTGGCGCTCTGCTGGAGCTTGAACTCGAACTGGACCTGGCGGGCAGCACAGCTGAGCACTTTGGCCTGGCACTGCGCTGTAGCGAAGACCAGCGGGAACGGACATTGCTGTATTTCGATGCCATGGCCCGACGCTTGGTACTCGACAGGCAACACTCGGGAACTGGCGTGAGCGGTGTCCGTAGCGTACCGGTGGCACCAGGGCAAACGCAGATCGCTCTGCGGATTTTCCTGGATCGCTCCTCCATTGAGGTTTTCGTCGACGATGGGGCCTATAGCCTGAGCAGTCGGATTTATCCACGCCCCGACAGCCTCAGTGTCAGCGCCTTCGCTGTCAACGGGTTGGGGCTATTCGGGGAGACCTCTGCCTGGAACCTGGCCGATCTCCAGCTCTGAACGCCTCTATCTGTCATATGTGCCATATGTGCCGTCTGCGGCCTGCCATCGTGTTGTCATGCTTTTGCCAGGCATGACATGATGCTTAGCTAGACAAGCAATGGCACCTGCGAATGGCTTCAGTTAAAGATGTCGCACGGCTGGCGGGAGTTTCCTTCATGACCGTCTCCAGGGCACTCAATACCCCGGAAAAGCTGAACCAGGAAACCCTGGCAAAAGTTCTTCAAGCGGTCGAGGCCTTGGGATACGTCCCCAGCCTTTCCGCTCGCCAGATCCGTGGCGGTCACTCCCGTGGCAAGACCATCGGAGTCTTCGCACTCGACACGGCGACAACTCCCTTTGCCGTTGAAATGCTCCTTTCAATGGAACGCACTGCCCGAGAAAACGGCTGGAACGTCTTCATTCTCAACGTGTTCGAGGCTCCGCCGAATCAGCAAACCATCGACCTGATGCTGTCGCATCAGCCCGACGGGATCATTTTCAGTGCCATGCAGTTACGCACAGTCGAGATTCCCCAAGCGCTGCGCAGCCTGCCGCTGGTACTGAGCAACTGCATGAGTTCAGAGCCAGGCGTGGCCTGCTACGTGCCCGACGACGAAGACGGTCAGTATCAGGCCGTGCACCAGGCGCTGAAAAAGGGCTATCGGCATCCGCTTTGCATTAACCTGCCGCAAAGCAGCCTGGCCTGGGGTCAGCGTCAGCAGGGATTGGTTCGCGCTCTCGCAGAGTTCGATATGTCCCTGGACAGTGTTCCCCAATACAACCTGTCGACCGATGACGCCTATGGGGAAACGGTTGTAGCGCTGGAGCAGCAATTGCGTGAGTCGGATGGGAAGCCGGCCTTCGATCTGCTTATCTGTGGCAACGATCGCATCGCTCTGGTCGCTTATCAGTACCTACTCGGTCGTGGTCTGCGCATTCCGGCCGAGGTGGCGGTACTGGGCTACGACAATATGATCGGTGTTGCCGAGCTGTTCTATCCACCGCTGAGCACCGTGCAACTCCCGTACTACGAAATGGGTCGCCGTGCTGCTCAGCACTTGATCGAAAGCAGGAACGAGCCCTTTATTCATAGGGTTTCATGCCCCCTCGTGGACCGTAAATCCTGGTGACACTGCCACGACTATAGGTAGCGATTTCTGCGATCCCTCTATCATGCCGTTGTCCCGAAGGATGCGAACAAGGATGCGTGTTCGTCGATCTGGCGACCTGAGGTAGAATGCCGCAGCATGGATGCTCGCCGCCCTCAGGGATCATGCGCACGACGGCCAACCGCAAGGGGCTGCCGAGCGCTTCGAGTACGCTTTCCAGGCGGATATTTACAAACAGAATTAGTGTCACCCAAGTAGCTGAAGCCAATGACTAATAAAAAGTCAGCACAGGAGGGGCATATAAGTGAGGCCGATAATGTCTATCGGTCTTATATGTTCACCCATCAGTCCTTCTGAGTGCGGGGTTCGGCGGCATGCGGCATTGCATACGGTGAGCCTGGGCACCTCATGATCGAGAGTGGCGGGTGGATGGCGTTCTATCCCAGGTATTACTGAATGTTGAAAAAAATGAACACAGGGCTACTCGGCTTGGCCCTGTCGATGGTACTCATGCCCTTGCACGCAGCTGAGACAAAAAAAGTTGATGTTCTCCTCATCGGCGGGGGCATCATGAGTTCGACCTTGGGGGTTTGGCTTAATGAACTCGAGCCCGACTGGTCCATGGAGATGGTTGAACGTCTCGATGGCGTCGCCGAGGAAAGCTCAAACGGCTGGAACAATGCTGGTACCGGCCACTCTGCCTTGGCTGAGTTGAACTACACGCCAGAAGACAAGAATGGCAAGGTCGAGATCCCGAAGGCCATCGAGATCAACGAAGCCTTCCAGATCTCGCGTCAATTCTGGGCATGGCAAGTCCAGAACAATGTCCTGAAGAATCCCCGTTCCTTCATCAACTCCACACCGCACATGAGCTTTGTGTGGGGCGATGACAACATCAAGTTCTTGAAGAAGCGCTACGAGGCTCTGCAGGCGAGCCCTCTGTTTGCCGGTATGCAGTACTCGGAAGATCCGGCGCAGATCAAGAAATGGGTTCCGTTGATGATGGAAGGTCGTGACCCGAATCAAAAGGTCGCGGCTACCTGGACCCCAATCGGTACGGACGTCAACTTCGGCGAGATCACTCGTCAGTTCGCCGGTTATCTGCAAACCAAGCCGAACTTCTCTCTGAAGCTTTCGAGCGAAGTGCAAGACATCACGCGCAATGCAGATGGCTCCTGGCGTGTTGCTTACAAAAACCTGAAGGACGGCACGCAAACCCAGACCGACGCCAAATTCGTGTTCATTGGCGCAGGCGGTGGTGCACTGCATTTGCTGCAGAAGTCGGGCATCCCTGAAGCCAAAGAATATGCAGGTTTCCCTGTAGGCGGCTCCTTCCTGGTCACCGACAACCCGGCAATCACTGAGCAGCATTTGGCGAAGGCCTATGGCAAGGCTTCAGTCGGTGCACCGCCCATGTCGGTTCCTCACCTCGACACCCGTGTGCTGGATGGCAAGCGCGTGATCCTGTTTGGCCCGTTCGCGACCTTCTCCACGAAGTTCCTGAAACAAGGCTCTTACTTCGACCTGCTGACCAGCACCACCACGCACAACGTCTGGCCTATGACCAAAGTGGGCATCGAGCAGTACCCACTGGTTGAATACCTGGCTGGCCAACTGATGCTGTCGGATGAAGACCGCTTCAATGCGCTGAAGGAATACTTCCCGAACGCCAAGATGGAAGACTGGCGTCTGTGGCAAGCCGGCCAGCGCGTTCAAATCATCAAACGCGATGAAGAGAAGGGCGGCGTCCTGAAACTGGGCACCGAAGTTGTCAGCTCCCAGGACGGCACCATTGCCGGCTTGCTGGGTGCATCGCCAGGCGCGTCCACCGCGGCTCCGATCATGCTGACCGTGCTTGAGAAAGTGTTCAAGGACAAGGTCGCGACCCCTGCCTGGCAGGAAAAGCTGCACCAGATCGTTCCGAGCTACGGTACTCAGCTCAACGGTAGCCCAGAGCGCGTTGCTCAAGAATGGGCGTATACCGCCAAAGTTCTGCAGCTTGATCCGCCGCCTGTGATGGGTCAGGTAGTTGTTCCTCAGGAAGCAGCGACTGCCAAGCCGAAACCACAGCAGAGTAATCCTGCTGCTGATATGGCCCTGTAAAACGCGGCCCTGAAGTAAAAAAAAGCCCGCTGAACCGGTAACGGTCAGTGGGCTTTTTTGTGCGCGGAGGATGTGTTGTGTTTGTGGGGGCCTCACGGCGGGCAGCACGAACGAAGAAGTTTTCAAGTCAGTCCTTGTCGTACTCGTCATGCCGGCGCCACCAAGGGCCCGTCTCATTGCGCCGGGTTAGCGCCTTTTCCGCTTCGAGCAGCTCGAGCCGCGCTGCCAGCCATTCCTCACGTGTTCCGGTCATGTGTCTGGTCATCATTGTTCTCCCGGGGGTGTGCTTCGTCGTTCGTTCAGTTCTCGATACGACGTGCGGGTGGGTGGTCGTGAGATAGACTAAGCACCGGTCACCTAACGGTGGGAGTGACAAGTGTGGCGCGATTGCGATGGACTCGCTGATCACGGCCGCGGCGCGTGCGCTTGCGGCGGGTGATCCCCTCGGCGCACTGAATCGGGTCGCCTTGCGCGACGATGCGCCTGCGCTCGCGCTTCGAGGCATCGCGATGGCGCAGCTCGGCGAGCTTGTTCGAGCGAAGGCTCTGCTTCGAAGTGCGGCGCGTGCCTTCGGTCCGAAAGAAGCCCTGGCCCGCGCAAGGTGTGTGGTCGCCGAGGCCGAGGTTGCGCTCGCCTCGCGCGATCTGGGTTGGCCGGCGAAGGCGCTCGACGCAGCGCGGGCGACGCTCGAGGAGCACGGCGACCGGGTGAACGCCGCGCATGCGCGGTATCTCGAGATCCGGCGCTTGCTCCTGATCGGGCGCCTCGACGAGGCCGAGCGTATGCTCGCCGAGCTCGACCCCACGCCTTTACCGCCCGCGTTGAGGGCCGCCCACGAGCTGCTCGTTGCGGGGATCGCGATGCGACACCTGCGCACGAAGACGGCGCGCGCAGCCCTCGCTCGGGCCGAGCGCGCCGCGCGCCACGCAGGTATCCCAGCGCTGACAGCAGAGGTCGAAAGCGCCTCTCTCGTCCTGAACACGCCCGCGGCACGCCTGATTGCACATGGCGAGGAGCGGTTCCTGCTGCTCGAGGAGGTTGAAGCGTTACTGGTGTCAAGGGTGCTCGTTGTGGACGCGTGCCGTCATGTGGTGCGTGATGCACGCTCGTTGGTCTCGCTCGCAAGGCGTCCGGTGTTGTTCGCACTCGCACGCGCGCTGGGCGAAGCATGGCCCGCAGAGGTGCCGAGGGAGACGCTCATCGTGCGAGCCTTTCGATTGAAGCTCGCTGATGAGTCGCATCGCGCGCGGTTGCGAGTCGAAGTCGGGCGGCTTCGCGCGGCGCTTCTGCCGCTGGCCGGCGTGATCGCGACGAAGCGAGGGTTTGCGCTGGTGCCGTGCAGCGCAGGCGAGGTCGTCGTGCTGGCGCGGCCCGTCGAAGAGGCGCATGCGGCGGTGCTCGCCTTCCTTGCCGATGGTGAGTCGTGGTCGAGCTCGGCCCTGGCGCTTGCGCTCGGAGCCAGCCAGCGCACCGTGCAGCGGGCACTCGACTCGCTTGCGGCAGCAGGCAAGGTGCAGTCGTTTGGTCGCGGGCGCGCGCGTCGTTGGATAACCCCGCCTGTGCCGGGATTCGCGACGACTTTGTTACTCACCGCACCACTACCGAGTGACTAGGATGCACTCCACTACCCAGTGAAGAGGATGGAAACATGAAACGATCAGAGGTTGAAATCGTCCGTGAATATGGACCCTTTCCGGGTGTCGACAGCGTGCATGGGGTCACGTACGACGGTCAGCACGTCTGGTTTGCTTCTGGAGACAAGCTGAACGCTCTGGATCCGGCGAGCGGGAAGACGCTGCGCTCGATTGATGTCGCCGCGCATGCAGGAACGGCCTTCGACGGCCAGCACTTGTTTCAGATCGCCGAGGATCGCATCCAGAAGATCGATCCGAAGACCGGCCGTGTGCTTGCCACGATCCCGGCGCCCGGTGGCGGCAGTGACTCGGGGCTTACGTGGGCCGAAGGGACACTCTGGGTGGGCCAGTATCGGGACCGGAAGATTCATCAAATCGATCCTCAAACAGGCGCGATTCTTCGCACCATCGAGTCCAACCGCTTCGTCACCGGGGTCACCTGGATCGACGGAGAACTCTGGCACGGCACCTGGGAAGGTGAAGAGAGCGATTTGAGGCGAGTCGATTCTCGAACGGGAGAGGTGCTGGAGAGTCTTAAAATGCCGCCTGGAGTAGGCGTATCGGGGCTCGAGTCCGATGGCGGCGATCAGTTCTTCTGTGGAGGCGGAAGTAGCGGGAAGGTGAGAGCCGTCCGCCGACCCGGAAGCAGTTCTAAGGCATGATGAACGAGAGCGGACATTCGCTGATCAACGATCGAACGTCCGCTTCTCGGTGGAGCCAAGGAATGACTACATTAAATATTGTTCAGGTGGTGCCGATAGCTTCATATCCGTGAACCACTAAGTGACGCTCGCCTCGACGATAGTGATCCGGTCAACGTAAGGAACAGAGCAAAGCATTACTGCTTTTTGAATAAGGAGTTTGCATGCAAAAGATTATTGCCATTGGCATGTCCAGCGTTCTGTTGGCTGGCTGCTCACTTCCCTCGGCGTTGAGTCCGAACGCGCCGACTGAAAGGGAAACAAGCGCAAAAACCCCAGAGCAGTATGCGTCATGCGTACATACCAAATGGAAGGCAGCTGACCCCAAATCTCAAGTGGTCAAGACGTCCAATGGATTCAGGTTGACGGTCTCTAGCAGTTTGACGGCAGATGACGTGCTGGAAGTTTCAAAAAGCAAAACGGGCAGCAACGTTTTCTTCTACGAAGGCTCACCGCTGCATATTGTAAAAAGTGCGATCAAGAACGCTGTTCGTGAATGCCTATAGCGCTGGATGGCATGTGCTCGCCCGAGGCTACATTCCCCTTTTCAGGACAAAAAAGGGCCTCAAAGCTCTTTGATGGGGAGGAAGTAGAGCCATTGAGGCTCAAGATGCGCATGGAGCGAATGGCGAGCTTGGTATGCGTTCAGATCACTCACCATCCACGCAGCTGCTGAAGCATTTGAGCAGCCGCGTGAATATATCGTAGGAAGGCGGGGTTTCGCGCTCAAGTACCACTAGTCGCCTGGAGTGGAAATTATGCATGTGTTGGCTAGTGCACAACTTGCGCCGCGGTTCGAGATCAACGACGCATTGCCGCAGTACGAAATAGATTGAGTCCCCCCGTTTCCCGACCTTATGCAATCACTGACTGGAGCGAATAGCGCCTCCGTCAATCAATAGGTTCTGCCCTGTGAAATAGCCGGCGTGAGCGCTACACACAAACGCGCAAAAAGCGCCGAACTCTTCAGGAGAGCCAAAGCGCTTTGCCGGGATCTCTCGACGGCAGTCGGCCAGGAAGGCTTCGCTGTCCTGTCCGAGGGCTTCTGCTGCTTCTACCAGGTTGTTGCGCAACCGATCGGTGTCGAACGAGCCCGGTTGAAGGTTGTTGATGGTCACGTTGCGGTTGGCGATGTTCTCTTGCCGGGCGAGCCCTGCAATGAAACCGGTCAGCCCGCTGCGTGCTCCGTTTGACAGGCCAAGACTCTCGATGGGGGACTTAACGGCGCTCGAGGTGATGTTGATGATACGGCCGAAACCTCGTTCGGCCATACCATCCACTGTTGCCTTGATCAGCTCAATGGGGGTGAGCATGTTGGCATCCAGTGCCTTGATCCAGGCATCCCGGTCCCAGTCGCGGAAGTCTCCCGGAGGTGGCCCGCCGGCATTGTTGATGAGGATGTCGTAATGCGGGTGGGCAGCCAGCGCGGCAGCGCGACCCGTTGCAGACGAGATATCGCCTGCAACGGCAATGACGGTGACGGCGGGGTTCAACGCACGTAACTGATGGGCGGTTTCATTCAGAGACTCTTCGCCCCGAGCAGTGATCACAACGTTGACGCCTTCGCTGATCAGCGCCTGGGCGCACGCTTTGCCAAGCCCTTTGCTGGCAGCACAAACCAGTGCCCAACGCCCCGCGATGCCGAGATTCATAGGTATTCTCCTGAGTGGTGTTCAAAAGGGGAAGTAAAAAACCGTGATCATGAGGTGCAGCATAATCCCCAAACGGTTGGCATCACACCCAGTCAGCTTTCTTGGCCATCGGACTTATTTGTGGGGAGAGGCAGAAATTTTGGAGTAAGTGTCGCTGTCAGTTGTGGCCAGAAAGCAGCGGCCATCCTTGAATTTTGCGTAGAAGGTTACTTCCTTTTCTTTATCGCATAACCACCAGCCCGCAACGAGTCCAATGGGCCCTAGAAGCAAAGCGCCGGCTAGGCTCCATCGAATAATGCTGCCTGTTTTATTGACGACTTCTTCGGTTGCTGTTTCCAGGGTTTCCAGTTTTGAAAGGGGTATTGTTAGTTCGCGAGCAGGTTTTAATGCGGATTTTAGAGTGAACGATCCAGACCGAAATTCGGCATCACCTGCCAGGAAATCACCGGATACAACAGTAATTTTCGACATGAACTTATCTTCTTTTGGTCTGGTTTAGTCCGTTGGTTACTGGGCTCCAAAGGCCCCCGTCAAGTCAATCGACTTGCGACCAAAGGTGAGGCCGACGGTCACCCGGGATTCTTCTTTTTCGTAAATTATTTGGCTGGAAAAAGGTCTACCGAATAGGCAGGGGGTGGCGATATGAACAAGATCCGGCGTTTCGAAATCAATACCACTGGTCGCGATTTTGCTGTTGGCGACATTCACGGTCACTTCACCCGATTACAGGCCGCTCTGGATGCTGCTGGCTTCGATCCTGCTGTGGATCGGCTGTTCAGCGTTGGTGATCTGGTCGACCGCGGGCCTGAATCGCTAGACGCAGATGACTGGTTGCTGCGCAAGCCGTGGTTTCATGCCATTCGCGGTAATCATGAGCAGATGGCGATCGAGTCATACGAAGGGGGTAAAGGCAGCCGTCAGGGCAGCCTTCACTTCATCAATGGTGGCGCGTGGTTTTACGCTCTTTCGAGCATCGAGCAAGGCTGCTACTCAAGCATTTTCAGCGATTTGCCGCTGCTGATTGAGGTCCAGACGGCTACTGGACGGGTGGGGCTGGTTCACGCTGATTGCCCATGCAATAGCTGGCCCGAACTGGTAGAGGCGATCGAGCTTGGCAATAGCGAGGCAGATCACTTGGCCGCAATATGCCAATGGTCGCGCCATCGCCTTCAGTATCAAGACAGGTCAGTGGTTGAAGGCGTTCGCGCAGTTGTCGCCGGGCATACCCCGCTGCGCCAGGTGGCAGTGCTCGGAAACGTTTATCACATCGATACCGCCGGCTGGATGGATGGCCACTTCACGCTGCTCAACCTGGCAACGCTCGAATGCATTCCACCGATCAACCCAAAAATTCATTGGGACTGGGAGGCATGAGCAAGCCAGAAGAAATGCTTGCGCACGGGCGGGAAAGACTGCAAACCTGTTTCAAGGCCTCGGCATCTGTCAGGGCCTTTTCGTATCAGTCGGAAGCTGCAAAGACCGGTGCCACATAACCTCGGTGATGCCGCTTAGACTCACAAAATCTCGCATCGCTCGGAAGGTACCGCCGCAGGGTGGACTTGAGGCTAACGTGCACCCGGAGTGCAGGAAGGAGAGGTAGTAAGCATCTGCCTCTGTCATGGTTCTCGAGGGATGAACGAACACGACTCGATACCCGTTGAAGCGGTAGCAGATAATAAAATGCGCGGGCTTCACGGCTGGCTCCATGGCTACCATCCACGAACCCTAGTTGATGTGCGGATACATTGCTCTCGCCGCTTATCTGAATGATCGACAACCTCTTTATTTGAGGTTTTTCACGGCAATGGGTGAAGAGCCTTTTTTCATTCTTGCGACATACCCTTCACGAAGCCTTCACTCGCAGGCGCCTAGATTGAGCCTACTCCTTTTCAAGAATTCCCTTAGCCCGCCCGCATGCGGGCTTTTTTTTGTCCTTGCTATCCTGTCTTCAATGGCGTTGATGGCAAACACAACAAAGCCCGAAAAGCAGCATCAGTGGCAAGGCCTATGAAGTGCGCTGCCCAACAGGTAACCAATCGTCCAGCACATGGCTGAAGACGGAGCTGCACAAGCAAAGACAGCTTCAATAGTGCTGCGAGGGGATGAGGGCGACCAGATCCGTATCGCCTACGTCCACCCCCGCTTGAGAAAGCAGGGTCGTAACCTGGCCGCGGTGATGGGTCTGATGGTTGAAGAAATGCATGATCAGGCTGTAGAAGCTCTTATCTGCCGCTACCCCCTTCATGCTTAGGTAATGAAGGGTGTGATCTAACTCGGGCTCGGTAATCGAGCGAGCCCATTCGACGATGACTCGATCGAGCCACTCTCGGTGCTTCGAGAACTCTCGGATAGTAGAGAACAACAATTGATCGAGGCTTTTCGGGTCAGGAAGACGTCGAATCGGCTCAAGCGTTGCAGGGTGGGCAGGATGTGTGGCAAATCGCTTTAGCCAGATTATGTCCCCGGCCATCAAGTGATTCAGCGTCCCTAGAATAGAGCCAAAAAATGCTTTCTTGTCGGCTGAGAGTTCTTCATCAGACAGGCTTTTGGCCGCCTCATAGACGTTGGCGTTCATCCACTGGTTATAGGTCGCCATCAGGCAGACATGGCGGGTGCGACTCACTGAATCCTCCTGGTGCGCGTGATGTTCCATCAAAAAATCGGCGCAATTAATTAACGGTATCGAATGATGGTCAGGGTAGAGGTTGGAGGCTGTTTTTGATGGCAGTGACCACACGGTTACGGCCTTGGTGTTTAGCGTGATACAGGCGTTGATCGGCTACGTGCAGAACTGCCTCGATGGTGTCGCCGTCGTAGCCAGATTGCGATATGCCGATGCTCACGGTGACCACGGTTAACCGTAGCAGGCCGCTATGAAAAGAAGTATTTGCAACGCTGGTTCGCAGACGTTCGGCGATTACGCGCGCGCCTTCGAGTGAAGTCTGAGGTAGCAGTATCATGAATTCTTCCCCGCCCACTCGGGCTACGCCGTCATACGGCCGGATCGAATCGAGGCATTTCTGCACGAACCCCTTCAGGATGTCATCGCCAACCTGATGCCCGAAGCGATCGTTGATGGACTTGAAATTGTCCAGATCGAGTGCCAACACGGAGAACGGCGCACCGCCGCGCTTGGTCCGGTCAATTTCGTCTTCGACTCGCTCCATGAACCGACGCCGATTATCAGCGCCTGTCAGTGGATCGGTCGCCGCAAGGTGCCCGAGTTCTTGATTGGTGCGCTGGAGTTCCTGCAGGGCGTTCTCGGTGTACTCCATCGCCTCGGCAAGACGCACCATCAGCTCCTCTTGACTGTAAATCTTCGAGAATGACCGCGTGGTGAGGAACGCTTGCACTACCCCATAGCTCAACAGGAAGAATCCAGCGGCGAAGATCGCATGAGCGAGCCACCACATGTGGTTCCACGGACGTGCAAGGATGAATGCGAGCGATGACAACGCGAACGCGGTGACCGAGATGACAAAAATCACCATCAGCGGCGAGCGGATACGGCGCAACAGGAGCATTGCCACGGTCAATGAGGAAAGAACGAGGGCTCCACCTTCCATCGAGAGACGCACCGCGAGATGGCCGGCGATCGGCGAATTCGCGACGTACGCCACTGCCAGGTCAACCAGCAGGAACAGTCCTATCCAGGTCAACCACCGGCGGGGCTTCATTCGTTGGTCCGCGGGATCAGGTGGGCGGTGGTACGACAGCATTCCGACTAACAGCAGAATCGCCATGACCAGTCGAGAGGCCGGTCCATAAAGCAGGAAGAGCCAGATATTGTGGTGTGCGAGCCCAGTGAACGCACCATGCAACGCGTAGATCAGCACAAAACCGAGAAAGCCAAGTGTCATCCATCGCAGCAGCGGGTCTCCCGATGACTGATAGCAGCGCCACGTTACGTAAGTAACAAACGAGCCTTCCAAGGTGGCTGCCGTGATCGCAATTATATGGAACGCGTGGTTCTCGAATACAAGGGTGGGGTCCTGAAAGAAGAATAAGTAGCCAATCAGATAGGCCGGAACAAACGCAAATCCTGCGAGCAGCAAGCTGGCATAAACCTTGATTATGAGACGGACGGCTTCAGGTGGTTCGCCGATGGCGGTGATAGTGCTCATGGTTCCCTCCACTTTTAAATCTATTTTGCCAACACCGGTCCGGTGTTGGCTCCAAAGCCGCCTACATGTTAACGGTGATTCAGATTTTAGACTCCGTACCAATTTCTGCTGCAGAAGTTGGTAAAAATGTTCACGCGAACACAATTAACGAATAACGATTAACGAGTGTCTCGTTATTCTCATCGGCCAAGGGTTAGCTGTCCGTCCTCAAAATCAGGTGGACACCCTGTCTGGACTTGGCGATACGACGCTAACAGAGCGCAAGATTAATTTTTGCAGCGAGCTTCCACTATCTTGCAGGTATTCGGGGTTCCACCTGATCGACCTGCATAGCGTCTGCAGTTATTCATTGACGCTGTGCTTACCTTCTGCAGATCGGAACCCCATGCCAAGCCCCCCTCTCCAACAGTGGGCATTGCAGTCGCGTAGCAGCTCGAGCCCCCAGTTGGAGGTGCAGCACCCACCTCCGTGTGTTTATGTGCACATCCTGCAATAAACGAAAGACTGATAGCCAAAAGTGATAGAAAAACCAAGGGCTTACTGTCTTTTGATGTTGTTTTGAACATTCCATTTCCCCCGTAATGAGGCTTCTGGCAGGCGTCTACGCCATCTAAGAAGGTTCTTTGGTCGTGCCAAAATTATAGTAGTAGTGCGCTCCCTCCGTTCTTCTCGCTGCCAGATATTGATCCTGACAGGCGAAGAGGCACGAGTTTTTTTATCATGTGAAGGAGCGCAAGATGAGCTACTGGACGTGCGAGTGACGTGTCGCAGTCGGCTGGCGTGTAGCCATCTCGGGCACCACGGGTAAGGACATATCACCGAACACGATGAGCACGTTCGCTGTCGACTGCCGGGGCCGGAGGAGACGTTTTGAAACCATTGCTGCTCAGGCCTGGTGCCTCAACTCTGAACATGTTCCTGCAAGGAGGCTTGCCACGCCGTGACGCTGTGCCGCAAACGTTAACGGAAAAAGCGGTCATCCCAGGTATTCCCAATGCTCGCTACTGGTTGGACCGCGACCTGACTCTGTTCATTCAGGATGCACTTGAGGGAAACAAACGCGAGAGTGAGGCTCTCGCCAGGGCTGGGAAGCCGAACAACATCCTGCCGCTGGCAAATATGCTGGCAGTTTCGGGAGGCGGCGACGCAGGCACATTCGCAGCGGGACTCATTACGGGATGGACCACGCATGGGACTCGACCCATGTTCAAGGTCGTCACGGGCATTAGCGCGGGCGCCCTGGTCGCCCCGTTCGCTTACCTGGGATCCGAGTACGACGGCGTCATTCGGTATATCGCCAACGCAATCGGTCCAAAAGACGTTTTCCATTCGCGAAACGTGCTAACCCGTCTTGCCAGCGACGGTATAGCGGACAGCAAGCCACTGTCGCGGCTCATTACAAAGTACGTCACTGCGGAGATTCTTGCGGCGATCGCGTCGGAATACGCAAAAGGACGAATCCTGCTGATCGGCACAACTGACCTTGATTCAGGGCGGCCAGTCACTTGGAACATGGGCACTATTGCCTCCAGCGAAGCACCGGGAGCGCTCGAGCTCTTTCGCAACATCATGATCGCGTCGATGAGTATTCCCGGCGCAGTTTCACCCGTCATGATCGATGTGGAGGTTGAGGGCAAACAGTTTCAGGAAATGCACGTGGACGGAGGGGTTATCACTCAGGTGTTCCTTTACCCACCTGGCACCATGATGGCGCTGAACAGATCCACCGGAGCACCTTTGCGACTCGAACGTAATTTCTATGTCATTCGCAATGGGAAACTGGAGCCGCAGTGGTCTGGGACGAAGCGCCGTACATTGAGCATCGGCGGTCGAGCCATCAGTGCATTGATTCAAACTCAGGGGATCAGTGACCTGGATCGAATTTACCGTATGGCGCAGCAGGATGGAGCGGACTTCAATCTTGCGTACATTGGCTCTGACTTTCACTTTTCTCGCAGTCAGAAATTCGATGGCGAGTACATGAAGCGTTTATTCGATTACGCCTTTCAGCTCAGCGCGAAGGGCTATCCGTGGCGTAAATCGCCGCCGAGCGAGAAAGCGTGAGAGAAGGAGAAAGACGCTTTCCTTCAGTCGATGGATTGGCATATCCCGCAGAAGTCCGAGCTCTCAAGCAGAAGGACAGCTACTGCGCGGGAACGACCACGCGAAATTTGATGTGGATATCGTTGGAAATGATGCCGATATCGGCCCACTCACCTTCACCAATGCTGAAGTCGGCGCGGTTGAGGATGAACTCGCCACTGAATACGCCGATGGAGTGCTCCGGCTTCAAAATGACCTGCGCGTTGACGTCGCGGGTGCGGCCCTTGATCGCGAGCTTGCCGGTGATCTCGTATCGGTTGTTGTCGAGTAACTTCACGCTGCTCGATTCAAACTTTGCCACGGGATACTTCGCTGTGTTGAACCAGGCGGGCTTTTGCAGTTCGCTGTTGGCGTCGCTGGTACCGGCGTCGATGCTGTCGAGCTGGATGGTGAGTTCGGTGTGGGCCGCTGTGGGGTTCGCCGAGTCAAAGTCGATCTTGGCGTCGAACTTGCCGAATCTGCCGTACACCCTCGCGCCCATCTGGGTGTAGGTGAAGGTGATTTGGCTGGCAGCCGCGTTCACTCGCTTGTATTCAACGGCGTGGGCGCAGGTCAAGGCGCCGAGTGTGAGTGTGGTGACCAACGCGGCAGAACGTAGAAATCGATAATTCATAGAACTCTCCGCTCGTGGCGCGAGCTTCATGGCTTGAGGTCAGCCTTTGTTCTTCTGCGGCAGCATGCGCGTGAGCACGTCGTTGCGATCGATGAAGTGGTGCTTCAGTGCGGCGACCGTATGAATGACCACGAGACCCAGCAAGATATAGTTGAATACCTTATGCAGGTCCTTCAGGCGGTCACCCAGCGCCGCGTCCTTGGGCAGCAGATCCGGCAGCGGCAATACACCAAACCACACGGTCTGGAAACCTTCCGCCGAGCTCATGAGCCAACCGCTGACGGGAATCGCGATCATCAACGCATACAGCAGCCAATGCATGACATGGGACATGACACGCAACACGGCCGGAATTGTCGTCGGCAGGGGCGGTGCGTGATAGCGCAGGCGCCAACCGAGGCGCAGCAGTACGAGAAGAAACAGAGTCACGCCTGCCCACTTATGCCATGAGTACAGCTTCAGCTTGGTCGGCGAAAGCGCAAGGTCGGGCATGTAGAAGCCAAGCGCGAAGGTGCCGATCAGCCCCAGCGCCATTAGCCAATGGAGGGAAATCGCCGTGCGGGTGTAACGCTGATTCATGAGTGATACGCCTTGATCGAGTCTTGCGTTCCCATGGATTTTTCAGTGTAGATGAATTCGATGTCGGTCATGCCCGCAAGGCAGCGGTCGCCAGGAAGGGCGCCTACTGGCATCGGCTGAATGTATCGCTGTGTATCCAGGCGCCACTTTGATACGTGCCGATTTAACCGGCGGCTGTTTTCGACACAAACGGGATACCTCAAGGGCATTCAATAGGCTCCATCGAGGCAATGCGACACGCCTCGGCTCCATTGAACGACATACCCATTAAATGCCTGAGGAAACGCACATGAACTCGAAAGCCATCTACGCCGCCTGCCTGTTTGCCGCGCTGAACATCTGCGCGATTTCAGCCCATGCCGAAACCACCGCCAAACCTCACACCTACAGCTACGGCACGCCTCTGGATGTCCAGAAAGTGCTGTCGATGACACAGGACGCAGCGCCCTCCTGCGCGGTGGTGAATGCCCGCATGACCTACCTGGATTCCAAGGGCCAGACGCAAATTCTCGACTACAGCAAATTCGCTGATTCCTGCAACGAGGGGAGCTGATTTTCCCTGCGCCCATTTCCCGTCCAGCCCTACTTTGAAACCAGGATAAATTTCATGAAAAACGTAAAAAGCTTTTTGACCGCGATCGTCTTTTCTCTGGCCGGTGTTGCCGTGCATGCCAATGCCGCCACTGAAAATCACCGCTGCGAAAGCGGCATCTGTTTCCAACTGACGCCATTGGCGGGCAGAGGGGCGTTGCCGGTGCTGGCAGCCGACGGTTCCAGCCGAACGCCGCAGGGCATGCAAGTAGCGGAGAACGGTTCGAGCCGAACCCCGCAGGGTATGCAACTGGACAGCCAGGCTCAAAACGCCTGAAGCGGTAGCGAACAGATCGCTCGCCTTATCCAGTCTGTCTCGTCTGCCCCCTGAAACAAGTCCCCAGCCAATGAGGCATGCCGCATAGCGGCGTGCCTCGTCCGCATATTTCGCAGGTGATTCCCATGCTACTCATTGCTTTTCTGGGCGGGATATTGACTGTCCTCAGCCCGTGTATTCTTCCGGTCGTGCCTTTCCTGTTTGCCCGTGCGAGCCACACACGCTCTTCAGTCTTTCTCACCTTGAGCGGCATGGTATTGACCTTCGCGCTGGTATCAAGCGTCGCGGTGGTGAGCAGCGATTGGGTTGTCCAGGCCAATAACACGGGGCGGTATTTGGCCTTGATCGTCATGGTGCTGTTCGCCTTGTCGCTGATTTTCGCCAAGGTCGGGACCTGGCTGGCGCGTCCCTTCGTCATGCTCGGTAACCACATCGATCCCGCCAGCCGCAAGATGTCCGGGCCGTTAGCATCGGTGCTGGTAGGTGTCGCAACAGGTTTGCTCTGGGCGCCTTGCGCCGGGCCGATCCTCGGGGTGATCCTCACCGGCGCCATGCTCCAGGGTGCGAGCGCAGAAACCAGCCTGTTGCTGTTGGCCTATGGCGTTGGCAGCGCACTGTCCCTGGGGACGCTGATCTTCGCCGGCCGAGGCCTGGTCAGCCGATTGAAACCCTCGATACCGGTCACCGGCTGGCTGAGACGCGGGGCGGGTTGCGCGGTGCTGCTGTCGGCGGTGGTCATTGCCACCGGGACCGATAACACACTGCTTGCCGGCACCTCTTCCGAGGGCGCCACAGCCGTTGAGCAAAGTATCCTGGAAGTGGTCCCCAAGGCTGTCGACTATCTCGTCAGCAAAGTCAGCGCTGCGTCATCAATGGAATTGGGAGCCAAGGGCAGCATGCCCTCACTGTCCGGTGCGGTCGAGTGGCTGAACTCTGCGCCTCTGAGTAGCGAGTCACTGCGTGGCAAAGTGGTCCTGGTGGACTTCTGGACCTACAACTGCATCAACTGCCAGCACACTCTGCCGTATGTGAACGACTGGGCGAAGAAGTACGAGAAGGACGGGCTGGTGGTGATTGGTGTCCATACGCCTGAGTACGGCTACGAGAAAATCATCGGTAACGTCCGTCAGCAGGTCAAGCAGCTCGGCATTGGTTACCCGGTCGCTATCGACAACAACTATGCGATCTGGCGCGCCTTCGACAACCAGTACTGGCCCGCCCATTACCTGATTGATGCCAAGGGACAAGTACGCTATAGCCACTTTGGTGAAGGCAGCTACGCCCAGCAAGAGAAGGTGATTGAACAGCTGCTGGAGGAGGCGAGGGCTGACAGCAAAGCAACGGGCGACACCCCTGGAGCGGCGACGTAAAGCACGAAGCTTCGATTCTGATTGCGCTTGAAATAATTGGCCCGGCGAAAGTCGGGCTTTTTTGCGTCTGTCAGGGCTCGCCAAAATACTGGTCAGCCAAGAGAAGCCTTCGACGTAACCAGAGACGTTCGGCGCGGGCGGGATTGCCAGGAATGCTGCAGGCTGCGATCTGTTGATCTTCTGACGAACCTACCTGACTGCCATCCGGGCTTGCCCTAGTGCCAGTCAGTTAAAGGGATTTCAGGTTCAGCGCTGTCCCCCTACGGTTCGCGTAGCGTTGCCCCTCTCGCAAAGATGGCGTCCGCAAGAGCCAAGCGTCATCTAAACAAAAAGCCCCCGTTGCCTTGCGGCAGCGGGGGCTTTTTGTGTCTGTTCGGGATCGCCAAAATATCAATCAGTTAAGAGAAACCTTCAACGTGTTTGCCGACGCCACCAGCATCGTTCGAGGAACGCATCCATGCTCAGCTTGCCGGCGCCCGTGAGCAGAAGCGGCAGCAGTGCTGCGAGATAGATCACGGGCAGTTTGAAGTTGCCGTGGCCTTTGTTGCTGATGGCATAGCCTTGGGCAAGTTCGCTCAAGGTCGACCAATCGGCTGGCCAGTGAACGGCGGCGGTTGCTACGACGGTGACCACTATCAGAATGAATGCCGAGAGACGTGTTCCCAAGCCCACAAGCAGGGCAATAGCGCAGAGTAATTCTGCCCACATGGAGAGCTCCCAGTTCAGCGTGGCCGGAACGTGGTTAAAAGGAAACGGGAAAGCCGCCTGGATGTCCTGGAACCAGTTTTGACCGTTCCATTTCTCCAACCCAGACTCGAAAAACTCCCACGCCAGAAAAGTGCGCAGGCTCAGCGGTGCGATCCAGTCTCCAGCTCGATCAAGGTTAAGGTGCAGCCCCTTCAAGGCTGATGAGAGAGTTGCCTGCATTTTCTTGAACTCCTTTGAACCATTGTCAGGGAAGTGGGGACACGCCCGGCGCCCCCACCGATCTACAGGCGTAGTTCATCAAGCAGGTGTATCCGGCATGTGTCCATTGGCGTGACTAAAGTGGAGTGGGTGTATCGCGATGGCAGCTATACACAATGAGATACAAGCAGCCGCCGCCCGCGCGGAACCGCCGGGTAAAAATCGAGTGAATACTCCGCTAATCACTACGGTCAACTGACCTCTGGAAAACCGCTTTCCCCAAGACGAAAAAAAGCCCGCGGGATGGGCGGGCTAAACTGCAATGTGGCTCAGCTAAAACGATAAAGCGCTAGTCACGGCGATAGTCGTCTCCTCTGCGGTCATCGTCGCGACGGTCATACGAATCCCGGTCTCTATGATGGCGATGGTCGTGATCATAGCGGCCGTCTCGATCGTAATCCCGATCGCGATAGTCATGGTAGAAGCATCCCGAGGACGCCAGGATCGCAGCCACCAAGGCCAGTCTTGAAAAGCAAGTAAGCACGGTTGTCTCCTTATGCGCGGGTTATTTGCCCGAGTCCTGCTAGGACAATGCTTTTGCTGATTCGTTAGACCTCATGACGATAAATCTGACTGCCCGTATTGAACCCCTTTGCTTAACTGATGCCTCATTCATAAGCATCGGATTTCATCTGGAGGTTGCAATGCGAACGCTCGATCTGGCCGGCGTATCCGTCCCTGTCATCGGCCAAGGGACCTGGCGCATGGGCGAGGATCCGCACCAGCGCGCCAATGAAGTGGCAGCATTGCAATCAGGCATTGATCTGGGCATGACGCTGATCGACACCGCAGAAATGTACGCTGAGGGCGGCGCAGAGGAAGTGGTCGGGGAAGCGATCGCAGGCCAGCGCGATCGGGTGTTTCTGGTCAGTAAGGTCTACCCGCACAACGCCAGTCGCAAAGGCATCCCCCACGCGTGCGAGGCCAGCCTGAAGCGTTTGGGCACCGACCATATCGATCTGTACTTGCTGCATTGGCGCGGACAATATCCCCTCGAAGAGACCGTCGAGGCCTTCGAACGCTTGCGCGAAGCCGGCAAGATTAACCGTTGGGGCGTCTCCAATTTCGACGTGGCGGATCTGCAAGAGCTGGCATCCCCGGCCTGTGCAACCAATCAGGTGCTCTACAACATCGAACAGCGCGGCATCGAATTTGACCTGTTGCCCTGGTGGCAGCAGCACAGCCTGCCGCTGATGGCGTACTGCCCGATCGCCCAGGGAGGAGAACTCCTGAATAGCCCGACGCTCAAGCACATCGCCCACCGTCATGGTGTGACTCCCGCCCAAGTGTCGCTGGCCTGGGTGTTGCGTCAGGAGGGGGTCATCGCCATCCCCAAAGCCGTCAGGTTTGAGCATGTCCGGCTAAATGCCGAAGCGGCCACATTGAAGCTGGACGCAGAGGATCTGCAGGCGATTGACCGGGTGTTCTGCGCCCCGAAGCGCAAGCATCCACTGGCAATGGTATGAGTCAATGCATGACACCTGAGGGGAGTGTGCTGACATGAGAAGCACTGATGATCTCTTTCGCCTGCAGCGTTTCGTTCAAGCGCAGGATCCGGTTTTTGATCGAGTCCAGGCCGAGCTGCGCAGCGGGCATAAGCGCAGCCACTGGATGTGGTTTATCTTCCCCCAATACGCCGGCCTGGGTCACAGCGACATGTCACGTCATTTTGCCATTAGCTCCCTTGATGAGGCTGCGGCCTATCTGCGTCATCCGGTACTTGGCCCGCGTCTGGACGACTGCACCCGGCTGGTGACACAACTTCAGGGACAATCAATCCAGTCGATATTCGGAGCGCCGGATTACTTGAAATTCCGTTCTTGCATGACCCTCTTCGAGCGTGTCGCTGTCGACGGCACTATTTTTCGTGCAGCGCTGGAGCAGTATTTCGAGGGTCAAGCCGATCAGCGCACGCTGTCGTTGATATAGAGAATCGATTTCATTGCGATCCAGCGCTAACCGGATGAGTTTGTCCTATCCTTAATACTGACGAGAAATCCTTAAGGAATGGAGGCAGGTATGGCAACCGAACACAAACCCCGAGAGCCAAATGATCCGTCCAGGGAAGATGATGAAGAAGCTACAGAGCAAGAAAATCCGCCACCACAAACCTGGAAGCATCCAGATGATGGCAAAAGTCTGTCAGATCTGGATGAAGAGCGGCCACTGAAGCCCTGATACTCGTCAAAAAAGCCCCGTCACTGTGCGGGGCTTTTTCGTCTATTTGATGCAGGTACGGCTTGCGGTGACATATTGAAAGTCCGAGCCGGCCGGGAGTTTGCCATGAGATATCAATCGATAACGGAAGAGCAGTGGGCCACCGTCACATCCGCCGCCGAAGAGGCGCAACAGCTTAAAATATATGCTGTCGGGTTGACGAAAAGGCTGAAGGCGCTATTCGATGACGATCACCCCAAAAAAAGTTGGGGGGTAACATTTGAGATACTTGAAGACGGTACTTCCTGGCGTATTGAGTCGCCCTTTGGTGTCGCCAGAGCCCATCTCAGGATTTTCACCAATGAAGCCGGGATGTACGCAAAGTACGTCATTGAAAGACAGGGCAAGGACCCAAAGGATGAGCCGATTTGGCAGCAGGTATGGGCCCTGCATGTAACGCTGCAAGGCATGGTTCATCCTGGGGAAGAAGGGGGAGAGCCGATCAACCTCAGGACTTCTTCTTTAAACCATTCGGACGACGCGATGGTGCATTTGGGGCTTTCCTTGCTCTATGCGTTAGGGCAGGAGTAGGGCTGAACTTCAATTATTCCAGCGCGGTGGCCAATCCCGTCGGCACTTTGCCTGCCGCGCCGTAAGGAACTCGTGGGACGTCCAACAGGCGGCACTCCAGCACCTGAGTCAACGATTCCCCGGGGCTCAGATAGGTATCGCCGAAGTCGGCGCCGAGCAGGTTGGGATGGATGATGACCTCAAGCAGGCCGGTGGTCGGTGGTGGGGCATTACGCAGATCGGCTGGGGTGCAGACATGGTCGGCGGTGGCGCCGGCGAGGTTGCGCAGACGCCGGTTGAGCAAGGTTTTGAACAGGCGTTTGCCGGGCCCGATGTTTTGCCCCAGGTTGCGCGCCAAGCGTATGGGGACGCTTTGGCTGGCGGCGAAGCGGGCAACGATTTCGCCGATTGGCCAGATATTGTGGACGTGGTGGTGCGAGTCCAGGTGACTGGGTTGCAAACCCATCTCCAGGCAGCGTTGCCATTGCGCCTCCAGCTCTTCCTGCACAGCCTGCCGGGCCGAGCGGCCGAGCCACAGGCTGTGGCGAGACAAATCCAGATCGAACTCGCCATGGTCGGTGCAGAAGATCGGTTGTTCGAGAATGGCTTCGCTGAGCGGATAGCCATAGGTCAGGTTGAAGTGCAGACCGATTCGCCCTTGCAGCAGCGGGTGTTTTGCGATGGCGCAGGCGGCGGCAAACGCCGGCATGTTGGCCATCGCCGTGGCGGAGCTGATCAGCCCGGTCTGGAAGGCCCGCAGGATCACCGCGTTCTCGTTCTCGCTGAGGCCGAAATCGTCAGCGTTGACTATGACTTGCTGAGGCATTTTCGCCCTCCAGCGGGTGGGTGATTGGCGCGGCGCCTTTGTGGGTAACGGCCGGGAAGTCTGCGGCGCATAGCGAAGTGCGCCATTGGAAATGCACAGACATGCCGGTCAGACCCCAGGTGCCGCGACGGTGGGCATGCCAGGTCTACGCAAGGCGTCCAGTCGCGAGCCGCTGTAGCGGGTTTCGCGGAAGAAGCGCCAGAGCCCGAACAAACCATACACATGCATGACCCGGCCTTGCTCTTTATAACCCATGCGGATGTGCAGTTTCAGGGTTGCGATGTTATGGGTTTCGCACACATCCACCACCTTTTTACAGCCCTTCGCTTGCATGGTTTTCCACAGATCGAGCTGGAAATCCACCGAGAGGGTGCTGCCCCAGTAGGCGTGGATTTGTTCGCCGCCGAACTCGAAAAACTCGCCCGCTTTGACCGGGAACCGGCAGCCGTAATAGTGGCGATCGTAGTAGTCGCCATTGCTGCCCCAGATGAAGGCGACCGCGTTGCCCTGGTCGTCCAGGTACATGTGCCCGGTATGGCCCTCACTAGCCAGTTCGGCCATGGTCCCCACACGGTCGCCGAAGTGTTTGGCAAAGGCCCCGGCATTCTGCGCCGTGATGGTTTCCAGGCGTAACGGTGAGTAGGGTCTGAGCGTGTGCGGCGGTATCGGGCTAACCAGATCGCGCTCCATCCACAACAATTCCCAATGGAAAAACACAAAGCGCTTCCACAGTGTAGTGAACGTCTGGCGCAAGCCTTTTTGTGTGATGCGTTCTTTGAGCTTTTGCAATGCACTCATGTTGCCTCCTGCGGCTCATGCGAGGCCGCCCTTGCTGATGCGCCACGCCAGCAGCGAAGGGCGGCTGGCAGTGCGCTGGCTGACACCGATGCGCGGCAGTGCCAGTGGGTCGCTGTTGCCGCGATAGATGCCGGCGCTGGTGCTCAAAGCGTAGGTGTAGCGATGCGCAACAAGCCGTTGGCGGACACGCTCGTCGTGGTCACCATTGGGGTAGCAATAAACCGGCAGCGGCTGTCGGCAACCCTGCAGCAACGCATCGTGGCTACGGCTCAGTTCCTGGTCCAGGTGAATGTCATCGAGCCCGGTGAGGGTCGCGTGGCTGGCGCCGTGTGGACCGAAGCGGATCAACCCGGTTTTTTCCAGGGTACGCACTTGCTGCCAGTCCAGTGCCTGGGGCAGCGACTCCCTTGGGCAATTGTCGTTGAGGGTGTCGAGGTCCTGCGGCGACAGGCTTTTCAGACTATCCAGATAATTGGCCAGGGCCAGGCTGCGCTGCTGTTCATTGCCATTGAACAGGATAACGGGTGGCAGCGGCCGGCCGATCCGTTCCAGGTGTTCGATCAGCCGTTGACGCGGGGTGCTGCCATAGATGCCCCACAAGGTTTCACCCAGGCTTTCCCACCAGTAGCGCTGGTGACTGCCAATGAAGTCGGTGGACAGAAAGATACTCGCCGGCACCTGGTGCTGCAGCAGCAGCGGAAAGGCATTCAAGGCGTTGTCACGCCAACCATCATCGAAGGTCAGGGCGACTTTTGGCCGTGCCGACGCATTTGGATGGGCGTCGGCTTGCAGCAGCTCCATCAGCGTCACACAGTCGAAATGGTGCTTGAGCCAGTGCAGCAAATGCTCGAATGCACGGGGGCCAACGCACAGCTCATTGCGATGGGGCAGCTCGGCGCTGCGGTCGTCGGCGAGCACTCGATGCAACAACAGGATCACTCCGGCGCCGCCCAATTGACGGCGGCCCCGGGGGGAGTTCAGGTACAACCAGCCGCTGGCACGTTTGATACTGGTCTTGATCGGCATGTCAGGCACTCATCGAGTCTGGTCGGGGTTCCACTGGTTGTAGCTGTGCCCGCGCAAGAACTGCCACAGGCCGACGCTCATGCCGGCCAGGGTCACCAGCACGAACGCGGCGAGGCGAAACGGCTTGGGCAAGCGGTGACGCACGTCCAGCAGGCCGGCCACGGCGAAGGCGTAGCCGAGCAACTGGGCGGCCAGGGTCAGGCGGTAGAAGCCATGCTCATCGAGCAGCCAGAGGTTGGCCACTAGCAAGGGCAGCAACAGTACCGGCGCCAGCCGGCGGATCAGCTTGTGGCTGATCAACGCGATGGCGTACAGGCCATGGCGCAGCGGGTTGAGCAGCTCACGCCGGGCCGCCAGGCTGATCAGGCCGCCGACGGTGACGCGCTGGCGGCGGCTGAACTGTCGGTCGGCCTCGTCCACGCCTTGATCGAGCACCTTGGCGTCGTCGACATAGACGACGCGCTTGCCCGCGACCGGTGCGCAGGTGTTGATAAAGAAATCGTCGTTGACCAGGGCTGGAATCGGTTGGTACAGCTCGCGGCGCAACGCCTGCAGGGCACCGTCGGCCGAGACCGTGCAGCCGGTGCGGCTTTCCACCCGGCGCAGCCAGGCTTCGTAGTGGCGGTACAGGCTTTCGCCCAGGCTCAGGCCTGAGCCTGGGACGGGGATGTTCATGTTGCCGACGGTACCACCGACCTCAGGGTCGGCAAACGGCGCCAGCATCCGCTGCAAGGTGCCGTCGATCCAGTGAACATCGGCATCGGTAAACACCAGGATATCGCCTGTGCAGCGGCTGACAGCGGCGTTGAGCACACTGTTCTTGCCTTGGCGAGGCAGGTCGAGCACCTCGATGCGCGGGTCGTCGAAGCTGCGCGCCAGGGCCACGGTCTGATCGGTGGAGCCGTCGCTGGCGACGATGATCTGCAAGCTGGCGGTGTGATAGTCCTGGGCCAGCAGATTGCACAGTTTGTTCTCGATATTGCGTTGCTCATTGTGCGCGGCAACCACCACGCTGACCCGTTGCGCAGGCAAGGGCGCTGGCCTGCGTCGAGGAAAAAACGGCCCAGCGACCGTCAGCAGCAGCGGGTAACCCAGGTAGGCGTACACCGGCAGCAACAGGCACAACCAGAAAATGAGTTTAGCCACGGGCAGGTCTCCTGGCGTTCCAATGACAATGGCTGAGGACGAAGGCCACACCGGCCAGGTGCAGGCGCAACCCGTGCAGGCCCCAGAGTTGCAGCGTCAAACTGGGGTCGCGGTGTTTCAGGCTCTGGCCCAGGCTAAGCGCCAGTGCTGGCAGACTGCTGATCAGCAAAAACGCCAGGGTCAGGTGCACCTTTCCATAGAGCAGTGCCGACAGCGCCATGCCGTCCAGCACCCAGGCACCGAGAGAGAGCAGGGGAAAGCGCAGCAAGCGCAGGCTCACACCGTGGTTGCGCAGCAGTTGCAGATGACTGCCCTGGCGCCACATTTCCTTGCCCAGCCACTCGCGCCAACTGCTCTCGTATCCCCAATGCAACGCCACGCATTCGTTGACTGCCATTAACCGTGCGCCGGTCTTGCCCAGACGCAGGGTCAAGTCCTTGTCTTCGCCGGTGCGCAATTCTTCGTTGAAACCGCCGATACGCACGAACCATTCGCGGGGCATCAACAGGTTGGCGGACGGTAGCCATTGCACCGCAATTGCGGACTGACCATTGGCCTTGTCGGTGCGGCGTTGCCAGGCATGGGCAAACCACGGCGCCTGAGCGGGCGTTTGCAGGTCCAGCGCGAGCACATCGGCCTGGCCGCTGGACTGCAGATCAATCAGCAGTGTCAGCCAGTTTTGCGGCATCTCGATGTCGGCATCGAGGAACGCCAGCCAGTCGCCGGTGGCCAGCGCCGCACCGCGATTGCGCAGGGCTCCAATGTGCAGACCGGGCTGGCTCAGCACTTGGGCGCCGAGGTTGCGGGCAATCTGTGGCCCTTGATCCTGGGAGCCGTTGTCGACCACGATCAGCTCGTACTCAAGCCCGGCGACTTTCGCTGCCAGACGCGCAGCCTGCAAGGTGCGGGCGATGTGCTGCGCCTCGTTGTACATAGGGACGACGACGCTGATGCTGTTCATGCCTGACGCTCCGGCAGCGGGCTTTGTTCAACCTTCAGTCGCAGTACCCAGGACAGCGCGAGCATGATCCACAGGTACTGAGGAATAATCACGCGCGAGCCTCCCGTGCAGTACGGATATAAAGTTGCGACCAACGTTCGGCCAGGGCCGGCAGGTCGTAACGGTCGAGCTGGGTACGGCGGGCATTTTCTGCCAGTAGCCGAGCCCGCTTTTTGTCGCCCAGCAAGGTTGCGATCTGGCGGGCCAGCGCAGCGCTGTCTGTGGGTGCGGCAAGCAAGCCGTTGTGCCGATCCTCAATCACATCGGGAATCCCGCCCACGCCGAACGCCACCACTGGCACGCCGGCTTGCATGGCTTCGAGCAGAATCATCGGTGTGCCTTCGGTGCGCGAACTGATCACCAGTGCATCGAGTTTCGTCCACCAGGCACACATACCGTTCTGGTAGCCCGGCAGCTGAATGCGATCCAACAATCCGGCAGCGCTGATCCGTGCGAGCAAGGTCTTGCGTTCGGGGCCGTCGCCGAGCATCACCGCGTGCAGCTCGGGGTGCTGCCGGCACAGCGGGATCAGCGCATCGAGAAATAAATCCGGGCCTTTCTCGCTGCTCAACCGCCCGACATAACCGGCCAGCCAGCGCTGGTGATCGGCCGTGCGCTGGCGCAGGGCGGTGGCGGCCGGCAGACCATTGGGGATCACATGCAGCTTTTCTGCCCGGACACTGGCGCGGCGATGCAGCACGGCGATGCTTTCGGCGACACAGACCACCCGGTCGACCGAGGACGTACGGCACAGTTGCACGCTCAGCCAGGTGTAGAAGCGTTGCTTGCGACTGCGCGGCGTGAAGCCGTGTTGGGTAATCACCAGCGGCAGGCGCCACAGCGTAGCGCCCACCCAGCCAAACAACAGGCCTTTGAAGTTATGGGTATTGATCAACGGGCGTTCGTCACGGCGTTGGCGCAGGTGCCGCAACAGTTCGCCCAGCCCCGAGCAGCCGCGACAATCGACACCCGCGTCATGAAAGCGCGCGATCAGCTCGGGTGTCGCATCGAGGAACAGCACCTGGTGCTGTCCTGGCGTCGCCAGGCAATGGTCGAGCAACATCCGCTCAGCCCCGTAGAAGCCACCGCTGCTGAGCAGATGGACGATCGGCAGCGCAGGGGTGAGCGGCGCGTTCAATGACGCACCCAATGCATGACGCTCGGCACCGACCAGTTCGGGTTCGCGATGGTCAAGCTTTTGGTGGATGAACCGTCCATTTAACTCGCTCAGTGGCCGCTGAATACTTTGAAGGGGGTTTTCAACAGGATCTTCACATCAAGCATGAGGCTTTGTTCTGCGATGTAACTCAGGTCCAGCTCCACGCGTTGGTCGAAGTCGATATTGCTGCGCCCGGAGATCTGCCAGAGGCCGGTCATCCCGGGGTAGATGCTCAGCCGCATGAGGTGGTTATCCTTGTAACGGTAAGCATTGAAAGAGGTGGGGCGAGGACCCACCAGACGCATGTCGCCGCAGACCACGTTGATCAGATTGGGCAACTCGTCCAGGCTGCTACGGCGCAACCAGCGACCGATCTTCGTGACCCGCGGATCCTGGTCGATTTTGAAGTCGATGGCATCGACGCCATGTTTGTTCAGGTGGCGCACGGACTCTTTGAGTGCTTCGGCGTTGGCCACCATGGTGCGGAACTTGAACATGCCGAAACCACGCCCGCGAAACCCGGTGCGTTTCTGAACGAACAGAACAGGGCCGGAGCTGGTCAGCTTGACGATCAGGGTCAGTGTCAGCAGAAGGGGCGAGAGCAGTACCAGCAGTACCAGCGCACCCAGGCAGGCCAGCACGCGATTGGTTCGTGACAAGGTCCAGGGACGACCGCCATCGTGGCCGGTGATCCAGCCGCGGCCCTGCCTGTGGATCGCGGCATCAAGGCGCATGCGATGATTGGGATCCATGCGTTTGTCCGGATGTAGCTCATTGAGCTGCACACCTTCTTGTTGACCGGTCATACCCTTCTCCGTTTCTGCACAGGTACTGCCAGTGACGAAGTCCCACTTTCAAGCGGTGCCTCTACGACGGCTTGAATCAGGCAAACGTAGCCCGTACCGAGTACGCACAAATCCATATCGGCGCGCCTCGCAACGAGCAGTGGATGTAACTTGGATAAGACGTAGGAGTGGGTATAGACCAGCGTGGGCAAAACGTGTCAACGAAATGACATGTTCTTCGTGGCTGGGAAATCCTAGCGTTTTAGGCGCTTTGCCATCAGGGGCTTTGTGGTCGCGGCTTTGATACGTTTTTGAATCAGAGAAAGCCTGATAATTTAAACGACGATCGGTCGTATGGCCTGATCTGTATGGCTCTTGGCGCTAGGAGGGTGTCAGATTTGAGTCACCTGTTTTTTGACGCGCTCATGGATGAAACAGCACCTTGCACTGCGTGGTGCGACGCTGGTGCCTGAACAGATGAGTGATCAAGAGGGTGCAGACGAATAGCTGTCGTCAATTAATTGACTTCCTGTGCCCGCTGATTTTTACCGTTTGATTTAGAGAAAAATCCTACTCGCCTTCTCGAACTTCCCCGACTTTATTCCCCCTCCATCCCCTGCAAAGTCTCGCGCCCTATACCACCCACGCGAGGGATTGCGGATGTACACCTCAGCTACCTGCCTGCCCGGGAAACGGGCGTTGTGAAGACCTCCATCGGCTTGCTGGTCTTCGCCGCCATGGACCCGAAAAACCCCGACATCAATTCCGTCCTCAACGACTTCAAACACTGCCTCAACGATTATCAGGCCTGGGCCGAAAGCTTCTGGACCGGCTGGGCACTGGATGTCGAGCAAGTGTTCAAGGTTGGCGACGAAGTCAGTCTCGTCGCTCCCAAAAACTCCCGCACGCCGGTCAGCACGACGGTCGCAATGTGCCCCGCCAGCGGGCCATTGACTCTGGTGCACATGTTCCAGACTGCGCGCTTCGTGCCCATCGGCAACACGCAGGTGATGCTCGAACCGGTCATCAATGGCCGCAACGCAGACGTGGTGGTCGGCGAGCCGATTCACAAAACCATCGGCCCCAGCGGCATCCTCGAAATCCCCGAATGCTGGCGCGGCAGTCGCTATCGCATCACCTTTTTTCCCAACGTTTCCCAGGATCACGTCAAGGCGCTGTACGCCTCTTATCAAGGGGTGATCGGTGAACTTGAAGGCTGGTTGCGCAATGAGTGGACAAGCCAGTTTCAGCCGTTGTGGGCGAGCTATTCCCAGGCCGATCTGCTTGAGCGCTACCGCGCCTTGCACAAAGCCGACTGGCGGGGCTTCGAGAATGCCTTGTTCGGTTTATGGGATGACGTTCAGCAGCTCTACCAGTTGTTGGCCGACCTGAAACCGAACAGCGAAAAGCTCCTCGAGTACCTGACCCAGGTCGAACTCGACACGCTGCTGAGCGCCTCAAAGGAAGCCATTGCCAACGGCCTGCTGGTGCTCAGCGATGAGCCGCTGCAGTTCGTCTACCTGTCGGCCATCGTCAGTTGGCTACGGATGCTGCCACCGCCTTACCTCATAGAAGTATTGGCTGAAGTTCGCAGCGAAGTGCTGATCAATCTTTTGCTGATCAGCTGCACTGCGGGTATTGGCTTCAAGCTGCGCATGAGCACCAAGGTCCTGAGCAAGATCAAGTCCGGCCGCGCTCGACAGTGGTTTGCGCAGCTGGGCGAAAAGCTCGCCGAACTCACCAGCGACCATCGCCTTGCCACCCACGCCGACACCCTCAAGCCGCTGATGCTCAACGCCCGGGGCGCACCGCTCGCACCCACCCCAAGCGTCCCGCTCAAGATCGCGCCCATTGATCCGCTCCACCCCGGCAACACACCGACACTGGAAGTGAAAAACCCAGCTGCTCTGGCTCGGGACAAGACCGGGCGCATGACCAGTCTGAGCAAAAAAGAACACCACGACGACGCCCCCCACCAGGCGAAAAACCCCAACGGCGACAGCGCCGACACCGCCAGTAAAACCGCCACCCACGGCTGCCCGGTGTCGATGGTCACCGGCGAAGAACTGCTGACCCTGACCGATGGCGAACTGGACGGGGTGCTGTCGTTTAGCTGGACCCGGCTGTACCGCAGCAGTGCCGTGGAGCTCGATTGCGGCCTCGGTTTTGGCTGGAGCCATGCGCTGGCGCAGCGCCTGGAGATCAGCGGCGATGCGGTGATCTGGACCGACCAGGAGAACCGTCGCACCACCTTTCCGCTGCCGAGTGTCGAGCGCCCGGCGATCCACAACAGCCTGTCGCGGGCGGCGATTTATCTGGGCGACGAGCCGGAAGAACTGATCCTCGCCCAGGCCGGCGACGCGGCACGGTTCTACCACTTTCGCGCGGGTCGGCTGAACGCCATCAGTGATGCCTACGGCAACCGCCTGCAGATCACCCGCGATATCCACGACCGGATCAATCGCCTCGACAACGGCGCCGGCCGCGCCTTGCGCCTGCGCTACGACCGCGCGCACATCATCGCCGTCGACTACCAAAGCTTTCACCCGGCGGACCACCTCGAGGCGTGCTGGCGCACCGAGCAGACGCTGGTCAGCTACCACTATGACGAGCGTCAACGGCTGGTCGAGGCGACCAACGCCGCCGGTGAATGCGAGCGCTACGACTACGACGATCAGCAGGTCATCCTCCAGCGGCAACTGGCCGGTGGCGCGAGCTTTTTCTGGGAATGGGAACGGGTCGGCAAAGCGGCGCGCTGCATCCGGCACTGGGCGAGTTTTGCGCAGATGGACGCGCGCTACGTCTGGGATGAGCAGGGCAGCGTCAGCGTCCGGCACGCTGACGGCAGCGAAGAAGTGTACGTCCACGATGAGCAGGCGCGACTGGTGCGCAAGGTCGAGCCGGACGGCGCCGAACACCGCAAGGCCTACGACGAGCAGGGCCGGTTGACCGCCGAGCAGGACCCGCTCGGTGCCGTCACCGAGTATGTGTATGACGACGCCGGCCGCCTCAGCGCAGTATTGCCCGCCGAGGACGAACCGACGGCGTTTGAGTACCGCGACGGCCATCTGCACCGCCGTCAGCGCGGCCAGGCGCAGTGGACCTACCAGCGCAATGCGCAGGGCGACATCACCCGGCAGACCGACCCAAGCGGTCAGGTCACCCAGTACCACTACGACGCCCAGGGTCGGCTGCTGTCGATCCGTCATCCGGACCACAGCCTCCACACGTTGGCTTGGAATGCGCTCGGGCAACTGATCGAAGAGATGTTGCCGGACGGCGGCCAGCGCCGGTATGCCTATGACGTCCGCGGCCGGCAGATCTACCGTCAGGACGAGCACGGCGCGGTCACCCGCTACCAGTGGGATGCCGTGGGCCGGCTGCTGCAGACCACCTTGCCCGGCGGCGCGACCCGCGCCTTCAGCTACAACGCCTACGGCAAAGTCACCGCCGAGCGCGATGAACTGGGACGCGTCACCCGCTACGAGTACGCCGACGACCTGCACCTGGTCAGCCGCCGGATCAACCCCGACGGCAGCCAGCTGCGCTACCGCTACGACAACGCGCGCTTGCTGCTCAGCGAGATCGAAAACGAAGTCGGCGAACGCTATCAGCTCGAGTACGGCGCCAACGGGCTGATCCGGCAGGAAACCGGGTTTGACGGGCGGCGCACCGCGTACGCCTACGACCTCAAGGGTCAGTTGCTGGAGAAGACCGAGTTTGGCGAGGACGGCAGTCAGCTGCTCACCGCTTATGCACGCGATGCTCACGGCCGGCTGACCCGCAAGACCCTGCCTGATGGCAACACCGTTGAGTACTGCTACGACGGCCTCGGCCGACTGGTCAGTGTCGACGACGGCCACGACTGGCCGCTGGAATTCGAGTACGACCGGCACGACCGGCTGATCACCGAGCATCAAGGCTGGGGCACGTTGCGCTATCGCTACGACGCCTGCGGCCGGCTCAACCACCTGCGCCTGCCGGACAACAACCAGCTCGACTACCACCACGCCGAGGGCGGCAGCCTCAGCGCCATCGACCTCAACGGCGCCCGGCTGACCAGCCACCAGTTCCGCGCCGGTCGCGAACAACAACGCCAGCAAGGCCTGCTGCTCAGCCAGTACCAATACGACGAACAGGGCCGTTTGCAGGCCCACGCCGTCAGCCAGCCAGAAGGTGGACTGTATCGCCGGCATTACACTTATGCCGCGAACGGCAATCTGGCCCTCATCAGCGACAGCCGCCACGGCCAGCGGGTGTACCACTACGACCCGCTGGACCGGCTGATCAGCGTCCGCCATCCCCACGGCGAACGCCCGGAACACTTCAGCCACGACCCGGCCGGCAACCTGCTGATCCACGACCGCCCCGGCCCCACCAGCCTCAAAGGCAACCGCCTGCTGATGCAGGGCGACCGCCACTACGACTACGACGCCTACGGCAACCTGATCCGCGAACGCCGCGGCACCGCACACAAAATCATCACCGAGTACCGCTACGACTGTCAGCACCGCCTCATCGGCGTGACCCTGCCCGACGGCAGTATTGCGAGCTACCGCTACGACGCCTTCGGCCGCCGCATTCGCAAAACCGTGGACGACCAGAGCACCGAATTTTTCTGGCAAGGCGAGCAACTGATCGCCGAACGCAGCAGCAGTCATTACCGCAGCTACGTTTACGAACCCGGCAGCTTCCGCCCCCTGGCGCTGCTCGACGGCGAAGGCCCCAGCAAGGCCCGCCCGCTCTACTACCAACTCGACCACCTCGGCACCCCGCAGGAACTCACCGCCCATAACGGCGAAATCGTCTGGTCGGCGACCTACAGCGCCTACGGAAAACTCACCCGCCTCAACCAGGCCGCCAAAGAACCACTCGAGCAACCGCTGCGCTTCCAGGGCCAGTACTACGACCCGGAAACCGGCCTGCACTACAACCGCCATCGCTACTACAATCCAGACATCGGCCGCTACCTGACGCCGGACCCGAGCAAGCTGGCCGGCGGGCTGAACGGCTACCAGTACACCCCGAATCCGACGGGGTGGGTGGATCCGTTGGGGCTCAACGCCAATTGCCCGCCGGGGAACAAGAAGGGTGGATGCGCGTTACCGGATGGCGTTAGCAAGGCTAAGGTTGATGAGGGGGAGCCGAAGCTACCTTCATCAAAGGGGAAAGAGGGATATTTATACCGTGGCGATGACCGTCACCCAGATGAGATTTTTGAACACGGTTTTAAAAGTAAGGGAGACAGCAATGATTTGCTCCTTCACTCTATCGATAGCGATAACCCACCGAGCAACTTCATTAGTACTTCTCCTGATAAAAACGTAGGAATTGCCTTTGCGACTGGTTTTAATACGAGAGGTGGATTTCTGTACGCACTGCGAAAAATTCCGGGTAGGGATCTAAAAAAAGAACTCGGAAAAAAATACAAGTTTGATAACGAAAAGGAAATAGCAATTCCAGACAAGATTAAAAGAGAGGATATCCTCGGGGCAACCCCTATTGGAGCTGACGGCCGCAGTGCTAGGTACTCCATCCCAAATCCATATAGGAAATAAAAATGGACAGTGTAGAAGTAACCATCATCAGGAATAACAAACGACAAAACGCAAAGCTTGTTTGTGATACGAAAAAATTGACTATTGATTTAATTATGGAAAATGGGTTTAGCAAAGTTTACACCGGGAGTGATTTTTATGACTGTTTGAGTCATATCAGAGCGGACCACCGCGACATCACTTTTCTGTGTAAAGGTGCAAAAATAAATGTCCATCCGTCCAGCATGTCGTCACAAATGTCTCTTGGAATAAAGGCATATGAGCTAACACTAGGGAAGGCTCCTTCACTAAGTGATGTAGTGAGTATTTTTGATTACGAAGAAAACAACCTTACAAATGATCCAGAAATACAAAAAGGTTTTTATAGGCTCTGGCTAGAGACGGATAACACCGAAGAATAGGGCTAACAATTGGATCGTTCCCACGCTCTGCGTGGGAATGCCTCACTGGACGCGCAGCAATCGCTTCGGCAGTGACGCAGAGCGTCACGGGCTGCATTCCCACGCAGAGCGTGGGAACGATCATGGGCGCCCCTGAGGTCGCCCGTTTTGTTTATGGCGCCATCTGCGCCCGTAGTCGCCGTCCGATCACGTCCATCAGATCGCAGCCGTCGCGCAGCGGGATGGCGAGGACTCGGGCGAAGTCGTGCAGGACCACGGCGTCGGAGTGGATCTCTTCGCGCATGGCGAGGTTTTCCAGGAGTTGGGTCACGGCACGGAGGCGGTAGTCAGCCATTTCGAGCAGGACGTCGAGGGGTGCTTCGGTGTCGATTAACAGGGCGTGGAAGTCGTTGTCGACTCCAGTGATGGGCATATAGCGATTCATGGGCAAAAAACTCCACTTGATTAAAGAGATTTACCGATCTGCGAGTCGCCAAACCCGGTCGCCATGTGGGCGACCGGCGGACTATAAGCTTCATCCTTGGAGCGGTGCAAGGCGTTGATGTGGCGGGATCTCCGAGGCTGGTGTAGGACGTTCGGCAGACGGGGGGTGGCGGTGGGCCAGATATGAGGGGAGGTCAATAACTTCTGTGTTGACGGGGAGGGCCTCATCGCGAGCAAGCCCGCTCCCACACTGGATCTGCGTTAGACCACAATGGTGTGATTGGCCAAGAACTAATGTGGGAGCGGGCTTGCTCGCGATGAACGATAACGCGGTTGATCTGACGAACTCACGATGCGCGGTTGGCTGTCAAATACCATTCGGGGAGACCACCAGCGTCCGCTATCCTTGGCCTCACCCCCTGCTAAACGAGTGTTCCCATGCTTCAGGTGCAAGGCGTGTTCAAGAGCTATGCAACGCCGCAGGGTCCGCTGGCGGTGTTGCAGGGTGTCGACTTGCAGTTGAGGCACGGCAGTAGCCTGGCGCTGATGGGGGAGTCGGGCAGTGGCAAAAGCACGCTGCTGCACCTGATTGCCGGGCTGGATAAGGTCGATCGCGGCAGTATCCGGATCGGCGATCAGCGGCTCGATCAGATGAACGAAGCGCAACTGGCGAACTGGCGGCGTACCGAAGTGGGTCTGGTGTTTCAGCAATTCAACCTGATCAGCAGCCTGCGGGTGGACGACAATCTGGCCTTTCAGGCGCGTCTGGCCGGGCGTTATGAACCGGTGTGGCAAGCGCAGTTGATCGAGCGGCTGGGGCTGGGCGACGTGCTTGAGCGCTACCCCGAACAGCTCTCTGGCGGTCAGCAACAACGGGTGGCCCTGGGGCGTGCGCTGGCTTCGCGTCCTGCTTTGCTGCTGGCCGATGAACCCACCGGCAGCCTCGACGAAACCACCAGCGATGAAGTGCTGAAATTGCTCCTGGAACTGCTCGAAGACAGCCCCACCAGCCTGTTGATGGTCACTCACAGCCCGAGGGTCGCGGCGCGTCTGGCGGAGAAAGTCGTGCTGCATGGCGGGCGTCTGGCTGGCGTCGGGGAGCCCTGATGCGGGTTTTTTATGGGGCAATGCGGGCGCTGCTCAGCCACTGGCGGCAGCATCCGGTACAGTTTTTCAGCGTGCTGACCGGGCTCTGGCTGGCCACCGGCCTGCTGACCGGTGTGCAAGCGCTGAACAGTCAGGCGCGCGATAGCTACGCGCGGGCCAGCCAGTTGATCGGCGGCGAACCCCAGGCCAGCCTCACTGCGCCCAATGGGGCGACCTTCTCCCAGGAATTGTTCGTTAACTTGCGGCGTGCCGGTTGGCCGGTATCGCCAATGCTGCAGGCGCGGTTGTCGCTCAAGGGCCATGAAGATCAACGCCTGCAATTGATGGGGATAGAACCGCTGTCGTTACCGGCCGGGTCTGCGGTGGCCGGGCAGGCGCTGGAGATGGCGCGGATGGTCGACTTCATCAGCCCGCCGGGCAGCACCTGGATCGCGCCGCAAACGTTGCAGACATTGGGTTATCACGAAGGTGAACAACCACTCACCGTGAAGGGGCAACGCTTACCGCCGCTGCACAGCCAGACCGACATGGCGCCCGGTGTATTGCTGGTGGATATCGGTTTTGCGCAACAGCTGCTGGACATGCCACAACAACTCTCGCGACTGTTGCTGCCCAAAGATTTTGCCGCCACCCAGCCGTCGTTACCTGAAGCGGTTGCCAGGCAGTTAGTGCTCAAACGCAGTGGCGAAGAAAACAACCTGTCGCGCCTGACCGAAAGTTTTCACCTGAACCTCGACGCCTTGGGGTTTCTGTCGTTCGTGGTGGGCCTGTTTATCGTGCACGCCGCTATCGGCCTGGCCCTGGAGCAACGCCGCGGATTAATAAGAACCCTGCGGGCCTGCGGTGTCAGTGCGCGGATGCTGATCTTCAGCCTGAGTGTGGAGTTGGGTGGCCTGGCGCTGCTGGGCGCAATTGCCGGGGTCGCCAGCGGTTACTGGCTGGCCGGTTGGCTGTTGCCGGATGTCGCTGCCAGCCTGCGTGGGTTGTACGGCGCCGAAGTGGCCGGGCACTTGAACCTGAGCCCGCTTTGGTGGCTCAGTGGGGTGGGCGTGAGTCTGCTCGGTGCGCTGCTGGCCGGTGCCAACAGTTTGCTGCGTGCGGCGCGCTTGCCGTTGCTCGCGCTGGCCAACCCGCAAGCCTGGCATCAGGCCTATGCCCGCTGGCTGCGACGTCAGGGGTGGGTGGCGGCCATTGCCGGTGGGGTGGCGCTATTGGCGTTGTGGCGGGGTGACAGTTTGACCAGCGGTTTTGTGCTGATGGCGGGCCTGTTGCTGGGGGCGGCACTGGGCTTGCCAGTGTTGCTTAATGCCGTACTGAGCGTTGTGCTCACGCGCACTCGCTCGGTGTTGGGCCAGTGGTTTATTGCCGATTGCCGCCAGCAATTACCGGCGTTAAGTCTGGCGTTGATGGCGCTGTTGTTGGCACTGGCCACCAACATTGGCGCCGGCAGCATGACCGCCGGCTTTCGTCAGACCTTCAGCGACTGGCTCGAGCAGCGCCTGAGCGCCGAGCTGTACATCACTCCAACCCGACCGACCCAGGCCCGCGATATTCAAACCTGGCTGAACCAACAGCCACAGATCACTGCGGTATTGCCCAGTTGGCAGGTTTCAATCCAGTTGCAAGGCTGGCCAGCGGATGTGTATGGCGTCATCGATCACCCGATGTATCGCCAACACTGGCCGTTGCTGCAAGGGCAGGGGGACAACCCCTGGGATCAGCTCGCCGCCGACGACACGCTGATGCTCAGCGAACAATTGGCCCGCCGACTGAAGGTGCAGCTGGGCGATCGGCTGACGATTCCCAGCCCCCAAGGCCCATGGTCGCCGCGCATCGTCGGGATCTATGCCGATTACGGCAATCCCAAAGGCCATTTACTGGTCAACGCCGAACACCTTCAGCGCTATTGGCCGCAGCTGGCGCCGAGTCGTTTCAACGTGCGCATTGACCCGGCGTCCGTGCCGCCATTGGTGCGCGCTCTGCAAGCGCGCTTTGCGCTGGACGACAACCGTATCGTCGATCAGACGCAACTCAAGGGGTGGTCCACGCAAGTGTTCGAACGCACCTTCGCCGCCACCGCAGCGCTCAACAGCCTGACCCTGGGGGTAGCCGGTGTGGCGCTGTTTATCAGTCTGCTGACTCAAAGCCAGAGTCGTCTCGGGCAACTGGCACCGTTATGGGCGTTGGGTGTGACCCGGCGTCAACTGATGCTGCTCAACCTGGGGCAGACCTGGTTGTTGGCGGTGCTGACGTTGCTGGCGGCGTTGCCGTTAGGGATCGTGCTGGCGTGGTGCCTGAACGCGGTGATTAACGTTCAGGCGTTTGGCTGGCGTCTGCCGCTGCGGATCTTCCCGCTGCAACTGTTGCAGTTGATGGCCCTGGCTTTGTTGGCGACGTTGCTGGCGTCGGCCTGGCCGCTGCTCAAACTCTACCGCAGTCAACCGGCCGATCTGCTCAGGACCTTTGCCCATGAAGATTAAACCGCTGCGGCTCGGCGTGTTGTTGTGGGTGCTGTGGCAACTGAGCGGTTGCGATGACTCGCCCAAAAACACCGAAAGCTTTGCCGGGTTGGGCAATGAGGCGGCGGCTTTCACGCCCGTGGTTCCCGGTAGAACCTTCAGTTTTCCAGCCGATCACGGGCCCCACGACGGCTTTCGCATCGAGTGGTGGTACGTCACCGCCAACCTGAAAGACGATCAGGGGCAGAGCTTCGGTGTGCAGTGGACCTTGTTCCGCAATGCGCTGAAAGCCGTGCCCGAGCAACCCGGTTGGGGCAACCAGACGATCTGGCTGGGCCATGCCGCGGTGACTTCCGCCTATCAGCACCACGCCGCCGAACGCTATGCCCGTGGCGGCGTCGGCCAGGCCGGGGTCAGTGCTACGCCGTTCTCTGCCTGGATCGATGATTGGAATTTTGCCAGCCAGTCAGGCACCGAAAACCCATTGGCCGACCTGCAGTTGCACGCAGGTGGGCAAGGCTTCAGCTATCAATTGCGCCTGACCTCGAGCAAACCCTTGGTGCTGCAAGGCGAGCAGGGCTTCAGTCAAAAATCGGAACAAGGCCAGGCGTCGTATTACTACAGCCAGCCGTTTTTTCAGGCAGCGGGCAGTCTTGAGATCGACGGCAAAACCTGGCAGGTCAGCGGTCCGGCCTGGCTCGACCGCGAGTGGAGCAGCCAGCCGTTGACCGCCAACCAAACCGGTTGGGACTGGTTTTCCCTGCATTTGGATAACGGTGAGCAACTGATGCTGTTTCGTGTGCGCGAAAAGGAGGGCGCCTCGTACCTGACCGGGACCTGGATAGGGGCCGATGGACGAACTCAAACACTGCACCAGGGCGACATCAGCCTCACGCCATTGGCGTCCTCTGATGTAGCGGGGCGCAAGATGCCGACCCGCTGGTCGATCAAAATCCCCGGCAAAGGTCTGGACATCACCACGGTAGCGTTGAACCCCAACGCCTGGATGGCGCTGCGGATTCCTTACTGGGAGGGCCCGGTGCAGGTGAGTGGCAGTCATGCCGGCAGCGGTTATCTGGAAATGACCGGGTATTGAGTCGGTGCGATCAGTTCTGAATGGTCAAACGGGTGAGTTCAGTTCAAGAAATATTGTGTCCAGATTTATTCAGAGTCTGTGCGCGGACATATTGCTCAGGTTCCTTTAAAATCCCTACCGTTCGCCCAGTGTAACGGCTCTTTACCGGTGCACGGATTGCCAAGGCCACCGCACTGGGCGAACTCCCTTCTGATCGCTAAGCGACACTCAAGCGCACGCCAGATCTGGCGCGCTTAATCCACATAGAACTCACTCATATCAACCGTACGGTCTGATAACGGCACAGTCACGCCAGTGGTGGCAGATTGAGCGCGGTACAGCATTCCAGTATCGAACGCCGCTGAGTCTCGGCATACAGCGCCAGTTCGTTGATGGTCGAACGGCCCAGGGCTTTCTCGAACTCCTGCTGGTTCGATTCGCTGGCGTAGTGGCTTTGCGCGTCATCACCCAGGTTGGACTGGAAGATGCCCGCCGCACTGACCGGCAAAAAGTCCTCATACACCAGCGGCTCGAAGCGAATGTAGTGCCCGCTGATCAAGCTTTCCAGTGTCTGTGCGTTCGACAGATCGCCGCCTGCGGCAAGGCCCTTTTCGGTGACGAAGTAGCGGAAGTAGGCCAGCCCTTGCTGGCGCATGCCGGTGTAGGTGTCCGGGAACCCGGCGAAATGTGCGTGCAGCAGCGTGTTGTAGCGCTGGGCATTTTCTTCGTTGGGGAAATCCTTCAGTTCATCGCGAGCGGCATTCAGCAAGCGGTCGTACAGCGTCCGGCCTTCTGGTGTCAGCGCCGCGCCGCGTTGTTCGATTTCGCCGAAACGGGCGCTGTGGCTACCGCTGGCCTGGCCTTGATCAACGAAAGCGATGGGTTCTTCAAGGGCCTTGAAGCTGGTCTGGCGCAACAGAATCGGGCACTCACGGCGCGGCGGGCCTTCGATCACGGCTTTTGGGGTAATGCCGTGTTTGGGCATTTGCGCCTGAACCACATCAATGTCCAGGGTGCGCGGGGTCAGGTGATTGATGTGCGGCCCTTTGAAGGCCACCACGTCGGCGACCAATCGGTGCTGAGCGCTCAATTTCTGGTACTGCTCGGCGGTGACGGTTGCGCTGTGATGCCAGCGGAAGGTTTCCAGGGCTTGTTCGACGAAGTCCTTGGCATCCTGTTCGTTGAGCCCGCCCTGGGCTTCGGACTTCTCGATCAAAGCCAACGCGGTTGGCGTGAAGATCGAGCGCTTGGCCAAAACCGATTGGGCAAACTCTCGCAGCTCAGGGTTTTCGATGAGTTCCAGCCTGAGCAACGAGGTGAACACCCGAAACGGGCTGATCTGCAACGACGCCTCATGCACCGCGCGGAACGCGGTGGAATGCACCGGCACCCCGGCGGGCGTCAAGTCGTAATAGCCAACCGGTTGCATGCCCATCACGGCAAACAAGCGGCTGAGGGTCGCCAGTTCCTGGGCGGTGCCGACGCGGATGGCGCCATGGCGCTCCAGGTCCAGTCGTTCGATTTCACCGGTGGTGCGCAGCTGTTGCGCGACGCTGCTGTCGGCCCTCAGCACCTGGGCGTTGGTCTGCGCTACCAATTCCATCAACGCGCCATACAACGGCACCTCTTCGCGGTACATGTCCGACATTGCCCGTGAAAAGCGTTGGCGGATCAGGTCAGGGCTGACAAAGCTCTGGATGCTCATAGACAGAATTCCCGGCGCAGTGAAAATCGTGGGTTCAAGGAGTTTTTTCGTTACCCGATTCTGTTCGGGGCAGGGGGCGCTGACAAACGAAGTTTCTTCTGAACTTCATTCTGCAAATGACTGCACCTGCGATGTAGAGCACAGCCCTGTGGCGAAGGAGGGCCTGATGCCGATAAGTTAAGCTGACTCGGACTTGATGCAAGGAAAATCTAATGTGGGAGCGGGCTTGCTCGCGATGCAGACGCTGCGGTGTATCAGTTCAACCGTGTCATCGTTCTTCGCGAGCAAGCCCGCTCCCACACTGGATCTGTGAAGTTTTGGAGATTGCATCAGCTTAATTGACCGGCATCAGGCCTGTCCTTCCAAAAACTCCCGGTACAGCCGCGCCGTTTGCGCCGGGCGCTCAACCATCGGCATATGCCCGATGTCGTCCCACAGCTCCACGCGAAGCTGGGCAATGCCTTGGGTTCAGACCTGCGCGCTCTTTCGAGGCGCTGACCGGTGATGGCTATTTGCCGTTGCCCTGATAGACTCTCAGCAAACCCGCAAGCAGAAAACCGGCGTCTCAGGTTCCGTTCAGCAGCACAGAGGAGCGTTGGCCCCCTATGGGACACTCTGGAGGAAAAGGACTTTCATTGGCCAGGAGGCTGTACACCTCGCGAATGCTGGGCCTTGCCTTGGGACTTCTTTTGGTGGCGGCGGCGATGTATCCGCTCGATCCACCGCGCTGGGTCTGGGTGTTCATGGTTTTCAACGCCGTGATCTGGCCGCATCTGGGCTTTCAATGGGCGCGCCGGTCGAACGTGCCTTACCACGCGGAACATCGCAATTTGCTGATCGACTCGTTTCTCGGCGGCTTCTGGGTCGCTGCCATGCACTTCAATCCATTGCCCAGTGCGAGCACGCTGTCGATGATGGCGATGAATAACGTCGCCATCGGTGGCATGCGATTTCTACTGGTCGGTGGTGCCGCTCAGCTATTGGGCATCGGCACCGGTCTGCTGATTTTTTCACCGGCCTTCATCCCCCAAACCAGCCCGTTGCAGCTGTATGCCTGCCTGCCGTTGTTGACCCTATACCCCTTGGTGCTGGGCTGGATCTGTTTTCGGCAAGCCCATACGTTGGGGCGGCACAAGCGCGAGTTGCTGGCGCTGAGCCGAACCGACAGCTTGACTGGCCTGCTGAACCATGGCGCCTGGAAGGATCAACTGGACATCGAGTTTCAGCGTTGCCAGTGCCAGCGCAAGGGTGGGGCGATTGCACTGATCGACATCGATCATTTCAAATCCATCAACGATACCTACGGCCATGTCGCCGGGGACATCGTGCTGCGTCAGTTGAGCAAGATCCTCAAACAAAACCTGCGTGCCAGCGACCTGGTCGGGCGTTACGGCGGCGACGAATTCTGCGTGATTCTGCCGGACGTGCCGCTGACCAGCGCCGTGCAGACCATGGATGCCCTACGCGATCGCTTCGCCTGTCTGGGTTATGAGCAAACCCCAGCGCTGAAGGTCAGCCTGAGCATCGGTCTGGCCTCGTTCAGCTCGGCGCACACCGACCCGACCCTGTGGCTCCATGATGCCGACCAGGCGTTATATGAAGCAAAAGCCACTGGACGTAACCGGGTCATTTGCCGGGCCGATGGGACACCGCATCAGCTCATGGTCCGCTCGGTGTGAAGCGGTTCCTGGTTGTCGCATCCGCCCACGCGGGAGCGTGGGAACGATCACATGAGGTGATCAAGGTGGAGTAAACGTGACAGATCGGGAAAGTCTCGGCGACAAATGATACAAACCCATCGACAGCGTCTCGATTGCCCTGACCCGAGAGATTGACCTTGCAAGCCACCCGTCTGACCTTGATCTGCCATGCCCGAACCGTCGCACAGAAGCTGGCGCGTTTTCCCTTGGACGAGTCCCTGGAAATGGATTGGCAGGTAGCGCAGGGCTCTCGGGCCGGCGACTTCAAGCGTGCGCCGCAATTGCTCCGCGCGCCCGAGGCCAGGGCAAAGCAGACCGCCGGGTTGTTCGGGGCCGAGATCGAAATCGTTCCTGCCTTGCGCGATTGCGACTTCGGGCGGTGGCAAGGTCTGCGGATCGATGATCTGCAAAAGAATGAACCCGAAGCACTTCAAGCCTGGTTGACCGATCACTCTTCGGCGCCCCACGGCGGTGAATCTGTCGCGCAACTGTGCGAGCGGGTGGCTGATTGGCTGGAGACGTTGCGCAGTACGCCAGGGCACTTCGTCGCGATCACTCATCCGTTCGTCATTCGCGCAGCGATAATGCACGTCATGCAGTGCCCACCTGCTGCGTTCAACGTGATCGATGTCGAGCCCTTGTCGGCCACCGAGTTGCGCTTCAATGGGCGGTGGAGATTACGGTTGCAGGCAAACGGCGCTGACACGGAGACGATCACCCCATGAAAAAAATTCTGATCATCGGCATCGGCGCCGGTAACCCGGAATACATCACTGTGCAGGCGGTCAACGCGCTGAATCGGGTTGATGTGTTCTTCATCATGGACAAGGGGCAGAGCAAGGAAAAGCTCACCGACCTGCGCCGTGACATCTGCGAACGCTACATCACCGATCACGACTACCGCTTCGTCGAAGCCCACAGCCCCGAGCGTGTCCGTGGCGATGTGGACTACACCTCAAGCGTCCATGATCTGAACCGCGACAAGCAGCAAACCTTCGAGCGACTGGTCAACGAGGAGATGGCGGACGACGAATGCGCGGCATTTTTGGTGTGGGGTGATCCGGCGTTGTACGACAGCACCATCAGAATTTTGCAGGCAATTCTCGCGAGCGGTCGTTGCACCTTCGACTTCGAGGTCATCCCCGGCATCAGCAGCGTTCAGGCGCTGGCGGCGCAACACAAAGTGCCATTGAACAGCATCGGTCGATCGGTAGAGATCACCACCGGGCGACGGCTGGCTGCCGGATTGGTCAGCGATGCCGACAGTGTGGTGGTGATGCTCGATGCCGAGGATTCCTGGCGGCATGTCATGGATCAGAATCTGGACATCTATTGGGGCGCTTACCTGGGTACGCCGGATGAAATTCTGATTGCTGGCAAACTCAAGGATGTTGCCGATGAAATCGAGCGCGTACGCAAAGCCGCGCGCTTGGCCAATGGCTGGATTATGGATACGTATTTGTTGCGAAAACCTGAATCTGGAGAGTGAGTGTTCAAAATTTGTGGTGTCTGTCCAGGCCAATCGCGAGCAAGCCCGCTCCCACATTAGATCTCCTGCGTATACAGAAACTGTGTAAGACCGAGATTCAGTGTGGGAGCGGGCTTGCTCGCGATTGGCCCTCAAATACAACGCAAGAATCGAGCTTTACTCACCGCCCAGTCAGCCCCACCACTCATCCAGCGCCCCCTGCAACCAGTCAAACACTTGCCCGTAGGCAACACTGTCATCCTGGTCGCGGGGCAGGGGTGATTCCTCGGCGAAGTGGGCATTAAGTGCTGCCACCGATTCAGCGTTCCACTCCGGATGAAACTGCAAACCCACCCGTGTCGGGCCGACGGCGTACATCTGCTGCTCGCACTTCACGCTGCTGGCCAGCAACTTGGCGTCTGGCGGTAGATCGATTGCATCCTCGTGCCATTCCAGCACCTTTAATGAACGGCCATCGGCAAAGGTCACCTCAGTCCAGCCGGTCTCGGTGTCGGCCATCCGCCGCACATCCCCGCCAAGGGCCCGTGCCAGCAGTTGCGCGCCAAGGCAAATCGCGAACACCGGTGCATTCTGGGCCAGGCTTGCAGCCAACCAGTTACGTTCCTCACCCAGCCAGTCCGGCCCGGCGTTGGACTCGTACGGCCCACCCAGAATGATCACGGGTGAAGCGCTGATGGGCGGCAGTTCACCGAGGTCGGCACGAAAAACCTTCAACGTCAGCCCTCGGGCTTCGGCCCACTGGGCAATGGCGCCTGGCCCTTCGGCGGGATGGTGCTGGATCAGGCTCAATGAAGTTGGATTGTTCGGCACGGCAGTTCCTCTGTTCAGTCGGTGGCACGATCGTGATTTTTTATAACAGATATGCGTCGATTGTGATGATGTCTTCGCGGACAAGCCACGCTCCCACAGAAATCACGCGGTCTCTGTGGGAGCCGGGCTTGCCCGCGATGGGCTGCGAAGCGGCCCCAAAACCAGCCGCCACGGTTCTTCAGACAGAGCGCCGACCGACGGGGTAAGCCCCCTCGCCACATGAAACTTCGTGATCCACCTTCACAGTGCTAGGCTCTGGCGCGAATCCGCTGTGCTGTAAAAGGAAGGACTATGTTCAAGTTTTTGGCCATGGCGCTGTTGCTGGCGTCCACCGCCGCGCAGGCGCAAACCCCGCTGCAAACCGATTTGCCGTTGAAGTATCTGGAACAGGCCAATCCTGACTCGCGCAATCAGCCGCTGGTGATTTTCCTGCATGGTTACGGCAGTAATGAAGAGGATTTGTTCGGGATCAAGGACGAGTTGCCTGCCCAGTACACCTATGTCTCGGCGCGGGCGCCGCAGGTGCTGGATGGAGACAGCTATCAGTGGTTTCACAAAAAAGGCGAGGGTGCCTACGACGGCGAAACCGCTGACCTGAACAGCAGCGCCAAGCTGATCGCCGATTTTATCGCCCAGGCCACCGTGAAATATCACACTCAAAGCGACAAGGTTTTTCTGGTGGGGTTTAGTCAGGGCGCGATCATGTCCTACGAGGTTGCCCTGCGCCATCCAGAGATGGTGCGCGGGATCGCGGCGTTGAGCGGCAAGGTTCTACCGGTGCTGAAGTCTCAGCTCAAACCCGCCAAAAATCTTGAACAGTTGGCGATTTTTATCGGCCATGGCACGGCCGATCAGCGGCTTCCCTATACCGATGGCAGCGATGCCGACAGCCTGTTGAAAAGTCTGGCGCTGAAACCAGCATTTCATGCCTATCCGGGCATCGGCCACACCATCACTGCAAACGAAATGCAGGATTTGAACAGCTGGCTGCGCACGCTCAATCAATGAGGCTGGAGCGGCATTTTCCGCTCCCATCCGGCTTATTTCCCGCCGATGATCTGCTTGACCAGCGCAGAGTGTCCGGTCGGGTCATCGGCGCGGGAGATGATCTGAATCACCAGGATGCGGCTGCCCGAGCCCGCCAATAAGGTGGTGTCCAGGGTATTGCCGCCGCCCATGGTGGCTGCACTCTCGATCTGGCGCAGGCCAAGGCCTTTGATGGTCAGTTTCTTTTCGTCCAGTTTCTTGAAGTCAGGCAACGCTGCGCTTTGTTTCTGGAGGAAGCTTTCAACCGCGCTGTCGAGGAATGTGCTGTCGTTGTCTTTGGTTTGCACGCCATCGGTGCGGACGTTTTCAGCAACCAGCACCACGGTTTTGCTGGTTTGGTTGGTGTACATCGTGCCCATCGCACCGGCAGTGCCGCTGGCTGAGTCGCCAGGAGGCAGCGGGTTGGCCTCAAAGCCCTGGGGCAGGTTGACAGTGAATTTACCGCCCAGGGTCGAGACCTTTTGCTCGGTCGAGGTTTTCGCCGCCGGCTGGGTGGCTGCGTAGACGCTCATGGCCCCGAAACTGGCCGCGGCGGCCAGTAGCAAAACGATGGCTTTGTTACCGAACAATGACATTCCAACTCTCCAGGGTGATCGCGCTGTGGAGGCGATCATCCCATGGGTGGAGCAAATCACTCCAGTATCGTTTTCCTTGATAGAGCGCTGATCGGGTTACAGCGCTGCGTTCTGTGGGAACAACGCACGACGGGTTTCTTCATCGAATTCAGCTTTGAGAACCAGTTTCTCTTTCAGACTCAAAGCGCGTTGCGCAGCAGGACGGGCGCTGATTTCGTTGAACAGGCGTTGCACGTTCGGGTAAGCGGCCAGACCGTTTTCGCCAAGGATGTACGGTGCGTAGTTGGCCCAGCCCCACAGAGCCATGTCGGCGATGCTGTAGTTGTCACCCGCCAGATAAGGGTGGTCAGCGAGGCGCTGATCGAGCACGCGGTAGTGGCGTTCGACTTCTTTGAGGTAACGGTTTTTCGCGTAAGGCAGCGCTTCCGGGGCGTGATGCAGAAAGTGCACAGCCTGGCCGGAGAACGGCGAAAGGCCGGTGGCGATGAACATCAGCCAGGACAGTAGCTCACCCTGACCGGTGGCGGAGGTCGGCAGGAAACGCTGATGTTTTTGCGCCAGGTGCAGCAGGATCGCCTGGGAGTCGAACACCTGGACGTCGCCCTCCACCAGCGCCGGGACCTTGGCGTTCGGGTTGATTGCAAGGAACGCGGGCAGATGTTGCTCGCCTTTGAAGGTGTCGACGCCGATCAGCTCATAGGGCGTTTCCAGCTCTTCGAGCAGCAGCGCGACTTTCATCGGGTTCGGTGACGGGTGGAAATAAAATTTCATGGTGTAGGCCTCAGTCAATGTAGGGGGGAGCGGAACTGAGGCTGATGGTGAGCCAATCATGTTCGATTGACGTACCATCATTTCGGTCTAGTCGTGCGAAAGCATCGAACATGTTGTCTGTTGAAAGTCTCGCTATCAGCAGCGCCATTTGATGACGCTACGGGTGCAGGGGCGCGATCAGTTTGTTTGAGGTTCTGCTTGGCGTGATTGAGCCTTACGAAGGCGCCAGGACGATCTCAGTCCTGATCATCAAGAAACCGCCCTTTATGATCAGCGCTGGGCAACTGGCAGGTATCGTAGCGACCGAACAGCCGGTAGCGATTTTGTGCGATGCGGTCGTAGCACCAATCCCTGATTCCTTTGGGAATGACACTCATCACTGTCAGCAGGCGCCAGGGTTGTGGCAGATGCTTCATTACCCGCAAAAAGGCCTCTGAGCGCACATACAACGTATTGCCTTCAATGAACGCCATGGTGTCGAAACGCTCCGTCGGCAAGCAGAACCAGGCCAGCAAGGCTTGTCCTTCGACGGATTGCACGGACGCCAACTTGATCTTTTTGTGGCGGTCATGGCGGATCAAAAATCGCACCGAACCGTTACATAACTTGCAGACACCGTCGAACAACACGACGCGGTCACCGGGTTGCAGGAAGGGCGGGGTGGTGGTGTTCATCCGGTTCCTTGATGAGGGGGCAGCGTCAGTCTTCATGGCGTTTTTTTATCACCCGGCAATGCACGGTTTTGCTCAATTCAGGCATTGGGCGCCGGCTCTGGCGACTTGAGCGTCCTGCTCGGCTTTCACCCCAGACACCCCGACCGCGCCGATCACCTGCCCATCGACGATGATCGGCACGCCGCCTTCCAGCGAGGTCAGCAGTGGCGCCGACAGAAAGGCGCTGCGCCCCCCGTTGACCATGTCCTCATAGCCCTTGGATTCACGGCGACCGAGGGCTGAGGTGCGGGCTTTTTCCGTGGCGATATAGGCGCTGATCGCTGCGCAGCCATCGAGACGTTCAAGGGCCAACGGGTGGCCACCGTCATCGACGACGGCGATGGTCACCGCCCATTGATGGGTCTGTGCTTCGGTGCGTGCGGCGGCAAGGATCTGACTGACTTCGGTCTGGCTCAATACGGCTTTGGTTTTCATGGGGTTCTCCAATGGACGCTGTTCGTTCGATTAAAGCAGGGCATCTTCGACCAGTTCGATCCAGTGCCTGACAGGGGTTCGGCCGGCGCCATCGAGGTGGGTCTGGCAGCCGATGTTGGCGGTGACGATCACCTCGGGTTTGCCGCTTTCCAGTGCGTTGAGCTTGTTGTCGCGCAGCTGCCTGGACAGCTCGGGTTGGGTCAGCGAATAAGTGCCCGCCGAGCCGCAGCACAAATGGCTGTCCGGGACGGGCGTGAGGTTGAAGCCCAGGCGGGTCAGCAGCTCTTCCACCGCGCCGCCGAGCTTTTGTGCGTGTTGCAAGGTGCAGGGGCAATGGAAGGCGATGCGCATGGCAGCGTTGACCTTGAGTGGTTCCAACGGCTCATCACGCAGCACCTCCACCAGATCCCTGGCCAGGGCGCTGACCCGTTTGGCCTTGGCCGCATAGGCCGGGTCCTGTTCCAGCAGATGGCCGTAATCCTTGATGAAGGCCCCACAACCGCTGGCCGTCTGCACTATGGCTTCGGCACCGTTTTCAATGCTCGGCCACCAGGCGTCGATATTGCGTCGAGCACGGTTGAGGCCGGCCTCCTGGGCGTTCAAGTGATAGTCCACGGCGCCGCAGCATCCGGCCTGGCTGATCGGCGTGACGCTGATTTTCAGACGATCCAGGACGCGCGCCGTGGCCGCATTGGTGTTGGGTGACAGGCTCGGTTGCACGCAGCCTTCGAGCATCAATACGTGCCGCGCATGCTGCGTCGTCGGCCGCGCCTTGGCCGGGTGCACGGTGCGCGGCAACTTGACCTGAAGTACCTCAGGCAACAGCGGACGAAAGACTTCGCCGGTGTTGATCAAGGTCCTGAATAACCCGGGGTTTGGCACCACCGCCCGCAGACTCTCGCGTAGCAGGCGCTGGCCGAGAGGGCGCGGCACGGCCGCGTCGACCACCGCGCGGCCGATGTCCAGCAGGTTGTGGTAATCCACGCCGGACGGGCAGGTGGTTTCACAGTTGCGGCACGTCAGGCAACGGTCCAGGTGCAGTTGGGTCTTTGCGGTGGGCTCATGGCCTTCCAGCACTTGCTTGATCAGGTAGATGCGCCCGCGTGGGCCGTCCAGCTCATCGCCGAGCAGTTGATAGGTCGGGCAGGTGGCGTTACAGAAACCGCAATGCACGCAGGTGCGCAGGATGCTTTCGGCTTCTTCGGCGCGGGGCAGACGTTTGGCCTGTTCACTTAAGGTGGTCTGCATGGTTCAAAGCTCCGCGTACATCCGGCCCGGGTTGAAGATCCCTTGCGGGTCCAGTTGCCTCTTGAGTTGGCGGTGATAGCGCAGCAATGCGGGGGGCAACGGTTGGAAGGGACTGTCGATGAGCCCGTGGCTGTAGCAGGTCGCATGACCGCCGGCCTTTTGGGCAATTGAGCGAATGACGTCAGCATCGGCGTCGGATTTCAGCCAGCGTTGGGCACCGGCCCAATCGATCAGCTGCTCGCCGGGCAGATCAAGGACGCCGGTGTTGTTGGGCACTGACAGACGCCACAGCGGCTGGCCTTCATCGAAAAAGGCCAGACGCTGTTCATTCAGCTCGCACCAATAGCCTGGCTCGAGCGATTCGCCGCCGAGGCGATCATGGGCGGCAGCCACCGACCCTTCGCCCCCTTCCAGACGCAGATACAAACGCTGGCCGTCATGGCTGGCGGCGCTGATGGGCAAGGGCTGTTGGCCCCATTCGGCAAGCTTGCTCAAGGCGCGCGCGCTGTCCATTTCCAGCGAAATACTCAAGCACTGGCGCGGTTTGGGCAGAACCTTCAACGACACTTCAGTCAGCAGGCCAAGGCAGCCGTAACTGCCCACCAGCAAACGCGACAGATCGTAACCGGCGACGTTCTTCATCACCTCGCCGCCGAAGCGCAGGTGTTTGCCCAGGCCGTTGATCACGCGGGTGCCGAGGACGAAGTCACGCACCGAGCCGGCCCAGGGTCGACGGGGCCCGGACAAACCCGCAGCGACCATTCCGCCCACTGTCGCGCCCTCGCCGAAAGACGGCGGTTCGCAGGGCAGCATCTGGCCGGCCGCTTCCAGGGCTGCGGACAGATCGGCCAACGGCGTGCCGGCCCGCGCGGTGATCACCAGTTCGGTCGGGTCGTAACTGACGATGCCGCAATGACCGCGCGTGTCGAGCACTTCGCCTGCGACCGGGCGGCCGAGAAACGCCTTGCTATTGGAACCCTGGATCAGCAACGGCGTGGCATTGTTCAGCGCCTGGTTGACCTGTTCCAGCAGCGCAGCGCTGGCGTCGACATTCTGTTCGACATACATCAAAAACGCTCCAGTTCAGGGAAGGGCAACTGTCCCAGGTGCACATGCATGGCACCGAACTCGGCGCAGCGGTGCAGCGTCGGGATGTTCTTGCCGGGATTGAGCAGACCGCTGGGGTCGAACGCGGCTTTAACGGCGTGGAACAGGGTCAACTCATCACTATTGAACTGGGCGCACATCTGGTTGATTTTCTCGCGGCCGACACCGTGCTCGCCGGTGATGCTGCCGCCGACCTTGACGCACAGCTCAAGGATCTTGCCGCCAAGGGTCTCGGCACGATCCAGTTCACCAGGTTGATTGGCATCGAACAGAATCAGCGGGTGCATGTTGCCGTCACCGGCGTGAAACACGTTGGCGACCCGCAGGTCATATTCGGCGGCCAGCGCGGCGATGCCTTTGAGCACGCCGGGGAGTTCGCGGCGGGGGATGGTCCCGTCCATGCAGTAGTAATCTGGCGACAGTCGTCCCACCGCAGGAAAGGCATTTTTGCGTCCGGCCCAGAATAGAACCCGTTCGGCTTCGTCGCGGGCCTGGCGCACTTCGGTGGCGCCTGCGCGCTCAAGTACCGCGCGCACCCGGTCGCAATCATCCTGGACGTCCGCTTCGACTCCATCGAGTTCGCACAGCAGAATGGCTTCGGCGTCTACCGGGTAGCCGGCATGAATGAAATCCTCGGCCGCGCGAATCGCCAGGTTGTCCATCATCTCCAGACCACCTGGAATGATGCCTTCGGCAATGATGTCGCCGACGGCGCGTCCGGCTTTTTCCACGGAGTCGAAGGCGGCAAGGAGCACTTTGGCGATTTGCGGTTTGGGCAGCAGTTTGACCGTGACTTCGGTGATGATCCCGAGCATGCCTTCGGAGCCGGTGAACAGCGCCAGCAGGTCGAAACCCGGCGAGTCGAGGGCGTCTGAACCCAGGGTCAGGTGTTCACCTTCGACGGTGAGGATGTCGACCTTGAGCAGGTTATGCACGGTCAGCCCGTACTTGAGGCAATGCACGCCACCGGCGTTCTCGGCCACATTGCCGCCAATGGAACAGGCGATCTGTGAGGACGGGTCCGGCGCGTAATACAAGCCAAAAGGGGCGGCGGCCTGGGAGATCGCCAGGTTGCGCACGCCGGGTTGAACGCGAGCGCTGCGGGCGGCGGGGTCGATGTGCAGAATGCTGTTGAAGCGCGCCATCACCAGCAACACGCCTTTCTCCAACGGCAATGCACCACCGGAAAGCCCGGTACCGGCACCGCGTGCGACCACCGGCACCTGGCGCTCATGGCAGAGTTTGAGCAGGCCTTGTACCTGCTCGATGTTGCGCGGCAGCGCCACCAGCATTGGTGTGGTGCGGTAGGCGGACAGACCGTCGCACTCGTAAGGCTTAAGTTCTTCCTCGCGGTGCAGGATGTCCAGATCGGGCAATCGTGCTTGTAGAGCCAGGAGCAGGGCGCCCTTATCAACGTCAGGCAGAGCGCCGTCGACGCGTTCATCGTAGAGAATATTCATGGGTAGCTAACGACCCTGAGTTGCTTTTATTAGAGGCCTGTTCGCAGGAACAGCTGACTTCCATCATTGACCTCAGAGGGCTTGCTGTCCATGTGTTGGAACGCCAGGAATCAAGATCGAAAAAGGGCGATCACGGTTTAAGGCGTGGCTGCTAAGCTGTGTTTTGACGACCACAACACTGGAGTCAAACTTATGGCAACTGACACCTGCGCCTGCAAAAACTGCACTTGTAAAATCGGCGAGCATTCCATCGTCCGCCACGGCAAGCACTATTGCTGCCAGGCGTGTGCCGATCATCACGCGAACGGAGAGGCTTGCGCTTCAACGGGCTGCAAGTGTGCCAAAGGCGCCCACGGCTGATCGCGAAGACTAAGGTGGAGCCTGGCGCGGCTCCACTCTCATTCTGTTGCGGGCGCTGATTAACGGGTCGGCCGCCATGTGACGTTTTCGATTCCGAATTTTTCGGCCACCGGCCTGCTGGTTTTTTTTACTTTCTCCAGCCCAAAGCGACCGATCCGGCCGACCCCCGCGTCACAACTCGCCCAGTGCCAGGCCTCTGCGTTGTCCATTTTGTCCAGGCGGATGATGAAAGACTTCGGCGTGCCGTGCAGGGTGTATTCAATGATGAAAAGTTTTGCGTTGGTCATAGATCCACTGTTCCTCCCTGTTGTAAGTAAAGTGATCATTGATGTTCTGGAAAATTCACTCGGATTGTCTGATGGAAACATCTTGGGTGATTTCGTGATTTTTATGATGTCCGAACGGATTTGTTTTTAAGGTTTTAATATCCGTTTGAGTGGTATTCGGTTTCTTCGCCAAGTGGTAACAATCCCGACGCCTCGCTACGATGGGGCATCTCCAGACGATTACGATCCTTCGCCATGGCCCTTGCCGCTCCCCCCGATCTCAGTGATACCGATGTGCCGGTGCAACCTTTGTCGCGCACCTATCCGCGTGGCTTGTATATCGAGCCGCACGAGCATGTCTGGGGCCAGTTGCTGTACGCGATGAGCGGAGTCATGTGGGTCGAAACGCCTCACGAAGCGCTGGTGGTACCGCCGCAACGGGCGGTCTGGTTGCCGCCTGGGGTGGCGCACGGGATTCGTGTGGTGTCGGATCTGCAGATGCGCAATATCTATTTGCGACCGGCCTTGGCCGCGACGCTGGACAGCAGCGTCCAGGTCATCGAGGTAGGCGGGTTGTTGCGTGAATTGATCCTCAGGCTGGTGGAGCAGGGCGACGATCAGCAACAGGATTACTACCAGGCGTTGGTCAGTCTGGCGTTGCTGGAGCTCAAACGAGCCAGGCGTTCAGTGCTGAAAATCCCTATGCCCGACGACTCCGACCGACGCCTGATGAATCTGTGTCAGGCGGTCATGTCGGCGCCTTCGCTGGATATTCCTTTTGAGCAACACGCGGAAAATGCCGGCGCCAGCGTGCGCACCCTCGCGCGGCTGTTCAAGGACGGGCTGGGTATGGGCTTCGCTGAGTGGCGGCGGCAGGTACAACTGGCGACAGCGGTGGCCGAGTTGATTCAGGGAGTGCCGGTGAGCTTGATTGCGCGCTCGCTGGGCTATTCGCCGAGCAGTTTCAGCGACATGTTCCGTCGTGAACTGGGTGTGGCGCCTTCGCAGTACCCATTGGGCAATCCCCAGCCCTGAGCGGTCAGGACGGCGGTTTTTGGCCGAAAGCCAGAAGTACTTGGCCGATCCCTTCGGCGACCGGCTCTTACACTCTGTGCCTGTCTTAACGTCGTCGCTCGCCCTCCCGGGCCGCGACACCACGTGCACGGAGTCGAACATGAACTACCTTATTTCATTGGCTATTGGTTTGGGTGTTGGTGTGCTCTATGGCGCGCTGGACTTCCGCTCGCCTGCGCCGCCGGCCATCGCGCTGGTGGGGCTGCTGGGCATGTTGGCTGGCGAGCAGTTGTGGCCCATGGGCCGGCAGTTGGTCGCTGGCTGGTTGTCCTGAAACGCGCTGCAAGATCCCTGGATTCTTTTTGACGGAGGCACTTATGAAAGCACTGCAATTTTCCACAACCGGCGACCTCGCGGCGCTGCAATACGTCGACGTCCCCATGCCGGTAGCGGGTGCCGGTGAGGTGCTGGTGCAGATCAAAGCCGCAGGCCTCAACCCCAGCGATGTGAAGAACGTGCTGGGGCGCTTTCCTTACACCACCCTGCCGCGGATTCCCGGCCGTGACTTTGCCGGTGTCGTGGTGGAAGGTCCGCAGGCGCTGGTTGGACAGGAAGTCTGGGGCACGGGCAAAGAGCTGGGCTTTTTCGCCGATGGCTCCCATGCGCAATACGTGACCCTTTCAGCCAAGGGTGTGGCGCGCAAACCCACTCATTTGAGCTTTGCTCAGGCCGCCAGCCTCGGTGTGCCTTACACCACGGCGTGGGATGCGCTGGAGCGCAGTCTGGTCACCGCCGAAACTCGTTTGCTGGTGATCGGCAGTGGCGCGGTGGGCAGCGCGGCACTGGCGCTGGCGAAGATTCGTGGCGCTCAGGTGTTGGCGGCGGCCCGTCGTCCCGAACAGGTCAAGGCGTTGCAGGCCCAGGGCTTCAACGCGATTCAACTGGATAATCCGGGGGACCTTGCAGCACAGGTCAACGCTGTCTATGCCGGTGGCGCCGACGTGATTTTCGACACCACGGGTTTCTGGCTGCCGGCTGCGGTACCGGCGCTGGCGAATTTTGGGCGCATCGCAATCATCGCTGCGCCAGCGGACGGCCATGTGCAGTTGCCGGCTCTGGCCCTGTATCGCCGAGGTGGTTCGGTGGTCGGGATCAACTCGTTGCTGTACGGCGTAGAGGCCTGTGCGGCAATGCTCGAGCAGTTCGGTCGGTTTTTCGATGAAGGGTTATTGCCGTTGCCCGAAGGATTGTTTGAATCGCCATTGGCCGAAGGGTTGGAGCGCTATAGCGAGGTGAATCAAGGCAGCGGCGAGAAGGTGGTTTTGGTGCCTTGATACGGTGTTTACGTCGAGCGCTAACCTGTGGCGAGGGGGCTTGTTCCAATGCCGGTAAGTTAAGGTGTGACACTGGACCTGTGGAGAGTGGGGCCTGCTGCGGGCGGGTTCCTACGATGGCGGCCTGATAGCCGGCCTGGGTTTTTTGACCGGGTACATATCCGTTTTTGTGGTCGCGGCGACTATTGGTTTCGCTTTTACAGCGAGTCACTTTCGAAAAGCCGGCACTCCGGCTTTTCGAAAGTGACCCGCCATAAGGGCGGAACCCTAAGTCGCCGTTACTGCAGAAACGGATATGTACACAATCAAAGAACCCCGCCTTACGACGGCTTCGCCGCCGAACGGGGCGGTGCGGCGTTCCGACAAGCCCCCTCGCCACAATGCGCTCTACCCAATGGAGCGGCCGGGTCTGACCCGCTACTCCCCCGAATCCCGTGGATCAACGTTATCCAGCGCCCGATTCGCCAACAACTCGCCCAGTTCGATCAACTGCGCAATGCCCAGCGCGACATGACGGCGCGAGCCTTCCAGTTCGAATGCCAGATCGCTGACCATGGCGTTGGCCGAGGCCAGGGTTTCGCTGAGGTTGACCAACAGACGTTCAGTGTCGATGCCATCAACCACGGCGAAAATATGCGGCGATGGTGGAGTGGTTTTTGGCTTGGATTCGCACGGCGGCGGCAGATGGAAATCGAGGGCGCGTTCGGCGGCTTCGTGGAGCTTTTTGGAATCGAGGGATTCGTAAGGGGAAGTGCTTTCGGTTTCAGGGGAGTTGGGGGTTACTTTGATCATGGTGACGCTCCTTGAGACATAAAAGCGTCAACTGATTAAAAAAGTTGGCGCTGTGCGCCCTGATGAACTCGGGCTACCAAACCCGGTCGCTGAATCGACAGTGACGGGGAGACAATAGAGGCGGGTAGCTAGACGCACAAGCCAGCAGGCTCTGGCGCAGTTGTAGGCAGCTGCGCAAGGCGGCGTAGGAGCTGGCGGAGCCTGCGATCTTTTGATTTTGATCCTGGCCATCTGGCGAACCGCCCCAAGGTCCCAGCCTGCAGCAACTCCATCGGGGCAGTGTTGCTGTAGAATCTCTCACCTTGACTTAACGAGGTGCACCCCCATGAGCGAGCCGATTCGCCTGACCCAGTACAGCCACGGCGCAGGCTGCGGCTGCAAGATTTCGCCCCAGGTGCTGGAGGTGATTCTGGCCGGCAGCGGTGCGCAGAACCTCGACCCCAAACTCTGGGTGGGCAATGCCTCCCGTGATGATGCGGCGGTGTATGCCATCGACGAAGAGCGCGGCGTGGTGTCGACCACCGACTTCTTCATGCCGATCGTCGACGATCCGTTCGATTTCGGTCGTATTGCCGCCACCAATGCCATCAGCGATATCTACGCCATGGGCGGCGATCCCTTGATGGCCATTGCGATTCTTGGCTGGCCGGTCAACGTGCTGGCGCCGGAGATTGCCCGGGAAGTGATTCGCGGCGGACGTTCGATTTGCGACGAGGCGGGGATTCCCTTGGCGGGCGGGCATTCGATCGATGCTCCAGAGCCGATCTTCGGCCTGGCCGTCACCGGTCTGGTGGAAAAACGTCATATGAAGCGCAACGACACGGCCACGGCCGGTTGCCTGCTGTATCTGACCAAGCCCTTGGGCATCGGCATCCTGACCACGGCCGAGAAGAAGGGCAAACTGCGTGACGCCGATGTCGGTCTGGCTCGCGACTGGATGTGCACCCTGAACAAACCCGGCAGCCGCTTTGGTAAGCTGGCGGGCGTGACGGCGATGACCGATGTCACCGGTTTTGGTCTGCTTGGGCACCTGGTGGAAATGGCCGATGGCAGTGGCGTGACGGCGCGTATCGAATATGACCGCGTGCCGCGTCTGCCTGGGGTCGAGTACTACCTCGATCTAGGCTGCGTGCCGGGCGGAACCCTGCGTAACTTTGACAGCTATGCCGACAAGATCGGTCGCGTCCAGGAGCTGCACAAACGAGTGCTCTGCGATCCGCAGACCAGCGGTGGCTTGCTGGTCGCCGTGACGCCTGAGGGCAACGCGCAGTTCCTGGCGGTTGCCGCAGAACTGGGCCTGGTGCTCGCACCCATCGGTGAACTGGTTGAACGACAGACGAACGCGGTAGAGGTGTTTTGATGCCCATCGACATCACCGACTACCGCGACATCTTCCTCAACGACCGGCCGATGATGGATACCCGTGCGCCGGTCGAGTTCACCAAGGGATCCTTCCCCGGGGTGATCAACCTGCCGCTGATGACCGACAACGAACGCGAGCGGGTCGGTACGTGCTACAAGCAGCAGGGCCAGCAGGCGGCCATCGTCCTCGGCCATCAGTTGGTCTCTGGCGACATCAAGGCCGAACGCATTCGGGCCTGGGCAGATTTTGCCCGGGCCAATCCCGATGGGTGTTTGTATTGCTTTCGCGGTGGCATGCGCTCGCAGATCGCCCAGCAATGGCTCAAGGACGAGGCCGGTATCGACTACCCGCGTGTTGGTGGCGGCTACAAGGCGATGCGCACCTTCCTGCTGGAAACGGTGGATCAAGCAGTCGCGCAGTGCGATTTTGTCTTGCTCGGTGGCATGACCGGCACCGGTAAAACCGAGGTGCTCACTCAGCTGAGCAATGGCCTGGACCTGGAAGGCCACGCCAATCACCGAGGATCCAGTTTCGGCAAGCGCGCGACGGGCCAACCCACAAATATCGATTTTGAAAACCGCCTGGCCGTGGACGTGCTGAAGAAGCGCGCCAAGGGCATCGAGCAATTCGTGCTGGAGGATGAGAGTCGCATGGTCGGCGGCTGCGCCTTGCCGCTCCCGCTTTATCAGGGTATGCAGCGTTTCCCCATGGTTTGGCTCGAAGACAGCCTGCAAGGGCGGGTCGAACGGATCCTGCGTGATTACGTGGTCAACCTGTGTGCGGAGTTTATTGCGGTGCATGGCGAGCAGGGCTTCGCACTCTTTTGCGAGCGAATGCTGGCGAGTTTGAACAATATCCACAAACGCTTGGGTGGCGAGCGTCACCAACGGATGCTGGCACTGATGGAGGCGGCGTTGGCGGAACAGGCGCGCAGCGGGGCGGTGGATTTGCACCGCGACTGGATCGAAGGCTTGCTGAGTGAGTACTACGACCCGATGTACGCCTTCCAGCGTGAGAGCAAAGGCGAGCGCATCGAGTTCGTTGGAGAGCGGGCCGCCGTGCTCGAGTATCTGCGTGAGCGCGGCAGCCGGCGTGGCTAAGGGTTAAAGCAGCGCTGCACCCACCAGGCCGCAGATTACACCGATCAGCATGGTCAGCACCGCCACGGCCACCAGCACCCGGGTGTCGAAGTCCTTGCGCAGCATCAGCAGCGACGGCAGGCTGATGCTCGGCAAGGTCATCAGCAGCGCGACCGCCGGGGCGGTGCCCATGCCCATGGCCATCATGGTTTGTACGATCGGGATTTCTGCGGCAGTGGGGATCATGAATAGCGTGCCGACGATGGCCAGCGGCACCAGCCAGAGCAGGCTGTCGGCCATCGCGCCATCGACGTGGGGGAACATCCAGACGCGGGCGGCGCCCAGCACCAGAACGGCCAGGATATAGACCGGAATAGTGCTCCAGAACAGCTGCCACAAGGTCCGCCCCCAGCGCGTCAGGAACGGTTGTGAGTCTATTGTGCTGGCTTCAGCCACGGCGTCCAGCGCTGCTTCAGGCATGTGATCGGGGCCAGAGATGCGTTGCGCCACCAAGGACACGACCAGGACCAATACGATGCCTGCCACCAGCCGCAGTGCGGTAAAACCCCAACCCAGCACGAAGCCCATGAACACCAGCGTCGCGGGGTTCAGCACCGGGTTGGCGATCCAGAACGCCAGCGCCGCGCCGACTGATACTTGCTGACGACGCATGCCTGCAGCCACTGGCGCAGCGCAGCAGGTGCACATCATCCCCGGCAGCGCGAATAGCCCGCCGCGCAAGGTCGAGGCAAAACCGGCGCGGCCGAACAGCCGCAGCAGCCAGTCCCGCGGGATCAGTACTTGCAACAGCGAACCGAGGATCACCGCCAGGACTGCGGCTTTCCAGATCGCCAGGAAATACACCTTGGCGTAGGCCAAGGCAGCGGCCAGCGGTTGGGTCTGTTGATCGTTGAGGATCGATGCGCCAATGCTGTGATTGTCGGCGGCTACGAAGGCCTTGAGGTAGTACGGGGACCATTTGACGTAATAGAGGCCAATGCAGGCCACCAGCACGAACAGGATGGGTTTCCACCAGAGCGACAAGCCCCGAGCGGGGACTGCGGAGGAGATGGGCATGGAGGGGATCCGGGCAGTAAGGAATTACGGTGCATCATAGCTCACCGCAGTTAACCCTGTTGATCCCACTGCATGTGGGCTGCAGTCGATAGTTTATGTCGGACAATCCTGCGACCCATTGTCCAGCCCTTGCTTGTAGCTGTGGCTGACCAAGGTGGCCTTACCGTTATGCCAGGTCAGCGTCAGCACATACAGCGAGTCGAAATCGTTGGACTCCCAGTCTTCGATAATGGGGCGTTTTTCGCCGACGGCCTCTTTAGCCACTGTGTTGATCAATTTGGGCAGGTAGCCGTGGGACCAGGCGGTGTAGATGATCGAGTTGTGGTACTTGTTCTGCAGCAATTCGTCGGCCAGATCGCTGGTGTCGTTGGCCGAGAAACTGATGTTCACCGGCAACCCGAGTTTTATCGCGCTGGGATTGATCGTCATTAAAGGGCGGATGTAACTGTAAGCGTTGTCCTGTTCGCCTTCCTTGACATTACGCGTCGGGTTGGCGGCAAACACGTAATTGGCCTTGCCGAACTTTTCCGGCAACAACGTCGCCAGATCAATGGCGCGGTTCAGGCCTTGGCAATTCAACTGCCCAAGGCCGCCAGCGGGTTTTTCGGCATGGCGCAGGAACACCAGGGTCTGGGTTCCGTCAGCCGGTTGCGCACGGGTTTCACTGGCCTCAAAGGCCAGGAACAACGCGCCAGCCACCAGCAGCGCAGCAAAGAAAATATAAGAGCGGTGTTTCAAGTGTTTGGTGATATTCCCTGGAATCTTCATTGAATAGTTGATCTTCCGCGTATTCGATTAAGGCTGACTAGCCTGTCCACCGCGAGCGTGCGGTGTTGTGTGGTTTTCCATGTCATTGAGGGCGTACGTTATCCGAGCTGAAGAATGGCGGATGGGGAGGTTATCGACAACCCGTTTTGGAATTTAGAAGAGCCGATAGGGCTGTGTCTATAATCAGCCCGCCGTGACAACCCCGCGCGCGGCTCAATCCTCAAACAACACCGTCATTGGACATTCACCATGACCGATCTCTCTACGTTCCCCATCACCCAAAAATGGCCTGCCCAGTACCCTGAGTGGATCCAGCTCTATTCCTTGCCGACCCCCAACGGCGTCAAGGTGTCGATCATGCTCGAAGAGATCGGGCTGCCTTACGAGCCGCACCGTGTGGGCTTTGACACCCACGATCAACTGTCTCCCGAGTTCATGTCGCTCAACCCCAACAACAAAATCCCGGCGATCATCGACCCGCACGGCCCGGGCGATCAACCGCTGGCACTGTTCGAGTCCGGCGCCATTCTGATCTACCTCGCCGACAAAAGCGGGCAACTCCTGGCTCAAGAGTCGGCGGCGCGCTACGAGACGATCCAGTGGCTGATGTTTCAGATGTCGGGTATTGGCCCGATGTTTGGCCAGGTCGGCTTCTTCAACAAGTTTGCCGGCAAGGATTTCGAAGACAAACGCCCCCGCGACCGTTATGTCGCAGAGACCAAGCGTCTGCTGAATGTGCTTGAAGCGCGCCTGATCGGCCGCAACTGGATCATGGGCGATCGTTACACCATCGCTGATATTGCGACCTTCCCATGGGTGCGCAACCTGATCGGGTTTTACGAGGCCGGGGATCTGGTGGGCATCAAGGACTATCCCAATGTCTTGCGGGTGCTGGAGCGCTTCGTGGCACGGCCGGCGGTTGTGCGCGGTCTCGAAATTCCCAAGTAATTTTCATCATGACCAGGATGGACAATGAGTCAATTCGATTTCAAACAAGTGGACGTCTTCAGTCGCAGGCCGCTCAAGGGCAATCCCCTGGCTGTGGTGTTCGGCGCTGACGAGCTGAGCGATGAGCGCATGGCCGCTTTCGCGAGCTGGACCAACCTCAGCGAAACTACGTTCGTGCTGGAACCGCGTGATCCCCGGGCCGACTACCGGGTGCGGATCTTCACCACCTTGCAAGAGCTGCCGTTCGCCGGCCATCCGACCCTCGGGACTTGCCATGCCTGGCTTGAGGCCGGAGGAATTCCCAAAGGCGAGGAGATCATTCAGGAATGCGGCGTCGGCCTGGTGCGGATCCGTCGACAGGGTGACGATCTTGCCTTTCTCGCACCACCGTTGCTGAGATCCGGTCCCGTGGACGCTGATCTGGTGGAGCGTGTTCGTCTTGGGCTGGGTCTGGAGGAGGGGACGATTACGGATGCGCAGTGGGTCGACAACGGTGCCGGTTGGTTGGTGCTGATGCTCGCTGATCGTGCGCAGGTGTTGGCGTTGGAGCCCGATTATGCGCAGTTGCGTGGGCTGGCCGTGGGCGTTATCGCACCCTGCTGCCCAGAGCGGGACGACATTGATGCGCAGTTTGAAGTGCGCGCGTTCATTTCCGGTGACGGTGCGCCTGAAGATCCTGCCACCGGCAGCCTGAATGCTGGCGTCGCACAATGGCTATTGAGCAAAGGCCTGGCGCCCTCGTCTTACGTGGTGAGCCAGGGCCTGACAATGGGCCGTGCCGGGAGAATTCATGTCGAGCAGATCGGCGATGAGATCTGGATCGGCGGTTCGACGGTGACCTGTATCGAGGGCACGTTGAGCCTTTAGCAAGGGACGATCTTAGTGGATGTCGCTTGCGCCGGATATGCCTTCAGAGACCGGCCCAAGCGCTGCCCACTTCAACAGCGCATCCAGCACCGGACACAGGCTCTGGCCCCATTCTGTCATCCGGTATTCGACTTTCGGTGGCACGTGCGGATATACCGTGCGCTGCACAATGCCTGCGGCTTCCAGCTGACGCAGTTGCTGAGCGAGCATTTTTTGCGAGATATCGGGGATCAAGCGCTCGAACTCGGAAAAGCGCTGCACCTGGCCACCGAACAGGTGGAAAAGGATTACCAGTTTCCAGCGTCCTTCCAGTTGTTTGAGCGCGGTTTCCACAGCGTTCGCCGCGGTAGCCGGGGTATAGACCTTACTCATGGGTGCCTGACTTACCTTTTCGTGCGTTCTTGTCAGGGATAAACCTATAGCGCACATTCAGGCCATGCAACCCTCACTGAACAATCGAGGAAAGAGCGATGAGCATTGTGCTGCCTGAACCCCTTGCCGAGTATTTTTCGGGTGAGAAAACCACCGATTCCACTGTCATAGAACGCTGTTTTGCCAGCGACGCCAAGGTCCGCGATGAAGGGCAGGTGTATCAGGGACTGGACGCCATTAAAGCCTGGAAACAAGCGGCACAGGCCAAGTACCGCTATAGCGTCGAGCCCCTGAGTGTCTCGCAAGAGGAAGGCACTACGCTGGTGCGCGCCCGGCTCGCCGGAAATTTCCCGGGCAGCCCGGTCGAGGTCACTTACCGCTTTGTCCTGCAACAGGGCCGGATTGTTTCGCTGGGGATTGGCTCATGAATGCCGAACTGGAGTTGCAAGGTCTGCGCGCACTGGTCACCGGCGGCACCAAAGGTATCGGCGAGGCGGTGGTCAAGCGTCTGCGTGAATGCGGCGCAACGGTGCTGACCACCGCGCGCTCCCGGCCTGAGAATCTTGCGGATGACGCATTTGTCGTGGCCGATGTGTCCACGGCAGAAGGCTGCGCCAGGGTCGCAAAAGCTGTCAGCGAGCGTTTTGGCGCGCTCGACATTATTGTTCACGTGGTGGGCGGTTCCTCTGCGCCGGCCGGTGGTTTCGCGGTGCTGGATGATCAGCAATGGCAGCACGCACTGGATCAGAATCTATTGGCGGCGGTACGCCTGGATCGCGCACTGCTTCCCGGGATGCTTGCCCAAGGCTCCGGTGTGATTGTTCATGTCACCTCGATTCAGCGCCAACTGCCGCTGCCGGAGTCAACGACCGCCTACGCGGCGGCCAAGGCCGCGCTCTCGACTTACAGCAAAAGCCTATCTAAAGAAGTCAGCCCCCAAGGCGTGCGGGTGGTACGGGTCGCACCGGGCTGGGTGGAAACCGATGCCGCAGTGAGGCTGGTCCAGGAAGTGGCCCGACAAAGCGGTACGGACGAAGAGGGTGGCCGGCAGATCATCATGAATTCATTGGGCGGTATTCCGTTGGGTCGACCGGCAAAACCGTCTGAAGTCGCCGATCTGATTGCCTTTCTGGTTTCCTCGCGTGCAGGGTCGATTACCGGCACGGAATACGTGATCGATGGCGGGACCATCCCTACGGCGTAACCCGCCATTGTTACGAAAACGGTAATAAACTCTTTCTGAAGTGACGTTTGTGTCGTTCCGGGAGGCGGGCATAAGCTCTCATCCCTCAAGACGTTCGTCTCGTTTACATCCTTGGCCTCCCTTCAGGAAAACCAATGTCCAGCCAGTTCCCAGAAGCACGTCCACGTCGTCTGCGACGTTCCGCCAGCCTGCGCAGCCTGTTCCAGGAAACCGAGTTCACACTGAACGATCTGGTGCTGCCGATTTTCGTTGAGGAAGAAATCGACGAATTTGTCCCGATCAAAAGCATGCCCGGCGTGATGCGTATTCCTGAGTCGAAACTGGCGGGCGAAATCGAGCGTTATGCGCGGGCCGGCATCAAGTCGGTGATGACCTTCGGCGTGTCTCATCATTTGGATGGCGCGGGCAGCGATACGTGGAATGAGCGCGGTCTGGTCTCGCGCATGGCGAGCATCTGCAAGGATGCGGTGCCGGACATGATCGTCATGTCCGACACCTGCTTTTGCGAGTACACCGATCACGGCCATTGCGGCGTGATGCACGGTGAGGAGGTCGACAACGACAAAACGCTGATCAACCTGGGCAAACAGGCGGTCGCGGCGGCCCGTGCCGGGGCGGATATCATTGCACCGTCTGCGGCCATGGACGGCCAAGTCCAGGCCATCCGCCGGGCCCTCGACGAGGCTGGTTTCAGCAACACTGCGATCATGGCCTACTCGACCAAATTCGCTTCGGCGCTCTATGGCCCGTTCCGCGAAGCCGGCGGCAGCGCGCTCAAGGGCGACCGCAAAAGCTACCAGATGAACCCGATGAATCGCCGCGAAGCGGTGCGCGAGTCGCTACTGGATGAACAGGAAGGTGCCGACGCCTTGATGGTCAAACCCGCGGGCGCTTATCTGGACATCATCCGCGATATTCGTGAGGCCTCGCGGCTGCCGTTGGCGGCTTATCAGGTGAGTGGCGAATACGCGATGATCAAGTTCGCCGCTGCGGCTGGCGCGATAGACGAAGAACGGATCGTTCGAGAAAGCCTGGGCGCGATCAAACGCGCGGGTGCGGACCTGATCTTCACCTACTTTGCGATGGATTTGGCATTGAGCGGGATTTGACCTGAGGCCAGCACAATCAATGCGGCCACTGCTCCAACAGTATGGACACGAACTTTTCCGCCGCTGGCGATAACGACGCGCCCCGTCGATAGACCAGGCCCAGGGTTCGGTTGACCACCGGTTCTATCAGCGGGACGCTCACCAGTGTTGGATGGTCAGCCGCAGGCATTGCCAGGCTGGGCATGGCGGAGACGCCCAAACCGGCTTCGACCATACCCAGTGATGTTGATAAGTGCTGCACCTCGTAAAACCACTGAGGGCGCCAGCTCAGGCCTGACAGGGCATGGTCCAGCAACATCCGGTTTCCGCTCAGGCGCCCAACGCCGATCAGGCGGTAAGCACTCAGCTCGGACCAGGTGACGGAGGTTCGCTCAGCCAATTCATGATCGCGGCGGCAGGCCAGCACAAACGGTTCGTTGACCAAGGACACGAACTCGATGTCCGGGTGCTGGCCGCTCATCATGTTGATACCAAAATCCGCTTCGCCTCGCAGCACCGCTTCCAGCCCTTCGTTGGCACTGAGATCCAGCAGGCGTATGCGAATTTTCGGGTATCGCTCGTTGTAAAGACGAATCACCGACGGCAAGAAATAGAACGCGGCGGTAGGAATACAGGCCAGGGTCACCTGGCCGATTTGCCGTTCCGCCAGCTCGCGGATGTTCAGGATCGAATCGTCAAAGTCATCCAGCAGTCGCCGTGCTTTTGGCAGAAAGTCGCGCCCGACGCTGGTCAGGCTGACTTTGCGGGTGGTTCTGTCCAGGAGCATGGTGCCCAAGCCCTCTTCAAGCTTTTTTATCCGCCTGCTCAGTGCTGGTTGAGACAGATGCAAGGCGTCCGCAGCCTCATGGAAACTGCCGAGCTCGGCGATTTTCACGAAAGATCGGATATCTTGAAGTTCATATTCCATTTTTTATCTCTTCAGAAGAGGACTGCTGACGACGTGGCGAACTTTAATTATTTCATGCGTCAAACACAATAATAGCTCTGATATTTGCATTGGAAACACTTTTAAAACCCTGACACTCTTGTTTCCAAGACATCAATTGCCCCGATTGATCAACAAGAGTCAGTGGCTATGCAACGAATTCCTTGTGTACTGATGCGCGGTGGTACCTCAAAAGGACCGGTATTTCTGGCCTGGGATCTGCCTGTATCGATTGAAGAACGCGATGAGCTGTTGCTCTCTGTGATGGGCTCCGGCCACGAACTTGAAATCGATGGCATCGGTGGCGGAAGTCCGCAAACCAGCAAGGTCGCAATCGTCAGTCCTTCTTTGCACCCTGATGCCGATGTCGACTATCTGTTCGTGCAGGTCATGGTTTCGCAGCGTCGGGTGGATACCGCGCCCAACTGCGGCAACATGTTGTGTGCAGTAGGGCCTTTCGCAATCGAGCAGGGCTTGGTCAAGGCTGTCAGCAATCTGACCCGTGTGCGCATTCGCAATCTCAATACCGGGACGTTCGTCACCTCCGATGTGCAGACACCGGATGGCAAAGTCAGCTACGAAGGCGAGACTGCCATCGATGGCGTGCCTGGCACAGCGGCCCCGGTTCAACTGACATTCCTTGATGCCGCCGGCAGCAAGACCGGCAAGCTGTTTCCGACCGGGCAGACCCTGGACTGGTTCGATGGTATCCCGGTGACCTGTATCGACATGGCCATGCCGATGCTGATCATCGAAGCCAGGCACCTTGGCAAGCGCGGTGACGAGACACCGGCCGAACTGGATGCGGACAAGGACTTCCTGCGTCGCCTGGAGGCGTTGCGTTTGCGTGCGGGTATGGCCATGGGCCTGGGCGACGTCAGCGACAAGGTCATTCCCAAGCCAGTGCTGGTTTCACCGGCCAAGGCCGGGGGCACCTTGCAGGTTCGCTACTTTATGCCGCACAACTGCCATCGTGCTTTGGCGATCACCGGTTCTATCGGGCTGGCAACGGCCTGCGTCAGCGAGGGCAGTGTGGTTGCGCAGATGCTCGGTGCGACCACCGAGCCTCGCGTGCAACAGGTTCGGATAGAACACCCCAGTGGCGGAATCGATGTCGTATTGTCCTACACAGGCACAAACGGTGAGACCATTCGCGCTTCGGTCGTTCGTACCGCACGAAGGCTGTTTTCTGGCTTTGTGTACGCACCTGTTTCTCAACGACTCGCCAGCTAATCCTCGTACCGCACGCAGTCACTGCAGTTCTGCATCAGAACAATTCTAAAAATGGGTGATGCCATGAAAGTCGTTAAATCGCTGTACTTCCAGATCATCTGTGCCGTGCTCCTGGGCGTGGTGGTCGGCCACTTCTGGGCCCAGCAAGCCATCGCCCTGAAACCACTGGGTGATGCTTTCATCAAACTGATCAAGATGATGATTGCGCCGGTGGTGTTCTGCACTATCGTGACCGGCATTGCCGGGATGAGTGACAAGCGTTCCCTCGGGCGCCTGCTGAGCAAGACTATGCTGCTGTTTCTGGGGCTGACCGTGATCAGCCTGATCATCGGTCTGGTGGCGGTCTATGTGTTTAAACCGGGCGTGGGCATGAATATCGATCCGAGCCAGTTGAGCACGTCCGGGCTGACGCAATACACCGAGTCCGCCGCCAAGCTGGGCGTGGTCGAGTTTTTCATGCACATCATTCCGGACACCTTTATCGGAGCCTTCAACAAGGGTGAAGTCCTGCCGGTGTTGTTCATTGCGGTGCTCTGCGGTTTTGCCTTGTCCTCGCTGGGCGAGCGCGGCAAGCCGGTGCTCGATGTGCTTGAGTCCGCGTCGCAGATGGTCTTCAAGATATTTTCCTACCTGATGCGTTTTGCTCCAATCGGTGCTTTTGGCGCTCTGGCGTTCACCGTCGGAGAATACGGCATCACTTCGCTGGGCTCGCTGGCCAAGTTGATCATGACCCTGTACATCGCCTGCGGCTTCTTTGTCTTCGTGGTGCTGGGCAGCATCTGTCGTGCCCATGGCTTCAGCTTGTGGAAACTGCTGCGTTACTTGCGTGAAGAGTTTTTGGTGGTGCTCGGGACGTCGTCCACCGAGCCGGTCATGCCGCGCATGCTGGAAAAACTTCAGGCGCTGGGTTGCAGCAAAGGCGTAGTGGGTCTGGTGTTGCCAACCGGGTATTCGTTCAACCTTGACGGTACGGCGATCTACCTGTCGTTGGCAGCCGTGTTCATCGCTCAGGCGTGCAACATCGACCTCACACTGACGCAAACCCTGACCATGCTGGCGATCATGTTGCTGTCCTCCAAAGGCGCGGCGGGGGTGACAGGCAGTGGCTTCGTCGCACTGGCGTCCACGCTCAGCGTGATCCATGACATTCCGCTGGCAGGGCTGGCGTTGCTGATCGGCATCGACCGCTTCATGTCCGAAGCCCGGGCGCTGACCAGCCTGGCGAGCAACGCCGTGGCGACAGTGGTGATTTCGCTGTCCGAGAACGCCTGCGACCGCGAAGTCTTGCTCCAGGCACTCGACGGAAAAATAGCTCTGCCTGCGGCTGATCAAGCGTGGGACCGCGTCGAGGCGCCCAAACACATCTAGTCGTCTGCGGGGCGCTGCAAAAAAACTCAAAACATAAAGACCTGCTGCCAGGCGCCGTTTATCGCGTCGCCTGGCGGGCACGGGCTCGTTCGCCTTCACGTCGGCCACGCTATCTATAACAACAAGAGAGATGTCTATGCTTGCTTTACTCGGCTTGGCCATGGTGGTCGTGTTCACCTACCTGATCATGACCAAGCGTTTGTCCCCGATCGTTGCCTTGACGATCGTGCCCATCGTATTTGCCGTGATTGGTGGTTTTGGTGGCACCACCGGAAAGATGATGCTCGACGGCCTGAAAACGGTCGCACCTTCTGCGGCACTCTTGCTGTTCGCCATTCTGTTTTTTGGTTTGATGATCGACTCGGGGCTGTTCGATCCCCTGATCAGAAAGATCCTCAAGCGAGTCAATGGCGACCCGATGAAAATTGCCGTCGGCACCGCGCTGCTGTCTCTGACCGTGGCCCTGGATGGCGACGGCACCACCACCTACATGATCACCTGCGCCGCAATGCTTCCGTTGTACAAGCGTATCGGTATGAATCCTATGATTCTGGCGACGATTTCCATGCTCTCACTCAGCATCATGAGCGGCATGACGCCTTGGGGCGGTCCGGCTACGCGAGCGATTGCCGCGCTGGGGCTCGATGCCGGGGCGTACTTCATCCCGTTGTTGCCGACCATGATCGGCGGTGCACTGTGGGTGGTTTTTACTGCGTTTCTGTTGGGTCGAGCCGAGCGTAAACGTATCGGTAGCACCCAATTGCAGAGCGGCGGCGGGGACTGCTACATCGAGGCAATTCTTGAAGACACGCCGCACAAACGGCCAAAATTGGCCTACGTGAACCTGTTGCTGGTGATCGCGGTCATGACCGCGCTGGTCATGGGCCTGATGCACTCGGCGATCCTGTTTCTGATCGGCTTCGTCCTGGCGCTGCTGATCAACTACCCGCAACTGGACATTCAGAAAGAACGCATCCTTGCTCACTCGGGCAATGCCATGACCGTGGTGCTGCTGGTGTTCGCGGCGGGCATCTTCGCCGGCATTTTCTCGGGCACCAAAATGGTCGACGCCCTGGCGCAAACACTGGTCGACTGGATCCCGCCGTCCTGGGGTCATCTGTTTCCGTTGGTGGTTGCGATCACCAGTATGCCGCTGACCTTCGTCCTGTCCAACGATGCCTACTATTTTGGCGTGGTGCCGATCCTGGCCAATGCTGCCGCAGCCTATGGCATCAGCCCGGTGGAGATCGCCCGGGCCTCGATTCTGGGCCAGCCGGTCCATCTGATGAGCCCGTTGGTGGCCTCGACCTTGTTGTTGGTCGGCATGGTCGACCGCGACATCGGTGACTTCCAGAAAGCCACCGTCAAATGGGCCGTGCTCACCTCTCTGGTGGTTACGGTGCTCGCCTTGCTGACCGGCGCTTTGACGCTACTCGCCTGACTTCCTGATTCACCCCGGTGTTTTCCCACGCGCCCCTCCAGCAGGGCGTGCGGCGACGTGCATCCTCTATAACAACAATGAGTAGTTCGACATGACCAGTTTTCTGACCCGTGGGGCCATCCTTCCTCTTCTGAGCCTGTTGCCAGTGGCCGGTGCCGGCGCCACCGACTTCATTGACGACAGCAAGTTGAAGCTGCAATTGCGCAATGTCTACATCAATGAAAATTTCCGTGATGAGCACGGCTTGAGTGCGCGTTCTGCTCGCACCGCCAAGAGTGAACGCACGGAATGGGCTCAAGGCTTTCTGCTCGATTTTCAGTCGGGCTTTACCCCAGGAACCGTCGGCTTTGGTGTCGATGCCCTGGGCTTGCTCGGGGTCAAACTCGACTCCGGGCGCGGGCGCAGCGGCACTGGTTTGTTGCCGGTACATGACGATGGCCGCGCTGCCGACGAATTCTCTAGTGCAGGGCTGACGGCCAAGGCGAAGCTGGCTAAAACCACAGTCAAATATGGCACCTTGCTGCCCAAAACCCCCGTGTTGATCTACAACGATGCACGCTTGTTACCGCAGACCTATGAAGGTGCCCAAATCACCAGCACCGATATCGACAATCTGACCCTCACGGGCGGTCACCTCGATCAATTCAAATTGAGGGACTCCAGCGACAGCCGCTCGATCGTTCCAGATGGCTACTCAGGCACCAAGGGGGGCGATTTCAGTTTTGCCGGGGCCGATTACAAACTCGGCAAAAACATACGCCTCAGTTATTTTTACGGGGAACTGGAAAACTTCTACCGCCAGAACTTTGCCGGTATCCAGCACGATCTGCCCTTGGGCTCCGGCGTACTGACCAGTGACTTGCGTTACTTCCACAGTTCCGATGCCGGGACTGCCTATGGCGGCAAGATCGACAACGATATGCTCAGCGGCCAGCTTTCCTATGCCATCTCCGGCCACGCCCTGGGTGCCGGTTATCAAAAACTCAGCGGTGACGCAGGTTTGCCCTTTGTCAACGGGGCCACCGTCTACTCGTTCAGTAACGTCGGCGTCGGCAAGTTCATTGAGGAGGACGAAAAAACCTGGATGCTCAGTTATGGCTACGACTTTGCGCCGCTCGGGATGCCGGGGCTGACGTTCATGACCCGCTATTTGAAAGGCGACGATGGCAAGTCGAACTCAAACGTTCGCGAATGGGAGCGCGATGCGGAGGTGGCCTATGTCGTCCAGAGTGGCACTTTCAAAGGGCTGGGGGTGAAACTGCGCAACTACGTGTACCGCTCGGACTTCTCCCGTGGTCGCGACAGTAATCGAGTGTATTTCACCTATGACATCGCGCTCTGGTAAGGCGCTGCGTTGTGCCATAAACGCTGGGCGTTGTACTGGGGCGTTCGTCAAAACCGACAACGCCCAGGCCTGTCTCCTGGCTTGGACTAAGCTGATCCACGATCACGATCGGGAGGAGCCAGGCATGAACATCGAGGTATCGGATGGGGTGGTAACGCTGCTGGTGCGGCACAGAGTCAAACAGGGCCGGGATGAGGAGTATGAAGCCTGGTTGCGCCGCACTATCGCGATTGCCCGTGGTTATCCGGGGCATCTGGGCATTGATGTGATGCGCGGGCAAAACGGTGGGCTGGCACTGTTCACCTCTGTGTTGCGCTTCGCCTCGACTGCGCAATTGCAGCACTGGCTGGATTCGGAAGATCGCCAGCAGTTGGTATCAGAAGCGCAGCCACTGTTGGCCGATGGTGATCAAATCGAAGTCAACGCCGACCGTGAGTTCTGGTTTACGCCGGTCGATGAAGGGCAAGGCCCGCCGCCTCGCTGGAAACAGGCCTGCATAACCTTTCTGGTGATCCTTCCGCTGAGTTTTTTGGTGCCGATGCTGTGGAAGCCACTGTTCGCCTGGCAACCCTGGCTGGGTGGTTACGTGCAGAGCAATGTGCTGATCACCCTGAGCATCGTGCTGTTGGTCGTCTATGTGTTCATGCCACGGGTGACCCGTCTGTTCAGCAAATGGCTGCAGCCAAGGTTGGCTCCATGATGACTAATCACATAGGCCACTAGGGCCCTGGCTGGATCCCGCGCGCGTTGAAGTAACGCTCAAGCACCTTTGGATCGCTGGACAGTTCAGCGATCGCCACGTAGGTGTCGGGTCGCAGCAGATAGAAGGCATTGCGCGCAAGACCGGCCGCTTCAGGGGCCGGTCCCCAAGGAAAAATGTGCAGCGCTATGCCGTGCTCAGTGCACCATGCAACCAATGGGTCGCTGGCAAGCCCATACACATGGACCTGCCAGGACAGGCTCGACAGGGTGTCGAAGTTGTCGAAATCGCCATCGTGCGCCCAGGGCAACCGATCACCCCCATGAACGTCGCCGGCACTGCCGGTGCTCAGGGGCATCCCTCGATAGTTCAGGGTGATCTGCGAAATCGTGCGGAACATAAATTCGCGTACCACTGCCAGTGAGGTGGCCTTGGCGAGCAGTAACGGCGCCAGGCGTGTACGCACAATGTTGGCAATGGGCCCATCGGCGGTGACGAAGCTGAACACCCGATCGGTGGTTGCCACCAGTCGCCGGGCAAATTCAATGCGCTCGGTTTCATAACTCTCCAGCAGGGTGTCCGAAGCGTTGCCCTTCAGCACGGCGGCGAGTTTCCAGGCGAGATTGATCGCATCGCCAATCCCGGTGTTCATCCCCTGACCACCGGCGGGGCTGTGGACATGCGCGGCGTCGCCCAGCAGGAACGTTCGTCCGCTGCGGAAGTGGTCCGCCACCCGGTGATGCACACGATAGGTGGAAAACCAGTTCACCTTGAGCACTTGAACCTTGAGATGCTCCATGGCCCGGCTGCTGACGTCCTCGAACTTGAGCGTCTCGGCGTGTTCGGCGCGCTCGTCGCGTACCGTCCCGATCAACCGGGCACGTCCACGACCTGCATCTGCCAGGGGGAAGATTGCGAGGAAGTCTGCTTCGTCGAGGTCCACGTGCAGTTCACCGTTGATCGGTGGACCTGCTGCGTCCACATCGGCGACATAGAAAACCTGCTGATAGGTGCCCCCGGGAAAACCCGTATTAAGGGTTTTGCGCACCGTCGAACGGGCGCCGTCGCAACCCGCGAGATAACGGGCTTCGCAGGTCTCTTCCTGCCCATGAGCGTTGATCAAGTGCGCGGTGAGGTAACCGTCGGCCTCCTCGAAGTTCTTCAGTTCGGTTTCGCGCTCGACCGAAACGCCGAACATTTCCAGACGTTCGATCAGCAGTTGTTCGTGTTCGTCCTGAGGGTACATTTCGAGGAAAGAATAAGGCGTCAGATCCTTGCCAATAGTCTCGAACGGCAAACGCGCAACCGGTTCGCCTTTGACCCAGAGGTTGGCCGCAGGCACCGTGTGACCGCGTTGCACAATGGCGTCTGCGAGGTCGAGCTGACGGTAGAGCTCTAGGGTTCGCGCCTGGACCGCCAGGGCTCGCGATGTCGTGCCTGGCACGGCGGTCTTGTCGAGGATCCGCACCTTGATCCGAAGCTTGCTGAGCCAGAGCGCCAGAACCAGCCCCGTCGGGCCGGCCCCGATTATCAGAACGTCACAGCGTTTCATGTCGTTGCCCTCAGGTAGAGATCAATTCCATGCCGTTGATTGTGCGCCTATGTTGCGAGTTGAGCAGTTGAATAGATTCCCGGCATTGAACAGCCATTCGACGCAAGGGTCGATATCCGCGGCGGCTTTGTTCATAGTCGCTCCATTAGCCCAACGCCATTCGGGGACACATGCGATCAAATCGATTCATCATGGGTATCGCCATGCTTCTGATGCTGGCCGGTTGCGGCAGTCAGCGCACTCAGGAGTCGCCTGCACGACCGGCCGAGGTGAAGGCGAAGATTGTTCGGCTATTGCCGGCGAAGACGGTTGATCGTGAGGGCTGGGCCACCGACATTTATGCGGCGTTCGCGGCGCAAGGCATTGCACCGACCACGGAAAACCTTTGTTCCGTGCTGGCAGTGGCTGAGCAGGAGTCCACTTTTCAGGTCGATCCTGTGGTACCAGGGCTGGGGAAAATCGCGCGGGATGAGATCGACCGCCGTGCCGCCGCCGCCCATGTTCCCGCTTTATTGGTGAGCGCCGCTTTGCAGGTTCGCTCGCCCAACGGCAAGAGTTACAGCGATCGCCTGAGTGCCGCGCGTACCGAAAAGGAGCTCAGCGCCATTTTCGACGACTTCATCGGCATGGTGCCGATGGGCCGCAGTCTCTTCGGGAACTTCAATCCGGTGCATACCGGCGGGCCGATGCAAGTCAGCATCGACTTTGCCCAATCCCAGGCACGGGCCTATCCCTATCCTGTGGAGGGTTCGATTCGCCACGAAGTGTTCAGCCGTCGCGGCGGCATGTACTTCGGTATCGCGCATTTGCTGGGTTATCCGGTGAGTTACTCCAAACCGCTGTACCGCTTCGCTGATTTCAATGCCGGTTGGTACGCCAGCCGCAATGCCGCTTTCCAGAGCGCCGTCAGTCGCGCTTCGGGCATACCCCTGGAACTTGACGGCGATCTGATCCGCCCTGGCGCCATCATGCCCGGGGCGACGGAGTTGGCGGTGCGCACCTTGGGCAAGCAATTGGACATGCGTAACCCGACGATCAGAAGTCAGCTGGAGCAGGGCAAAAGCCTCGAATTCGAAGACAGCACGCTCTACGAACGAGTGTTCGCCCTGGCCGAAAAGGCCGAAGGCAAGCCACTGCCACGGGCGGTACTGCCGGGCATCCTGCTGCAAAGCCCGAAAATCACCCGCAAACTCACTACAGCCTGGTATGCCAAACGGGTCGACGAACGTCATCAGCGCTGCATGGCTCGGGCTTCGGGCCGCTGACGGGGTAAACGGTTTTCTGCGCTTTTAGCAGCGCCCATAAAAAAAGCCCGGCTGATTAAGCCGGGCTTTTCGTTGAGTACCGCAGACAGGCCATTCATGCACGATTCTGAGTCAGACGATCGGAACCACCTTCAGCAACGCGACTTTCGATCAGACGGTCCGAACCACCTTCAGCGACGCGGCTTTCGATCAGACGATCCGAACCACCTTCAGCGACGCGGCTTTCGATCAGACGATCCGAGCCACCTTCAGCCACACGGCTCTCGATCAGACGATCCGAGCCACCTTCAGCCACACGGCTCTCGATCAGACGATCCGAACCACCTTCAGCAACGCGGCTTTCGATCAGACGATCCGAACCACCTTCAGCAACACGGCTTTCGATCAGACGATCCGAGCCACCTTCGGCGACGCGACTTTCGATCAGGCGGTCGGAACCACCTTCAGCGATGACCGGGTGAGCCGAGGAAGCAGCAAAAGCGTTGGCTGCAAGTACCGAGAAAGCAATGCTGAGGATGATTTGGCGTTTCATGGTGGTGTGCTCCGGAGTGCTATTGGTTGGGTATGGAGCGGATGTTACGCGTCAGAATTTTTATGAGAACTTCATTGGGTCGATGGTGAACATCGACGCGAATGATGGGGGGGCAGAGGTGAGAACGGCTCATTAAACCGAGCGAGGACGTTATTAAATAAACGAGTCATTCCCTTGAACCAGCCTCTTGGAAAAGTAGCTCTGTTTCAGTTTTTCGAGCCACCATCCGAGGGCGCGGCCGTCATGATCCCCTCGCCAGCCGGCGTAGAGGATATTGGGCTCTCGTGGGTCGGCCATCTGTTTTTCAATCAGCGTGCCTTTTTTCAGCAACGACCCGACCCGATGTCTCGGCAACCAGCCAACACCGAGGCCGTCGCACTGGGCCAGGATTTTCGCGCGCATGCTTGGCACGGCGAGCACAGATTGCCCTCCGGATACGCCATAGGTGCTGCCTTCAGTGGCTCTCGACGAGTCGGCTACGACAATCGCCCGGTGTTGCGCAACTATTGCCCTTGAAATCGGCTCCTTTGCTTTGGCGAGGGGATGTTTCGCCGAGACAGCGAACACCCATTCCATTTCGCCCAGTTGCATCCAGCGCAATGTCGGGATGGCCGGAGGCTCGTTGGTGGCGCCGATAATCAGATCCGCGCGGCCTTCGCGCAGGGCTTCCCAGACCCCCTTCAATACTTCATGGGTCACCCGCAGCGGCACACCGGATTCCAGCGCATCGAACTCGTGAATTGCCGGGATCAACGCTTCGAACTCCAGGAGTTCATCGGTGACGATCCACAAGCGGCTCTCCCATCCATTGGCTACCTGCTGCACTCGCTGAGTCAGTCGTGATACGTCCTGCATCAGTCGCGCAGCTTCATTCACCAATAACTCCCCGGCGGGTGTCAGTTGCAAGCGATAGCGACGCCGATCAAACAGCAGAGCGTCAAAGCGCTCTTCCAGTTGCCGCGCAGCGTAGGAGATTGTCGAAGGCGCCTTGCCAAGGCGTGCGGCGGCCCGCGACAGGCTGCCCGTTTCCCGGATGGCTTCAAGGAGGGTGAGGTCTTCAATCGACAACATGTTCCAAATCCTCGAACGAGTAGGCCATGAAGCATGGTGCGTCAATCGATTTTGATCGGTAGATGATCACTCTAAATCCGCAGCAAATCATGGGTGGACCCACTTGATCACTTCTGAGGAAAGCACCATGACTAACATTACTCGCGTTGCCGTCGTTTATCACAGTGGCTATGGCCACAACTGAAACACTGGCGAAACATTCGGGCCGTATGATCCGCGTCAACGGAAACCAAGGGTTCTAGAGATGAATCGGCCATCACGCAGCATGCGCAAACTGCTCGACTCAGTCGCCGCCAACAACGAGGCCGCGGCGCTGGATGTAATGCGCGCAACTGAGCAGCTCAAGGACGAGGTGTTGCGCCAGCGGTTGCTCAACCTGATTCACCGGCTCAATCAGGACGCCAATGACTTGCGATTGGCGCGCGACGACATCCAGGGCGGCTCCATCAAATTGGCGTGACCGGCTGCCAGCGACCCAGCGCAGCCGATCCCGACCGGCAGAAAATGGCCGGTTAGCGAGCTGTGTGGCTGGCACCGGCAGAGGGTGATCCAACCTCTGTCTGCTCTGCAATCTCCAAAGTGTCGTCTACCTCGATACCTGGGGATCGGACAGTATTTATACTCCCCATCCCTCCCTCACAGCCTTGCGAATCCCGTCCAACAACATCGCAAATGCCGGGTTGTCATTGTTCTCGCGCCAGATCAAATGCAGCTCGCTCTGTACGCCTTCCCCCAAATCGATATCACGAAACACGACGTTCTTGAACACGACGCTGGTGGCGCAGCGCGGCACCAGGGCCAATCCCATTCCCGCGTTGACCAAGGCCAGGATGGTCAGTGATGAACCGAGCCATTGCACGTATTCCGGGGCGACGCGGGCAGAGCGGAGCATGCCGGTCAGCAGTTCGTTGAACGGGGGATAGGCTGCGTGGGAGTACATGAGGAAGGGTTGGGCGTCGAGGTCTTTGACGGACACGGTTTCGGCACTGGCCAGCCGGTGGTTGCTGGGGACGGCCAATACGAACGGCTCGCGCACCAGGCATTCGGTGGCGTAGCCCGGCTCCAGCAAAGGTGCGCGGACGATGCCCAGGTCGATGCGGCGAGCGCGTAGGGCTTCGTGCTGCTGGTAGGTGTTCATCTCCGATAGATCGATTTTGACCTGAGGCTGTTTAAGCCGTGCTTCAGCGATGACCTTGGGCAGGAACTCGTATACCGCGCTGCCGACGAAACTGATGTTGACCGAGCCGATGTCCCCTTCGGCGAAGCGCCGGGCGGTCACTGCGGCTTGCTGGGCGCGCTCCAGCAGGTTCTGTGCTTCGATGAAAAATGCGCGGCCGGCGGCGGTCAGGGCGACGCTGCGGGTGGTGCGGGTGAATAGCTCGACGCCCAGGTGGTGCTCCAACAGTCGAATCTGTCGACTGAGGGGCGGTTGAGTCATGTTCAGTCGTTCGGCGGCACGACGGAAGTTGAGTTCGGTCGCCACGGTAGTGAAACAACGCAGTTGTGTTAGCTCGAACATTGATCTAATCCAGGTATCAATCGAATGCCAAGTTAGATTAGACGGGATCAATTGGCGCGTCCATGATCGGCTTGCCCCTAAAAAAACAATGATCGGGAGTTGCCCCTTGAATACCCTCCAGAGTCCGCCGGACCCCACTGTGCTTGCCCGTGCAGCGGCCAAGGTGAAGCGCCATGTGCTGCCGCTGTTCGTGGTGATGTTCATCGTCAACTACATTGACCGGGTCAACATCGGCTTCGTGCGCAGTCACATGGAAACCGATCTGGGCATTGGCGCTGCGGCCTATGGCTTGGGGGCCGGGCTGTTTTTCATCGGTTACGCGATATTCGAAGTCCCCTCCAACCTGCTGCTGCAACGCTACGGTGCTCGCGCCTGGCTGACGCGCATCATGTTCACCTGGGGCGCAGCCGCCATGGCCATGGCCTTTGTGCGCGGCGAGACCAGCTTCTATGTGCTGCGTTTTGTTCTCGGTGCAGCCGAAGCGGGTTTTTTCCCCGGCATCATTTACTACTTCACCCAATGGCTACCGTCGACCGAACGTGGCAAGGCCATGGCGATTTTCCTCAGCGGTTCGGCCATTGCGTCGGTGATTTCCGGCCCGGTATCCGGCGCGCTGCTGAACGTCAGCGGTTTCAGCCTGCATGGCTGGCAGTGGATGTTCCTGATTGAAGGCTTTGCCTCCATCGTGCTCTGCGGTTTTGTCTGGTTCTGGCTGCAATCCCATCCGCGCGAAGCGAAATGGCTGAGCGAAGAAGAAAAGAGCGCACTGGTTGGAACCATCGCGCTGGAACAGCAGGCTCGCGAAGCCGTGCAAACGGTCAAACCGTCGATGTTCAAACTGCTGGCCGACAAGCAGATTGCGTTGTTCTGCTTCATCTACTTTTCCATCGCCTTGACCATCTATGGCGCCACGTTCTGGCTGCCGAGCATGATTAAAAAAATGGGCAACCTCGGCGACTTCCAGGTCGGCTTGTTCAACTCGATTCCGTGGATCATTTCGATCATCGCGATGTATGGCTTCGCCGCGATGGCCAGCAAATGGAAACACCAGCAGGCCTGGGTTGCATTGACGCTGGTGATTGCAGCGTTCGGCATGTTCATGTCGACCATGGGCGGACCGATCTTCGCCTTTGTCGCCATCTGTTTTGCCGCCATTGGTTTCAAGGCTGCCTCGGCGTTGTTCTGGCCAATTCCACAAGGCTACCTGGACGCACGCATCGCCGCCGCGGTGATCGCCTTGATCAACTCCATTGGCAACCTTGGCGGTTTTGTGGCCCCCACCGCGTTCGGTTTTCTGGAGCAGACCACCGGCTCCATCGAAGGCGGCCTGTACGGCCTGGCGGCCACATCACTGGTGGCGGCCGTGGTGATCTTTTTCGCCCGTACTGCACCGCGTGGCGACGCGCTCCGCTCGCTGACCGGCAAACCTGCCGAAGACTCGGCGCCAAAAAAATCCATCCGTCATCAAGCCTCGAGTTCAGGTCCAAAGGGAGCAGCCTCTTGAAAATCAAACGAGTCACCGTCACCCCCATCGCTTTTCGTGATCCGCCACTGCTTAACGCCAGCGGTATTCACGAACCTTTCGCGCTGCGTTCGATCATCGAGATCGAGAGCGACAATGGCTACATTGGCCTGGGCGAAAGCTACGGCGATGCCCCGGCGCTGTTGATCCAGCAACAACTGAAGGATCAGTTGATCGGCCTCGATCCGTTCAACCTCAATCAGCTGCGCACCATCGTGCAGGCCACCGTGGCGGCGAACAAACCCGCCAGCATCGCCGGTGCGGAACTGGCGCCGGGCTCTCATGCCAGCAAAGCGGTGAGCAACGCGTATTCGGCGTTCGAAGTGGCCTTCCTTGATCTACAGGCACATTCGTTGAACGTGCCGTTAGTGGACTTGCTGGGCGGTGCGATTCGCGACGAGATTCCGTTCAGTGCCTATCTGTTTTTCAAGTATGCCCAGCATGTCGACTCGCCTTACAAACCGGACAGTTGGGGGGAAGCCCTGAACGAAGAGCAGATCGTCGCGCAGGCGCGACGCATGATCGAGACCTATGGTTTCAAGAGCATCAAACTCAAGGCCGGTACGCTACCTCCAGAACACGAAGTGTCGTGCATCAAGGCGCTGAAAAAGGCCTTCCCCGGTTACCCGCTGCGCATCGACCCGAACGGCAACTGGTCCCTGGAAACATCGATTCGCATGGCCGAACTGTTGGGCGACGATTTGCAATATTACGAAGATCCGACGCCTGGCCTGGAGGGCATGGCCGATCTGCACAAGCGCACCGGCCTGCCGCTGGCGACCAATATGGTGGTGACTGACTTCGATGAGTTTCGCCGCAGTGTGGCGTTGAACAGCGTGCAAATCGTGCTCGCCGACCACCACTATTGGGGGGGGCTGCGCGACACTCAGGCGCTGGCCAAAATGTGCCAGACCTTTGGCCTTGGAGTGTCCATGCATTCCAACTCGCACTTGGGCATCAGCCTGATGGCAATGGCGCATGTAGCCGCCTCGGTGCCCAACCTGGATTATGCCTGCGACACGCATTACCCCTGGCAGGAGCCGGATGAAGAGGTGATCAAGGGCGGCAAGCTGCCCATCGTCGATGGCTGCGTGAAAATCACGCGTGCGCCCGGGTTGGGTCTGGAACTAGATCACGACCAACTGGGCAAGCTGCATGACCAATACCTGACCTGCGGCATTCGGCAGCGCGATGACGTGAAACAGATGCGGCGTTACAAGCCGGAGTGGAAGGCGATCAAACCGCGTTTTTGATTTCGCCCGGTGCCAGGAAAGCCTTGATGGAGACTGGCCTGGCCTGGGCGTTCCAGCGCCCACTGGAAAGCTCAAAAGCCCCCGAGAGGATTGTGCCTAACCTCAATCAATAGTAACTGGCTGTTTTCAAACAAATTTATGTTTTTTGGGTCTTCCCAGGCGAAGCGAAAGTTGATAAATTCCCGCGCATTCTTGCAGAGGCTCTTACAGGGCTTGTAGCGAAAGGAAGCAACATCTCGATGTTGCTCCAAGCTGCACAATCAGGAAGAGGGTGCTGGGCACTCGTAGCAACAGATACAGGGGCGTCGCCAAGCGGTAAGGCAGCAGGTTTTGATCCTGCCATGCGTTGGTTCGAATCCAGCCGCCCCTGCCATTTTCCTTATGCTCATCTTGGTATAACTCAGCCGGCAGGTATTGCGCGAGTCCAGGATGATCGTCTTTACGGGGAGCGCCAACTCCGATCCGGCCCGGCGTTTCTTATGTCAGTTGCATATCCCTCAGGGTGACGTCTTTAACATTCAGCCGACTTGCGCTCCCGTAGGCAAGGCACAAGGTTGATCAGCCTGAAACCACTGTCCTTCATCCTGCAGCAACTTTTCCAGGAAGAGGCATTACGCAGGCCTCTTCCTGGTTATCAGGACGATGTTCAGGTTTGCGCTGCGCTAACCCCGGCGGTTGCGGTGGATTTTTTCTGGACGGCCTGATACAGCAGACTGGACATCATGAACCCAAGAATGGCCAACAGACTCATTAAGCTGAAGACGTAGTTGTAGCCTTGCTGGCCGGGGAAATGGTCGAGGATCGCGCCATAGATGACGTAAGCGAACATCCCCGGCGCATAACCGATCAGGCAGCCAATACCGAAGGCTGAGCCTGTGATGTGCTGGGGGATGCCGACTTCACCCATGGGCGCCCAGAAGACGCCGCGCATGGAGAACACGATGAGCGCGAAGGAGAGGGTGGCCGCCATGCCCGCATAGATGAAATCGTGGCTTTTAGGGATGAGCATGATCACGCCCATGAGTGGCAGTAGAGCCAGGAATGCCCATTTCATATAGCGGCTGGTGCTCTTGAACTGCTTGTCGGCAATGAAACCACCGGCAGGACCGCCCAGGATCTTGAGGAAGTACTGATTGATGATGCCGTAAGCGCCCACCAGTGCCACGGGCAGTTCGTACATGTCCTTGAGGTAGGGAATAAAGTAGGTCAAACCGCAGTACACGATATAGACCATGAACACGTTGAGGCTGACCAGCCAGATACCCGGGACCTTGATGGCTTCGAGCAGGTTGGACAGGCCGTTTTTGGGCTGTGTGTTCGACTGCGTGGTGCCGCCCTTGAGCAGGAACCAGCACAACGTTCCGGCAAGAATGTCGATGAGCGAGTAAAAAAGGATCGCCGATTTCAGACCGGCCTCACCGGAGCCCATGGCGACGAAGACGCCCAGGGCAGAAAAGGCGACCACGGTATCAACGACGCCACGCCCGCCTTCCAGAAGCCCGAACAACCGCCCCTGTTCCTTGTCGTCGCCCAGATTGCGGATGGCTTTGAGCAGCGAGGGCCAGAAGATGCAGTCGGCACAGACGGCCAGCAGGCTGAACACGATCAGCAGATTACTGAAGGGCGGGAAGGTCGCCAGGTAGAGCCCCAGGCTACCGGTGCCGAGCAGACCGATGGGAATTAGCTTGCGTGTGTCGAAACGGTCCGCGAGCAGACCGCCTACGACAAACAGCGCAGTGGCGATGATGGCGTTGGCGCTCAGCAGCAGGCCGATTTCAGTGTGGGTCAACCCCATGAATTCTTGCATGGGTACATAGAAGGCGTCCTTGAGGTTCGCCAGCTTGTAAATGGTGCCCCCACCGAGGATGAGAATCAGGAATCTGAGCCATTTGGCCTTGTCATGAGTTGTCATTATTGTTCTCCAGGCGTAATTGGGTAAGCAGTGCCGGTTGTCACGTCAGGTTCAGCCGTTAGCGCGGTTGTCCAGGGTCAACTCGGCCAGGGTTCGGAACTCGGCCAGCAGGCTTCGTACATAGGCGACCTGGTTGTTCGCCCAGCGGTGTTCATCGGCCAACATTCGCTCAAGTGAGTAGCCGCCTGGCAGCGCCGTTTCACTCATTTCCCGGTACGCAATGAACGGGTCGGCGGCCTCAAAGGTCTGGCGGAACGCCGGGGCAACGTAGTGATTTTCCTGCTCAAGGATGAACGCGATCACTTGCGGAGTTGAATCGCCGAGCATCAGCAGTTCGAACAACATGCGTGCGTTGGGCAGATCGTCTTCGTCACAGCCCTGCAGCACGCCGTAATGGCCGAATCCGTTTTGCTCGGGGACGATGCGCACACCCTTGAGGTGGGTCTGGCGTATGTGCGGCGCCAAAGTACGGAGCGCCTGCATAGGCTGTTCGCAGGCATTGATCATGTTGCCGAAGTCGAACAATGCATGCAGTCGGGGGTGGTTGAGGCGGTTCAGCAGTTGCGCGATCTCGGCGCTCTTGAGTTCCTCATGCTGCTCGAAGTCGAAGAACAGGTCATGCTCGTCTGCCTGCTGCGCGAGGTAATGCAGGTCTGACTCGATCACGTCCATGACCCGAGACAGCGTTCCCTCGTAGCGTGAGTAAACGCGGATGTTGCGCACCCCCAGGGTCTTGGCTATGGCGATCACCTGATCGACATCTTTTTTCAGTGTGCTGCTGATTTCCAGGTGTACGTCCAGCCCCAGCGCATTGGCTTTGTCAGCAAACGCCTGAAGCTGCGTGGGTGTCATTTGACTCAGGCTGTTTTTCTCGCCGTCGAGCAGGTGCAGGCTCAGACCCTGCAGCTCGTGGCGATAGGCGAAGTCCAACAGGTCGGCCGGCGTGACGCGACCATGGGTGAGGTTGGTCAGCAGGGGATAGGCATGGGCAAACAAGCGCAACTGGCCGAGGCGCTCGAGCAGCTGACGGGCCAGTGCTTCAGTCAGTGCGGGAGGTGCCCCGGCTTCGACAGCCTTGTGGCTCAGCAAGGCATTGAATCGTTCTTGGATATTATTGTTCATTCGAGTCATTCCTGGTTCAGACACCGGGTCTACCGGCGCAGCCTTTATCGCGCCAGACAGGAACTCTCGATAGATCCATTATTATTTAAATGATAAGACCACTCTGCTCACCTGACGGGGTCCTGGCGCAGGTGCCCCATTTTGATCAGCGCCTGAGCCAGTGCTTCGACGCGCTCCTCGGCCTTGTCCTCTGGCGTGCCGGCAAAACCGATCAATAGAGCAGGTGGCAGGACATGCTCAAGACAGTAGTCGCTCAGGGCATAGGTGTGAATATTGTGCCGGGCCAGTTCCTTGGCGATGGCGCCGTCATCGAGCTCGGGTGGCAGCCACGCGATCAGGTGCATGCCGGCTTCTACCGGGGTGAGGGTGAAGAAACTGCCCAGACGCTGTTGCAGTTGCTTAACCAGTGCTGCCTGACGGGCCTGGTACAGCGTACGCATGCGGCGGATATGGCCGAGGAAGTGGCCTTCGCGCATGAAGTCCGCAGTTGTGGCCTGCAGGAGCGTAGGCGGGCTGCGATCCATGACCGCCCGCAGGGTGCAGAACGGTTCGACCAACGCCGGCGGCAGTATCACGTAGCCCAGTCTCAGGGAGGGGAAAAGGACTTTGCTGAACGTCCCGACGTAGATCACTCGAGCCAACGGGTCCATGGCATAGAGCGCGGGGAGGAGGCGACCGCTGTAGCGAAACTCACTGTCGCAATCGTCCTCGATGATCCAGCTCTGGTTGTGCGCGGCCCAGTCGATGAGCGCCTGACGCCGCCCATAACTCATGGTGACGCCCAACGGATGCTGGCGCGACGGCGTGGTAAACACCAGGCGGGCGTCAGGGCACTCGGCCAGGCCTTGGCGGATATCGATCCCCTGTTCATCAATACGCAATGGGACCACCCGGGCTCCCTGGGCCTGGAGCGCAATTCGCGCCGCGATATGCCCCGGATCCTCCATCCACACACTGTCCTGCGGATTGAGCAACAACATGCCCACCAGGTTGAAGGCTTGCTGGGCGCCGGAAACGATCACCACTTGCTCGGCACTGCAGTCGATACCCCGGGCATCAAAGACGTAGTCGGCAATCGCTGTGCGCAGGGCCAGATACCCTTGCAGTTCGCCGTAGCCAAGCATGGCCTTGGTCGGCTTGTGCAGGTGGCGGTTCATCAGACGCTTCCAGACAGGTTGCGGGAACGCGTCGTAAGCGCTGTGGCTGGGCAGGAACGAGGTGGGGCTTGCGGGGTCCCAGCCGGAATAGGAAACCCCTCGAAAATGATTGCTGCGCAGAGACAGCATGGACTGGCTCAGATTGGACAGGCGAGGAGGCTGGCGCTGCCGCTGATCGTCGGCAATACCACGGCTTTCCCACTCATTGCCCACATAGGTACCGGCCCCGGTCCGCGACGCCAGAAAGCCTTCGGCAATCAGCTGATCGAAGGCATTGAGGAGGGTGATCCGCGACAGCGCAAGCTCTTTGCTCAAGGTCCGGGTCGATGGCAAGCGCACGCCCCCTTGAAGCCGTCCGGACAGAATCTGTTTGCGAATCTGCAAATAGAGTTGACGGTAAAGGGGAATGGAGCTGGCACGGTCCAGCTCTATACCCGTCAGCAGCAAGCCGGCAGGGGATTTCATGACATGCTCGTTTGGATGGAGTGTGGAATGACCTGGAACACTGTCAGGCGCCGAGGAGCGCAAGGGTATCGAGAGGCACTGGATAAGTCACCCACCGCAGGTCTTGTGCGAGCCCTTGTGTTCAGGCGCCTCTGCCGGAACGATGCACCGCACGCAGGCGTACTGCCTGTCATGAAATGAAAAGCCATTGTCGTCTGATGAGAAGCGTCTCATCGACCTGCAACCTACAGTCCAATCAGCGCAAATCGACGCAGCACGCCAACCTTGCAGATTGGAGAATAATAAAACATGGCCAAAGCCATACGCTTCTACGAAACCGGTGGTCCCGAAGTCCTTCGCTATGAGGAGGTCGAGGTCGGCGATCCCGGGCCGGGTCAGGTTCGTCTCCGCCATGTGGCGGTCGGCCTGAACTATGCCGACACCTACTTTCGCAATGGCACCTACCCGATCCCGATGCCCAACGGCATGGGGGTTGAGGCTTCCGGTGTGGTCCAGGCCATTGGCGAGGGGGTTACCAACGTACAAGTGGGTGATCGCGTCACCTACACCGGCTTTCTCAACACCCTGGGAGCCTACAGCACCGAGCGTTTGATCCCGGCCGCGCCGCTGATCAAACTGCCGGAAACCATCAGTTTCGAGACCGCCGCGGCCATGACCATGCGCGGCCTGACGTCGTCGTACCTGATGCGACGCATTTACGACTTCAAGGCCGGCGACAGCATACTGCTGCATGCCGCCGCCGGTGGCGTCGGCCTGATCGTCTCGCAGTGGGCCAAGCTGCTCGGCCTGACGGTCATCGGCACCGTGTCCACCGAGGCCAAGGCCGAAATTGCCCGGGCTCATGGCTGCGACCATGTCATCAACTACAGCCACGAAGACGTCGCCAAGCGCGTTCGCGAATTGACTGACGGCGTGGGTGTCAACGTGGTGTTCGACAGTGTCGGCAAGAATACCTTCATGGGCTCCCTGGATTCGCTCAAGCGCCGCGGACTGATGGTGTGCGTCGGCACGGCGTCCGGCCCGATCCCGGCCTTCGATCCGGTACTGCTGGCGATGAAGGGCTCGCTGTTCATGACCCGCCCGGCCTTGGCCGACTACATCGCCGATCCGGTTGAGAAAGCAGCGCTGGCTGGCGAACTGTTCGACCACGTCGGCAGCGGTCGAATCAAGATCGAGATTAACCAGCACTATGCCTTGCAGGATGCAGTCCAGGCCCATCGTGACCTGGAGTCACGCAAGACCACGGGCTCGTCGATTTTCGTCATTTAAGGGAGTCGTCTGCCATGAAAGTCGAACAATTGACCTGCAGCATTGGCGCGGAGCTGATCGGCGTCAACCTTGCCGACGCGGTGCATGACGACGGTCTGTTTGCCGAGATCCGCGCCCAGTTGCTCAAGCATCGCGTGGTGTTTTTGCGCGACCAGGACATCACCCGCGCCGAGCACGTGGCCTTCGCCCGTCGTTTCGGCGAGCTGGAAGATCATCCGGTGGCCGGCAGCGACCCGGATCATCCAGGGCTGGTGCGCATCTACAAGAACCCGGACCAGCCGACGGACCGCTATGAAAACTCCTGGCACAGCGATGCCACCTGGCGTGAAGCCCCGCCGATGGGCTGCGTGCTGCGTTGCGTAGAGTGCCCGCCGGTGGGCGGCGACACCATGTGGGCCAACATGGTCGAGGCCTACGCGCGTTTGCCGGAAGACGTGAAGGTGAAGATTGCCGACCTGCGCTCCCGCCACAGCATCGAAGCCAGCTTCGGTGCGGCCATGCCGATCGAAAAGCGTCTGGCACTGAGGGCGATGTACCCGGACGCCGAGCATCCGGTGGTGCGCACTCACCCGGAAACCGGGGAGAAGGTGCTGTTCGTCAACGCCTTCGCCACTCACATCAGTAACTACCACACTCCTGAGCGGGTGCGCTTCGGCCAGGACGCCAACCCCGGCGCAAGTGAGCTGCTGCGTTACCTGATCAGCCAGGCGTACATCCCCGAGTATCAAGTGCGCTGGCGCTGGAAGCCCAACAGCATCGCCATCTGGGACAACCGCAGTGCCCAGCATTACGCCGTCATGGATTACCCGCCGTGCCATCGCAAGATGGATCGCGCCGGGATCATCGGCGACAGGACTTACTGATCAACCGTTTCTGCATTCGCACTCGTACACACGTCCCCCGGCAACGCCCGGAGTGGACGGACAATGATAATAAAAGGAGTAACTCATGCAATTCTTCGACGATTCCTTGCACCCGGAAAACATGGAAAAGGTGGTCATCACCGTGGCCCCGTATGGCCCCGAGTGGATGCCGGAAGACTTCCCCGAAGACATCCCGCTGACCATGGATGAGCAAGTGCAGAAGGCGGTCGATTGTTATAAGGCGGGTGCCACGGTCTTGCACCTGCATGTGCGCGAGCTGGACGGCAAGGGCTCCAAGCGTCTGTCCAAGTTCAACGAGTTGATCGCCGGCGTACGGGAAGCCGTGCCGGACATGATCATCCAGGTCGGTGGCTCGATTTCCTTCGCGCCGGAAAGCGATGGCGAAGCCGCCAAGTGGCTGTCCGACGATACTCGCCACATGCTGGCTGAGCTGACGCCAAAACCGGATCAGGTCACGGTGGCCATCAACACCACCCAGATGAACATCATGGAACTGCTGTATCCGGAATACCTGGAAGGCACGTCCCTGGCTAACCCGGCCTATCAGGCCGCTTACAGCGAGATGACCGTACCGGCAGGTCCAGCCTGGGTCGCGGAGCACCTTAAGCGTCTGATGGACAACGGCATTCAGCCGCACTTCCAGTTGACCGGCATGCACGCCATGGAAACCCTTGAGCGCCTGGTACGCAGGGGCGTCTACAAGGGGCCGTTGAACCTGACCTGGATCGGTATCGGCGGTGGTTTCGACGGCCCTAATCCGTTCAACTTCTTCAACTTCATCCACCGCGCACCGGACGGCTGCACCCTGACCTCCGAGTCGCTGCTCAAGAACGTGCTGCCGTTCAACACCATGTCAATGGCCATGGGCATGCACCCGCGCGTGGGCAATGAAGACACAATCATTGATCACAAGGGCGATCGTTTCGGCTCGGTTGCCCAGATCGAGCAAACCGTACGTGTGGCCCATGAACTGGGTCGCGCAATCGCCACCGGCAAAGAGGCGCGTGAGATCTACCGCATCGGTGTGCAGTACCAGAGTATCGAAGAAACCCTGTTGGCCAACGGTATGGCCCCCAACCGCAAGGCTGGACAGAAAGGTGTGCCGCAACGCGGCTGACCGAGTGGCCCAGGCGGGAGGTCGATGGCCTCTCGCTCGCTGCACTGCAACACGCTTGATAACAAAAATAAAACAAAGCTTTGAGGAGGCTGCATGGCCTTACACCCAATCGTCGCAGACGATGACGACTCCAGTGGTGTCGTTGTTGCGCGCAAATATGCCTGGATCGTCTTCGCACTGACGTTCGGCCTGTTGATTTCCGATTACATGTCGCGCCAGGTGCTGAACGCGGTGTTCCCGATGCTCAAGGGCGAGTGGGCCCTGAGCGACGGCCAGCTTGGCCTGCTCAGTGGCATTGTCGCCTTGATGGTTGGCCTGCTGACATTTCCCCTGTCGTTGATGGCTGATCGCTTCGGTCGGGTAAAAAGCCTGGCGCTGATGGCCCTGTTGTGGAGCATCGCCACCCTGGGCTGCGCGTTGGCGCAGGACTACCAGCAGATGTTTATTGCCCGCTTCATGGTGGGTGTCGGCGAGGCGGCCTATGGCAGTGTCGGCGTCGCGGTGGTGATTTCGGTCTTTCCCAAACACATGCGTGCAACGCTGGCCAGTGCTTTCATGGCGGGCGGCATGTTCGGTTCGGTATTGGGCATGGCGTTGGGCGGTGTAATAGCGGCTAAGCTGGGCTGGCGCTGGTCGTTCGCCGGCATGGCGCTGTTCGGCCTGCTGCTGGCAGTGCTTTACCCGATCATCGTCAAGGAGGCGCGCATCGCCCCCCAACGCGCCGCCCTCGCCGCGAACAAGGCGGCTGCAGCGGTCAAGCGGCCGTTACGCACGTTGTGTTCCAGCCGTTCAGTGGTCGCGGCCTATATTGGCAGTGGCTTGCAACTGTTTGTCGGTGGCACCGTGATTGTGTGGATGCCCAGTTACCTCAATCGTTATTACGACATGACGACGGACAAGGCCGGTGGCGTCGCGGCGATCATCGTGCTGTGCAGCGGTGCGGGGATGATTCTGTGCGGCATGCTCAGCGACCGACTGTGTCTCCACTCGCCGGAGCGCAAGGTCGCCCTGGCCATCGCTTTTTGCCTGGGCAGTTGCCTGTTGCTGTCGGCGGCTTTCGCCTTGCCGGCAGGGCCTGCGCAACTGGCGCTGATCTGCCTGGGCATGCTGATTGCCGCCGGCACCACCGGACCTGCCGGGGCGATGGTTGCCAACCTGACCCATTATTCAGTCCACGGCACGGCCTTTGCCACGCTGACCCTGGCCAACAACCTGCTCGGGTTGGCCCCTGGGCCATTCATCACCGGCAAGGTGTCCGATGTGATCGGCTTGCAGGCCGCCTTCCAGTTGGTGCCACTGGTCAGCATCGCGGCAGCGGCGGTGTTCTTTTACGCCAAGTGCCATTACCACAAGGATATCGCCCGGCTTAAGGGCGAGCGTGTCAACGATTCGATTAGTGAAGCTGTGTTAGAGGTGAAGGCGTGAGTGGTCGTTTACGTATTGATGTGTTCTTCGATTTCATCTGCCCCTGGTGCCTGATCGGCAAGCGCCAAATGGAACGTGCGCAGGAGTTGCTGCGCATACAGCAACCGGAGGTGGAAATCACTACGGTGTGGCACGGGGTGCAGTTGCTGCCACAACTGGCGGTACAGGGTGAACCCTTTGCCGAGTTCTATCTCAAGCGTCTGGGCAGTGCCGAAGCCGTACGCATGCGCCAGGCCCAGGTGCAGCAGGCCGCCGAGGCGGTGGGGGTGCCCATCGACCTGAGCCGCATCGCCACAATGCCCAACACCGCTGACGCCCATCGTCTGTTGGAGCATGCCAGCGTGCCTGGCAACACAGCCCAGCGCGATGCCTTGCTCGAGCGCCTGTTCGCCGCCTACTTCCAGTACGGCGAGGACCTGGGTTGCCGTGAGACCTTGATCACCATCGCCCAATCCTGCGGCTTCGACGCGGGCGACCTGGCTGATTGCCTGCAAGGCGACGCTCGTCCCTTTGTCAGCAATGACAATGATGCGGGGGCTGGCAGCGGTGTGCCCTGTTTTCAGTTCGACCGTCGTCTGACGGTGGTAGGCGCGCAGCCTGCCGAGGCGCTGTTTGACGCCATGTGCGAAGCCTTGCTCGATAGCCATCGCGCGCGGCTCCCGGCATGAGTCGGCGTGTACCCGTGCCCGCCGGAAAACTCCCGCAGGTGGGTGGCCGTGCGCTGGTTGAATTCGAAGGCAAAAGCCTGGCGTTGTTCAACGTCGAGGGTGACCTGTTTGCCATCGACGACAGTTGCCCGCACCAGGGCGCCTCGCTGTGCGGAGGCCGCCTTGAGGGGAGGGTGATTCAATGCTGCGCCCATGGCCTGCGCTTCGATCTACGCAGCGGCTACTTGCTCAATTCAACCCAACTCAAAGTCGCCAACTACCCGGTCGAGGTTGTCGGCGGCCAGGCATTCATCATCGTTTCTGAGGAGTCCGCGCCATGAGCGCCATCGCTCTCACCCATATCCATAGCCGAACGCGCGAATTGGCGCCGGGTTTCATCGTCAGTCTGATTGTTGCGGCGGCAGCCTCCTTTCTGTCCGAGCATTACGGTGCGCCGGTCATGCTGTTTGCCTTGCTGCTGGGCATGGCGCTGAACTTCCTCGCCAGCGAGGGCGCGTGCAAGGCCGGCATCGAGTTCACGGCACGCACCGTATTGCGCATCGGCGTGGCCCTGCTGGGCATGCGCATCACCCTCGAACAGATTGCTGCACTTGGCTGGAAGCCTGTGGCCCTGGTGGTGATTCTGGTGGTGGTGACGATTGGCGTCTCGGTGGTCGCGGCCAAGGCGCTGGGTTTTCAGCGTTTGTTCGGCATGCTCACCGGTGGGGCAACCGCGATCTGTGGCGCCTCTGCGGCGCTGGCGCTGGCGGCGGCGTTGCCCAATCATCCGCAGAAAGAGCGTGCCACGCTGTTCACCGTCATTGGGGTGTCGGCGCTGTCCACCACGGCGATGATCCTTTATCCGATGATTGCCAACTGGCTGTCATTGTCACCACAAGTGGCCGGCGTGTTCCTGGGCGCCACCATCCACGATGTCGCCCAGGTGGTCGGTGCCGGTTACAGCATGTCGACCGAGACCGGCGACATAGCCACCGTGGTCAAGTTGATGCGGGTCGCCATGCTGCTGCCGGTGATCGTCTGCGCCACCATGATCACCCGTATGCAGGGCGCCGACACGGAGGGCAAACGACCGCCGCTGCTGCCGTGGTTCGCCGTCGGTTTTCTGATTCTGGCCTGTATCAACAGTACCGGGTGGATCGCTCCCGTGGTGCAGGGCTCGGTCAACGAGTTGTCGCGCTGGTGCCTGGTGGTCTCCATCAGCGCCCTGGGTATGAAGACCCAACTCAAGGAGCTGGCGGCAGTCGGCATCAAGCCCATCCTGCTGATGGTGGGGGAGACGGTGTTCCTTGTCGTGCTGGTGCTGCTGTTGCTGCATTGGGGGCTGTAAGCGCACAAAACCGGTGGCGAGGGAGCAAGCTCCCTCGCCACAGGCTTTTGGGCCGGTGTCATGGACACCGGCTCTTTCGCGGCGACTGTACCAGCAGTCGCCGCTTTTTTTTGTAATCCCCCGCGTCTGTTTCGTTCGGTTCAGGGTTCGCTGGAGCAGGGCAGGGTGGTCAGGTCCAGCGGTGCTTTGGCGGCGTGCTTTTGTGCGCTGCGCCACGCGGCGGGCGGCATGCCGAACTGGGTGATGAACCAGCGTGTGAAGGAACTCGCCATGGAGTAGCCGAGCATGTCGGCAATGCGGCCCAGCGAGTAATTCGGGTTTTCCAGGTAGCGCAGCACCAAATCGCGGCGCACGTCGTTGATCAGGTCGTTGAAGGCGCAGCCGTCGTCTTTGAGGCGGCGCTGCAGGGTCCGAACGTTCATGCCCTGGGTCTGGGCGATTTGCTCGATGGTGGCGCGCCCCATCGGCAACAGCAGGTAGATGGCTTTGCGTACCTCGAACAGCATCGAGGGGCCTTCGTGGCTCAGCAGCGAGTCGAGGTAACTCTGGGCGTAGCGAGCCATGGCCGGGTCGGCATGGGGGTTGGTCATGTCGAGGCTGGCGTCGGAACAGACAATGCCATTGAACTCGCTGCCGAACTCCAGATTGCAGCCGAACAGGCGACGATGCAGTTGCAGGTTGTCGGGGGGCTGGTGCGTGAAGTTGACGCTGTAGGGATGCCAGTGTGTGCCGAGTAGAGCGGCACACAGGCGGAACATCACCCCGATTGCCAGCTCAGTGGCTTGTCGGCAGGGCATCGGTGATTCGGTGACCACCTCCTCACGAATGATCACCATCTTGCCGGCCTCTTCAATGAAGATGGCCAGCGAATCGTTCATCAGATGACGGTAATGCACCACGACCTGCAAGGCATCACGCAGCGTGCGCTGGTGGCTGAGCAGCAGGCTGACCACACCGAAGTCCGAGAGCTGGCGCGACTCGGCCATGCTCAGGCCGAAGCTCTGGCAGCCGCTGGCGGCGGCCGAATCCTCCAGCAAACGCACGGCGGCATCGATGGGGATACGGTGTTCAGGGGCTTGCAGCTGGGCCTTGCTCAGGCCGACGGCAGCCAGTAAATCGCGCGGGTTGAACCCCAGGTACTGGGTGACCTCCAGGTAGTTGGTCAAGACGGCGGCGCGAACAAGCTTGGTCATGCGAAGGTCTTTCCTGGGCCGGTTGCGATGGACATGAGCGTGGCGACTATATCCAGCACATCGTCAATTGAACAGTTGTGACGTCATCGATGGTGTGCACCCGGTTCTGTCCTGAATCACCGCCGCCTCATGGATTAATCGACTCTCACCCATTGATTACAGTGACCTTGGGAGGACCTGCGGTGTTTTTCGACCCATGGCCGCGGCATGGTAATGCCTGGAAATCTGTCATCAAAAGAAAAGCGACTGACGTCCAATGAAAAGCGCCTCGTGTGGGCGCTCTTTAATGTCGGCACTACAAAAAGCTTCTGGCGATAGAGCCAGTCGAGTCATCGAGAAAGCGAAGGTGTTGACGTGGACAAACTGCAAACTGCCGCAACCGTTCTGATCGTACCGGGCCTGCGCGAGCACGTTGCCGAGCATTGGCAAACGTTGCTTGAGGCCAGGCTGTGCAAGGTGCGCAGTGTGCCACCGCTTGAAACCGACAAGCTCGACTGCTGCGCCCGGGTCCAGGCGATCCAGCACGAGCTGGAGCAGATCGAAGGGCCGGTGATTCTGGTGGCCCACAGTGCCGGCGTGTTGATGGTCGCGCACTGGGCTGCGCGGCACAGTCGCCCGATCAAGGGCGCTCTGCTGGCCGCGCCACCGGATCTCGATGCCAACTGGCCGCAAGGCTACCCATCCCCCCAGACCCTGCGTACCCAGGGTTGGGATCCTCTACCCCAAGGCCCGCTGCCGTTCCGCAGCCTGGTGGCCGCCAGCACCAACGATCACCTTGCCAGCCTGGAGGCGGTGACCCAAATGGCCCGCGACTGGGGCAGTGAACTGGTCAATCTCGGCGCTGTAGGCCATCTCAACCCGGCCGCCGGTTACGGCGAATGGCCGCAGGCTGAAGCCTTTATCCGCACGCTGGATCGCTAGGCGCGACGAGCCTGGCTTCACGTCACCCTGGAGAATCGCAAGTCAGCACTTGAGTAAAGGTGCCGGAAAGACACTCGCATCGCCGCCTTACCCGGGTGTGAGCCGTTGTTAGAACAAAAAAAACAAAAAAAACGGAGACAACGTAATGCGCAACACAACAAGTCACAGCTCTTTTCATCGCAGCCTGCTCGCCACGGCCATTCTGCTGGCCTCCATGCCTTGCGCCTATGCTTTCGAACTCACCGATGGCAGTGAAGATTGGGCTGTACGTTTCGATAACACCCTTAAGGCAAGCTATGGCCAGCGGGTCGAAGGCCAGAACTCGAAGATCGCCAACACCTCCAACCTCAACGACGGCGACAAGAACTTTGGCGTCGGCAGTGCAGTGAGCCAGCGGGTCGATCTGCTGAGCGAGCTGGATGTGGTCTACCAGGGAAAAATGGGCTTTCGTGTCAGTGGCGCGAGTTGGTATGACCATGCCTATGACCACGTAGGTTCCAACTCCAACCCTTTCCCGGGGCAGGCGGGCAATGCGGGTAACCTGGTGGCGGCTCGTCCTGCAAACGGCGGTTTGATTCAGCCGGGCGACTCGCTGAATGGCCACACGGCAAGCAAGCATGGGCTGAGCAGTTATACCGATCGGTATTACAACGGGCCGTCCGGCGAAATCCTCGATGCCTTTGTGTTCTACAGCACTGAAATCGGTGATGAGTCGATGCTGAGCGCCAAGCTTGGCAAGCACAACGTGTACTGGGGTGAGACCCTGTTCAACGCGGCCAACGGCATCAACTACGGCCAATCGGCCCTCGACATTGCCAAGCTGTACAACGTACCGGGCACTGAAACCAAAGAGCTGTTCCTGCCGCGTAACCAGCTCTCCGTGTCGTTCACGGTCAACCCGGAACTGACGCTGGGCGCGCAGTACTTCCTGGAATTCCAGAATTCCCGTCTGCCTGAGGGCGGGACTTACATGGGCGGCTACGACATGCTGGGCGAGGGGGCCGACGTGTTCTGGCTGCCCTTGCCGACGCTGCTTGGCGGGGCCGGTGCCTATTTCGCCGCACCGCGCGGGCATGATGTCAAACCGCGCAATTCTGGCGACTTCGGGCTGATGGCCAAGTGGAGCCCGGAATGGCTGGACGGCACCCTGGGCTTCTACTACCGCAACACCTCGGACCCGATGCCCGCGGTGCTGATCAACGCACCTAACTTGCACCAGCCAGGTTTGGCGGGGTTGCAAGGCGTTGAGTACATGGCCGCCTATGCCGATGACATCGACATCTACGGCATCAGCCTGTCGAAAAGTGTGGGGCCGGTCAGCGTCGGTCTTGACCTGAACTACCGCGAAAATATGCCGCTGGTGAGCAACTTCAGCACCGTCAACTCGACCCTGAATGCACAAGCGGGTGCGGGCCTGATCAACGGCGCCAACATTATCGGTGCCATACCGGGCAAGGGTGAAACCGGGCTGGCCCGTGGCAAGACGTTCCATGCCGTACTCAACGGCCTGATGACCTTTGGCAAGACCCCGTTGTGGGATGCCTCCTCACTGGCGGTTGAAGGCTCCTTGACCCATCTGGTCAGCGTCGACAAGGGCAAGCAGACCTTTAAGGGCGACTCCAGCTACAGGGGCGTCGACAAGGTTGATACCAATGCTTACACCCTCGCGGCCAACTTCGCGCCAACCTGGTTCCAGGTCTTCCCGGGTGTCGATATGTCCATGCCGGTGTCCTACAACGTTGGCCTCAAGGGCAATTCGGCGGTGCAGCTGGGCGGCAACGAAGATGCCGGCAGCTACTCCGTAGGCATCGCTGCCGACGTCTATCAGAAGTACAAGCTCGACCTGAAGTACGTCGACTCCTTTGGTCCTTTCGATACCTGTGAAAGCGGGTTTGATAACAACACCCCTGGAGCCAATGGCCTGTACCAGTGCATCCCCGGTCAGATCACTTCGCAAGCAGGCCTGTCGCCTTTGCTGAAGGACCGCGGGATGGTCACTGCCTCGTTCAAAACCACCTTCTGATTAACGCTCAGATTACAAAAACAAGTGGAGAGAATTCAGATGAGATTCCTAAGTAGCGTGCTGGCAGTTTCTCTGGCGGCCGTCATTGCCGGCCAGGCCCAGGCGGGCGTATCGGCTCAGGAAGCGGCCAGGTTGGGCACCAACCTTACCGGTGTAGGCGCCGAGATGGCGGGTAACGCCGACGGCTCGATTCCAGCCTATAAAGGCGGACTGACAACACCGCCAGCCAGTTTCAAACCCGGTGACAGTATGCGTCCCGACCCCTTTGCCGACGAAAAACCGCTGCTGGTCATCGATGGCAAAAACGTCGATCAGTACAAGGGGCTGTTGACCGCCACCACGGTGGAACTGGCCAAGCGTTACCCCACTTACCGGATCGATGTGTATCCGACCCACCGTACTGTCTCGCTACCCCAGGCGGTGTTGGCCAACACGCTGAAAAACGCCACCGATGCCAAGAGCCTCAACGGCGGCCTGGCCATCGATAACGTACTGCCTGGCGTACCGTTCCCGATCCCGCAGTCGGGCAGTGAGGCCATGTGGAACCACCTGTTGCGCTACCTGGGGACCAATATCAACACCAAGTATGACTCCTGGAACGTAGACGCTGCGGGGGTACCGACACTGTCCACCACAGCGGTGGCGTTCATGAATTATCCGATCTACGAAAACATGTCAAAGCTGGTTGCCAGCACTGACATTTTTTACCAGATGAAGCTGTATTACACCGGTCCTGCGCGCCGTGCGGGAGAGGCGATCATGCTCAAGGATTCTGCCGACCCACTGACTCAGCCACGCAAGGCCTGGCAATACTTGCCCGGTCAGCGTCGGGTCAAGCTGGCGCCGGACCTGGCCTATGACACGCCCAACCCTGGTACTGCCGGTGCCAATACCTATGACGATACCTTCGTCTTTATGGGCGCGTTGGATCGCTACGACTGGAAGCTTAAGGGCAAGCAGGAAATGATCGTGCCCTACAACACCTACAAGCTGACTTACGCTGACCAGGCCAAGTCGCTGACGACCCCCAACCACATTGCCCCCGACTACGTGCGCTGGGAGAAACACCGTGTCTGGGTCGTGGAAGCCACGCTCAAGCCCGGTGCGCGACACATCTACCACACGCGCCGTTTCTACCTGGATGAAGACAGCTGGATCGCTTTGGCCTCCGATCAATACGACTCGAGCGGCAAGCTCTACCGTGGCGCCTTCACTTTCCTCAGCCAAAGCTACGACAAGCAGACCCCCGATACCTCGCCTTTCATGATTTACGACCTGGTGGGTGGCAACTACAACATCAACGGCATCGTGGGCCCGTACGGCGGCATCAAGTACATCGAAACACTGTCGAAAGTGCAGTGGGCGCCGGATGCCCTGGCAGGGGCCGGGATTCGCTAAGCACCCGATGAAAGATGTCCGGGGTAACGGGTCGTAGTGCCCCGGCAGAGTAATTGGAAGAGGGGCGGCGCGAACGCTGTTCGTCTTGGGTTACCGACTCCGACACCGGGTTGCACCTCATGTGCTTCGCGGTGTCGTTTTCCTGGAAGGTGCGGTATGGGTTTCTTGAAAAAGTTCGAACTGGCGCTGCTGTTTTCGATGCTGGCGCTGGTGCAGGGTGGCGCTCACGCGGCCAGTTACGTGGATGTGCTGGATCTGCCGGCCACGCCGAGTGCGTGGGCCGTGCGTAGCCCCTTGGTTGGCATCGCTCGTGCCGGTGAGCGTCTGGTCACTGTGGGGCAGCGTGGTCATATTCTTTATTCCGATGACGCTGGCAACCAATGGACGCAGGCCAGCGTCCCGCTCAGCAGTGATCTAAGTGCGGTGTTTTTTCCTTCAGCCACACAGGGCTGGGCGGTCGGTAACGATGGCGTGGTGCTGCATAGCAGCGATGCTGGCGCCACCTGGCGCAAGCAACTGGACGGTCGCCAGATCGGTGACTTGCTGATCAAGCATTACACCGCACTGGCCACTGCCGAGCCGGCCAACGAGCAATGGCCATTACGGGTCGCTGAAGGTCAGCGTCTGGCCGCAGAAGGCGCCGACAAGCCGTTCCTCGATGTGTGGTTCGCCAACGACAAGCTTGGCTATGTGGTCGGTGTGTTCAACCTGATCCTGCGCACCGAAGACGGTGGCCAGAGCTGGACACCTTTTCAGGATCGCACCGACAACCCGCAAGGCTTTCACCTCAATGCCATCGCCTCGACCGGCGACGGTCTGTACATCGCCGGCGAGCAGGGGCTGTTGCTCAAGTGGGATGAAGCCCGGCAGCGTTTCGGGGCCTTGCAGACACCTTATCAGGGCAGTTTCTTCGGGGTTATCGGCAAGCCCGGTGAAGTGATCGTCTACGGCCTGCGCGGCAATGTGTTGCGCAGCACCGATGGCGGCGAGCACTGGAGCCCGCTCACGAGTGGCCTGCACGTCAGCATCACGGCCGCCATCGTTAATCCCCAGGGTCAGTACGAGCTGTTTACCCAAGCCGGACATACGTTGCTCAGTCAAACGGACAGCACACGGCTGCAACGCTTGCCGCAGCAGGATCTGTCACCCGTGGCCGGTGCCACCCTGGCAGCCAATGGTTCGCGGGTGGTGGTGGGTAGCCGTGGTGCGCATGCACTGGCTGGCGAATAAGACCTCGAACAATTAGAGCGAGTACCCAGACATGGGCAATATCAAGCAAGACACCATGCCGGTGATCCGTGACCTGCGGGACTTCGACCGCCATTCCGGCAACCTGTTGGAGCGGCTGGTGTTCAACTACCGCCCACTGTTCATGTTGCTGATGGCACTGGTCACCGTGCTGCTGGGTTATATGGCGGTGACGCGTCTGGAGCTGCGGCCCAGTTTCGAAAAAATGATTCCCCAGAGCCAGCCGTACATCCAGAACTACCTGGAGAATCGCCAGTCGTTGCGCGGTCTGGGTAACTCGGTGCGGGTGGTGGTCGAGAACACGCAAGGCGATATTTTCGACCCCGGCTACCTGGAAGTACTCAAGCAGGTCAACGACCAGCTGTTCATCACCGAAGGCGTTGACCGGGCCTGGATGAAATCGCTGTGGAGCCCGGGCGTGCGCTGGACCGAAGTCACCGAGGAAGGTTTTCAGGGTGGCCCGGTGATGCCCGGTACCTATCAGGGCTCGCCCGCAGACATCGAACAACTGCGCCAGAACATCAGTCGCGCCGGAGTCGTCGGCAGCCTGGTGGCCAGTGACTTCAAGTCGAGCATGCTGATCGTACCGCTGCTGGACAAGACCTCGGCCACTGGCCAGGGCATCAACTACCACCAGTTCTCGCGGTTACTCGAAGAGCAGTTACGCGACAAGATCGAATTCGCTGGCGACAGCGCCGCACGCAAGGCCGGAGAGGAGGGCAAGGGCCAGTACAAGGTCCGGGTGATCGGTTTCGCCAAACTGATGGGTGACCTGATTGACGGTTTGATTCAGGTCATGATGTTTTTCGGTCTGGCCGTGGTCACTTCACTGGTCATCATCTATCTCTACACCCGCTGTGTGCGCAGCACGCTGCTGGTGGTTGGCTGCTCGCTGGTCGCGGTGGTCTGGCAACTGGGCATCGTCGCCTGGCTGGGCTATGCCATTGATCCATATTCGGTGTTGGTGCCTTTTTTGATCTTCGCCATCGGTGTGTCCCACGCGGCGCAGAAGATGAACGGCATCATGCAGGACATCGCCCGTGGCACCCACAAGCTGATTGCCGCACGCTACACCTTTCGCCGTCTATTCATTGCCGGCGTCACCGCGCTGCTGGCCGACGCAGTCGGGTTCGCGGTGCTGATGCTGATCGACATACCGGTGATTCAAGACCTGGCCATCACCGCCAGTATCGGTGTCGCGGTGTTGATCTTTACCTCGCTGTTGCTGATGCCGGTTGCGCTGTCTTATGTCGGCGTCGGTGCCAAGGCTGCCGAGCGTGCACTGAAAATCGACACCCGTGCGTACGGGCACAAGGGCTTTGGCAAGCTGTGGGACTTGCTCGACCGCTTCACCACGGCCAAGTGGGCCACGGGTGCGGTATTGGTCGCGGTGCTGATGGGCATCGGCGGCTTCATGATCAGCCTGCACCTGAAGATCGGCGACCTGGAGAGTGGTGCACCGGAGTTGCGTGCTGATTCTCGCTATAACCGTGACAACGCCTACATCACCCGTCACTACGCGTTATCCAGCGACCTGTTCGCGGTGATGATCAAGACACCGCCCGAAGGCTGCCTGAACTACAAGACGCTGATCCTCGCCGACCGTCTGGCCTGGGAGCTGCAGCAGTCTCCGGGTGTGCAGGCGACCGCTTCGCTGGTCAATGCCGTGCGCCAGATCACAGCGGGGACCTATGAGGGCAACCCCAAGCTCAACAGTATTCAGCGCAACCAGGACGTCTTGAACTATGCCGCGCAGCAAGCCTCGGTCAACTCTCCAGAGTTGTTCAATACCGACTGCTCACTGATGCCGGTGATTGCCTTTCTCAAGGACCACAAGGCCGAGACCCTGGACGCGGTGGTAGGGATCGCCGACACCTTCGCCCGGGAAAACAGCAGCGATGATCGCCAGTTCCTGCTGGCGGCCGGAACCGCCGGCATCGAAGCGGCGACCAACATTGTGGTGCGCGAGGCCAATCGCACCATGCTGCTTTATGTCTACGCGGCGGTGACGCTGTTCTGCCTGATCACCTTTCGCAGCTGGCGCGCCACGTTGGTGGCCTTGCTGCCACTGGTGCTGACCTCGATCCTCTGCGAGGCGTTGATGGTGGTCATGGGCATCGGCGTGAAGGTGGCGACCCTGCCGGTGATCGCACTGGGCGTGGGGATCGGTGTGGACTACGCGTTGTACCTGCTCAGCGTGCAGTTGCATTTCCAGCGTCAGGGCCTGCCGCTGGCTCAGGCCTACCGCAACGCCGTGTCGTTTACCGGCCGGGTGGTAGGCCTGGTAGGCATCACTCTGGCGGCCGGGGTTGTGTGCTGGGTCTGGTCGCCGATCAAGTTTCAGGCGGACATGGGCATCCTGCTGACCTTCATGTTCCTGTGGAACATGCTCGGGGCACTGATCCTCATTCCTGCTCTGTCGTACTTCCTGTTGCGCGGGCCCGCGCTGAGCCATCGTACTGCCCCGGATGAGCCGGTGGTGCGCGCCAGCGAGACCGACAACGCCAAAAAACCGGGCATGCGTCATGCCCTCACACTGTCTGAGTAAGCCAACCATGTCTGATTACAAAGCCCCCCTGCGCGACATGCGCTTCGTACTCAATGAAGTCTTTGAGGTGTCCAGGCTTTGGGCCCAACTGCCCGGATTGTCCGAGGTGATCGATGAAGAGACGGCTGCCGCGATCCTTGAAGAGGCTGGCAAGATCAGTGCCGCCGTAGTCGCTCCGCTGAACCGCAGCGGTGACGAGCAAGGTTGCACATGGAGCAACGGCACGGTCAAAGCCCCGGAGGGTTTTGTCGCGGCGTACCAAGCGTTTGCCGAAGGCGGTTGGGTGGGTGTAGGTGGCGACCCGCAGTTCGGTGGCATGGGCATGCCCAAGGCCATTTCGGCCCAGGTCGAGGAGATGGTCAATTCAGCCAGCCTGTCTTTCGGCCTGTACCCGATGCTGACCGCCGGTGCGTGCCTGTCGATCAATGCCCATGCCAGCCAGGCGCTCAAGGAGCGTTATTTGCCGAACCTGTATGCCGGTGTCTGGAGCGGCTCAATGTGCTTGACCGAGGCTCATGCCGGCACCGACCTGGGCCTGATTCGCACCAGAGCCGAGCCTGCGGCTGACGGCAGTTACACGATAAGCGGCAGCAAGATTTTCATCACCGGCGGTGAGCACGACCTGACCGAAAACATCATTCACCTGGTGCTGGCCAGACTGCCGGATGCGCCCGCCGGCCCCAAGGGCATTTCACTGTTTTTAGTACCCAAGGTGCTGGTCAATGCCGACGGGTCCCTAGGCGAAAACAACTCGCTGTCCTGCGGTTCCATCGAACACAAGATGGGCATCAAGGCGTCCGCCACCTGCGTGATGAACTTTGATCAGGCCACCGGCTGGATCGTCGACGCGCCGAACAAGGGCCTGGCGGCGATGTTTACCATGATGAACTACGAGCGTCTGGGCGTGGGTATTCAGGGGCTGGCGCAGGGCGAGCGCTCCTATCAGAGCGCCGTCGAATATGCCCGTGACCGCCTGCAAAGCCGTTCGCCGACGGGCGCGCAGAACAAGGACAAGGCCGCCGATCCGATCATCGTGCACCCGGACGTGCGTCGCATGCTGCTGACCATGAAAGCCCTGAACGAGGGCGGGCGCGCATTTTCCAGCTACGTGGCCCTGCAACTGGACACTGCCAAATACAGCGAAGACGCGCCAACCCGCCTGCGCGCGCAAGAGCTGGTGTCCTTGCTGACCCCGGTTGCCAAGGCATTTCTCACCGACATGGGGCTGGAAACCACCCTGCACGGGCAGATGATTTTCGGCGGCCATGGCTACATCCGTGAGTGGGGGCAGGAACAACTGGTACGTGACGTGCGGATCACGCAGATCTATGAAGGCACCAACGGCATCCAGTCATTGGACCTGGCCGGGCGCAAGATCGTTGGCAGCGGCGGGGCGCTCTACCGTCTGTTCGCCGCCGAAATTCGCCATTTCACTGCGAACGCCAGCGCTGAACTCGGCGAGTTCTGCAAACCGTTGAACGCCGCCGTGGACACCCTCGACGAGCTGACCGCGTGGTTGCTGGATCGGGCACAGAACAATCCGAATGAAATCGGTGCGGCCTCGGTCGAGTACCTGCAGGTGTTCGGCTACACCGCGTATGCCTACATGTGGGCACTGATGGCCAAAACGGCCAAGGACAAACAGGCCGAGGATGACTTCTACGTCAGCAAACTGGGCACCGCACGCTTCTACTTCGCTCGTCTGCTGCCGCGCATTCACTCGTTGAGCGCTTCGGCCAAGGCCGGCAGCGAATGCCTATATGAGCTGGAAGCAGCGCACTTCTGATCGAAAGGACAAGGATCCCCCAACCATGATGGCGACAAAAATTATTCCTCCCGCCCACGGCGCTTACGCCTATCCCTTACTGATCAAGCAACTGTTGCTGTCAGGGGTACGCTACGAACCTGGCAGGGAGATCGTTTATTCCGACAAACTGCGCTACAGCTACCAGACCCTCAACCAGCGGATTCGCAAACTGGCCAACGCCCTGACGGCTGCCGGCGTCAAGGCGGGGGATACGGTGGCGCTGCTCGACTGGGACAGCCATCGTTATCTGGAATGCTTCTTTGCCGTGCCAATGATCGGCGCGGTGTTGCACACGGTGAACATTCGACTGTCGGCGGATCAGGTGGCCTACACCATGAACCACGCCGAGGATGATCTGGTCCTGGTGCATGATGATTTCCTGCCCTTGATCGAGCAGATTCAGGGACAGCTCAGTACCGTCAAAGGTTACCTGCAACTGACTGACGACACGGCGAGCGACACCTCGCTACCGGTGTTGGGGGAGTATGAAGAACTGCTGTCCCAGGCGGCGGCGCAGTACGACTTCCCCGACTTTGATGAAAACTCAGTGGCGACCCTTTTTTACACCACCGGGACCACCGGAACCCCTAAAGGGGTGTATTTCACTCACCGTCAATTGGTGCTGCACACCTTGAACGCCGTGGGCACGCTAGGCGTTTATCAAGGTTTGCCGCTGTTGCGTTCCGATGATGTTTACATGCCCATCACGCCGATGTTTCACGTGCACGCCTGGGGAGTGCCCTATGTCGCCACCCTGATGGGGCTCAAGCAGGTGTACCCCGGTCGCTACGAGCCCAACAGTCTGGTCAGGCTGTTTCGAGAAGAGAACGTTACGTTCTCCCACTGCGTGCCGACGATTCTGCAAATGATCCTGGGCTGCGAGGAAGCCGCGCAGACCCGTTTCGATGGCTGGAAAATGCTCCTGGGCGGCAGCGCCCTGACGCTGGGCATTGCCAGTGAGGCAAGCGCAAAAGGTATTCGCGTGCACAGCGGGTACGGCATGTCGGAAACCTGTCCGTTGCTTTGCACGACGTACCTGCGTGATGAGGAGCTGGAATTATCCACGCAAACCCAGTTAGCCATTCGCATCAAGACCGGAATGCCGGTGCCGATGGTCGATCTGAAAATCATCGATGCCAGTGGCAATGACGTTCCTCACGACGGTGAGTCTTTGGGGGAAATCGTCGTGCGCGCCCCCTGGCTGACTCAAGGCTATTTGAAGGACCCTGAAAAGGGCGCCGAGCTTTGGCACAACGGATGGTTGCACACCGGCGACATGGCTTCTATCGACACTTTGGGAGGGGTGGAAATCAAGGATCGAATCAAGGACGTGATCAAGACCGGTGGGGAGTGGATCAGCTCCCTGGAACTGGAGAGTCTGATCAGCGAGCACGCGGCTGTCCTGTCGGTCGCGGTCGTGGGCATTGCGGACGAGCAATGGGGTGAGCGACCCATGGCTCTGGTGGTGTGCGAGCAGGGGCAGTATCTCGACCGCAAGATCCTGGAGGCGCACCTGCAGACGTTTGTCGAGCGTGGCCGCATCAACAAATGGGCGATCCCCAAGCAGTTCAAGTTCGTCGCCGAGATACCTAAAACCAGCGTCGGGAAGATCGACAAGAAGCTCATCCGGGAACGCGAATTGGGGGCGCGTAAGGCACGATAATTGCGACTCGGATGGTCGTGTTGCACTGTGCGCCAGCCTTGATCGTTCAGGCGCGTCGCTGGCGCGAAAATGTCTGACAAAGCCCAGTGCCAGGCTGGGCTTCCTCATTGCGTTGATCTTAGTTTTTCGGAGGTGCTTTGAGGCTATCCAGTAGACCGCTCTCCAGCAAAGCCTTGTACTTCAACGCATCTTCTTCACTGTGATAGACGCCTACAAGCACATCTCCTTGATATACATCCCACATTCTGACACCCGCGCTACTGGCCTCATGAGACATTTGATGCTCATCGCGCTCTTTGACAGTAATGACCATTTGCTCATCCTCTGGATTGAGACAGGTAAGGTCTTTTTTACTCCAGTAATCTCCAGGATTCCATACTGAAAACTGACGTTTCCGAAATTCCAGCACAGCCTGCCAGGAGGCAGGCCGCACTGGGTGCCCTGGTTAAACCAAATTGATCGCGACGTCGATGTTGCCACGGGTCGCTTTGGAGTAGGGGCAGGTCTGGTGTGCGGCATCCACCACCGCCCGTGCGACAGCAGGATCCAGGCCCGGAAGGCTTACATTGAGGCGCGCCTGGAGGAAATAGGCGTTTTCGGTCTTGCCCAGATCCACTTCTGCATCGACGGCAACGTCGGTCGGCAGGGTCACCTTCAACACGGCAGCCGCCTTACCCATTGCTCCGATGAAGCAGGCCGACCAACCTGCAGCCAGCAGTTGTTCGGGATTGGTGCCACTCCCTGAAGTGCCAGGAGCGCAAAGCTTGATGTCCAAACGTCCATCCAGGCTTCGCGACTCGCCGTCGCGGCCTCCGGTAGTGTGGGTCTTGCCGGTATAAAGCACTGTGTCGATTTCATTGATCATGGGTGGTTCCTGCTAAGGTTTTGGGTTCTTCACCATTGATGTCACTGGATTCATCGGAGGACGCTTGGCTTCCGACGACGCCTACTTTTCCACCTTCATGTACTGCGTATGTGTCCTGATCCAGCGGTTGTGTAACGCTGTGTAAGATCGCCAGAGAAAATACAGACCGTTACAAATCACAGGCCTGGCTCTGCCTACGCAACTTGATGCGTATCTATTCCTCAGGGTGTGAAGCGGTCGTTGATTGCCTGGAGGAAAGCCGTCAGTCGGCGATACTCACGTGGCGGGCGAGCGACAACCACCATGAAGAGGGTGACAACCACCATGAAAAAGGAAGAAGAGGGAGGAGGCTCTGCCTCTCAGCTGATAGAAGCGAGAATCAAGGAGCTGAGTGATTGGCGGGGCGAGACGCTCGCTCGGGTCCGAACGCTCATCAAGCAGGCCGACCCCGAAGTGGTCGAGGAATGGAAGTGGAGGGGGGTTCCTGTGTGGTCCCACGCCGGAATCATCTGCACCGGTGAGACGTACAAGCATGTCGTGAAGATGACCTTCGCCAAGGGCGCCTCGTTGGAGGACCCTTCAGGTCTCTTCAACTCCAGCCTCGAAGGCAACACCCGGCGTGCCATTGATATCCATGAGGGCGAGGGGATTGATGAAAAAGCGTTGAAGACGCTCATTCGCGCCGCCGTGGCTCTCAACACCTCGGTGCGAGCAGTCGCTCGCACCAAACCGGTTGAATGAGCTGCCCTGCGAAGCCTCAGCTGCGGAAGGTGGCCGAGCCACGCTCCGGTTTGACACTATTTAAAGTGCTGTTCAAAGGCAGGTACCTGATCCGGCGTGATCAGCTGATAAGGCACCCAGACATCAGCCTCGACCGGATCCCCTTTAATCATCTTGATGGCGGCTAGTAGCGCGCTGGTCGCCTGGGCTTTGGGATCCTGGAACACTGAGGCAGCCAACTGACCACGTTTGATGGCAGCCAAGCCGTCAGGCAAGCCGTCTACGCCAACAATCGGAATGGCGCCCTTGGCTTTGCCGGCTTGTTGCAGCGCCATGGCCGCGCCGATGGCCATCTCGTCGTTGTTAGAGATGATTGCATCAAAGTTGGAACCTGCCAGCAGCCAGTTGCTGGTCAGGTCCATCCCTTTGTTGCGCTGCCAGTCGGCACTTTGTTGTTCGACGATCTTGATCTCGGGATAGTCCTTGAGCACCTGTTTGACGCCTTCGGTACGGCCGTGAGTGGCATTTTGCGCCAGGTCGCCCATGATGATCGCCAGGTTGCCTTTGCCCCCCAGTTTGTCGGCCAGGTAACGCATCTGCAGTTGTCCGGCCTCGATGTCATTGGATGCCACCGCCACCACGCCTTTGGGTAAGACGCGTTCGTCCGGGCGGCGGTTGACGTAGACCAGTGGTGTCTTCGCCGCGACGGCGGCGCGGGTCATGTTGGCAGTGGCGGCGGTGTCCACGGGCAGGACGATGACCGCATCCACCTTCTGGCTGAGAAAGCCTTCGATCTGATTGAGCTGACGCACCACGTCACCCTGGGCATCCTCGAACTGGATCTGGACCTTCTCCTTCTTGGCGGCATCTTCCAGGCCGCTGCGCACGTAGGTCATGAAGTTATCGTCAACCATGGCAATGCTGACGCCGATGCGATAGTCGGCGAAGGCCCAGTGGCTGCAGAGCAGTAATAGCGAGGCAAAAAGAAGTTTGCAGCGGCGCATGATGGTTTTCCTTTTGTTGTTATGAGATGAAATTCATCAAGATCAAGCGTGAAGGGCTTCTGGCTCTCTCTGAATCAAATCCGGCGAGAGAGCCAGTGGCATCGTGTTTACCGAGTGGCTTGGCCGGCTCCCTCAATCAAGCGTGAAGGCTTGCCGAAAACGCTCAAGTGCTGCTTCGGCGTCGCCAGAGGCCCAACCCTCTAGCCCGACGACACCGGTGTATCCCATGCGGAACAAGGCTCTGGCAATGGCCGGATAATGGATCTCGCCAGTGCCGGGCTCCATGCGGCCGGGCACATCGGCGACCTGGATTTCTCCAATGGCGCTGCCTGCGCGCTGGATCAGTTCGATCAGGTTCCCTTCGCCGATCTGGGCATGGTAAAGGTCCAGGTTCATCTTTAAATGCGGGCTGCCCACGGCTTCGATCAGCGCCAGGGTATCCTCGGCGCGAGCGAAGGGAGTGCCGGGGTGGTCAACCTCGGTATTGAGATTTTCCAGCAAAAATACCCGGCCTGCCTCTTCGCCCAGCCTGGCGATTTTTTCCAGGGTCTTGCAGGCGCTCAGCCACATGCGTCCGCTGGTGTGGGCCACGGGTTTGACCGGCAAGCCTTTGTCGCCCAGGCCAGTGCCATGCAGGTTGAGGCTCGGACAACTGAGCTGTGCGGCCACGGCCAGCGATTCTCGTGCGCTGTCGAGCAGGTGCTGGATGTCCTCGGGATCGGTCAGGTTGCCCGAGATATAACCGGTCATGGAGGTGAAGTCAGCGCCAGTGGCTACAAGGGCCGGAATGTCTTTCTTCGTCCAGTCCCAGAGTTCGGCGCTGAAGCCCAGCGCTTGAATACGTTTGACGCGTTCGGTGAACGGAAGATCGAGGAAGACCATCTCGGCACTGATCGCCAGTTTGAAGGGGGTAAAACTCATGAATGGGCTCCTTGCACGCGAACAGCTTTGCCCTGCTGGACGGATTCGATGCAAGCGCGGGCAATGGCCAGTGCGGCCCGGGCATCTTCGCCGCTGGCGAGTGGTTTTTCGCCAGTGCGCAGGCAGTCGACAAAGTGATTGAGCTCGGCCACATAGGCATCACGCAGCAGGTCGGTGTCCATGCGCTGGGTGTCGGCCTGGATGCCATCGGCCAAATAGCGAACCAGGTCAGAGTCATTGAGGCTGCCCATGGTCAGCATGCCAGCGCTGCCGAAGACTTCCCCTCGAACATCGTAGCCATAGACTGCCTGGAAATTGGCCTCGGCCGTCGCGATGGCGCCGTTGTCGAAGCGGATCGTGACAACGGCGGTGTCCAGCAGCCCCTTGTCCTTGTAATCCGGTGCAACCAGGGCATCGGCCATGACATAGACCTCGATAGCCTCGGCACCCGGATTCAGGTAGCGCAGGGTATCGAAGTCATGGATCAGGGTTTCGAGGAAAATCACCCACTGCGGCGAGGCGGCCGGGTTGTTCAGCGCTGGATCGCGGGTCAGCGAGCGCAGCAGCTGAGGCGTACCGATGCGGCCAGCGACCACGTCCAGGTGGGCAGCCCGGAAGCTTCTGGCAAAGCGGCGGTTGAAGCCGACCTGCAGCGGCACGCGTGCGTCGGCGGCAGCGGCGATGGCGCGGTCGGCCTCGTCCAGGGTGATGGCCATGGGTTTTTCACAGAACACGCCTTTGCCGGCCCGGGCCGCACTGATCACCAGTTCGGCATGGCTGCGGGCCGGGGCGGCGATCAATACACCGTCTATTTCCGGGTCGTCGAGCAGTTGCTGTGGATCGGTATAGACCCGTTGCACACCCAATTCTGCCGCCAGGCGTGCGGCCTGACCGGGTGTCGGGTCGGCAATGGCGACCAGGCAGGCACCGGGAATGTGCCGGGCAGCGGTCTGGGCGTGAAAGCTGCCCATGCGGCCGGCGCCGATGAGTCCAAGGCGGATGGTCTTGGGTGTATTCATGAAGTGACTCCTTTTTATTGTTGTTCACGTGATTGAGCAGCAGGAACTGTCCTCGCTGGTACAAGGTCTAGAGCAAGGCCTGTGCCAATACATAACTAGTTGATATTTATATAAATTTTTCAGATTGAAAGAAGAAGAGTGTTCATTGAAATGACATGTCTATAATGACATGTCAAAAATATGAACATAGATGTGGAGCTCAATGATGGTTGACCAGCAGCTCATGACCTTCAGCCAGGAAGACCTCGATTACATTACCGCCCTCGGTCCCGCGTCTTTGAGTGAGGGGCCCATCGCTGAGCTCGACCAGGCTTGGCGGGCTTGCCTGAAGGGGCGCACTGATCGACCTGCCGGGGTCAGGCAGGTCATTTGGGATTCATGGCTGCGCAGCGTCAGTGCCGGCCTCGACTCAGATGATTCCGACTACCGTTTTGTCGACCCCGAGGTTCTGGACGCGACGCTCACGGCCAATCGCGTATTGATCGGGGCGGCGGCAGAGGTCATGAGGGGCCTGCTGGCTTACAACCCCAGGGGGCATATCAATCTGACCGATGCCGAAGGGACGACCCTCTACTTCTGCGGCCTGGATCTCACGCCGGTGGGTAGCCGGTTGCTGGAGTCGGTGCAGGGCACCAACTGCACCGGTCTTGCTCTTGCTGAAGACCGATTGGTGTATGTGCTGGCCGAGGAAAACTTTGCTGCTGGCCTGCGTCAGCGGCGCATGCATTGTGCCGCCGCGCCAATCAGGGATGCCCAGGGTCGGACGCTGGCCATGTTGACCCTGACCGCAGAGCCGGGCTGGTTCCATTTTCACACGCTGGGCACTGTGCAGGCGGCGGCCGAGGCGGTCTCGCGGCAGATGGCGCTGCAGACGCTGCTGGAAGAGCAGCAGACGGTCCTTGAAGTGCTCAACGAAGGGCTGGTGGTGCTGGATGAGCGAGGTTGCATCAAGGCGCTCAACCGCTATGGCCGCCAGCTGTTTCGGGTGGGGCGAGATCTGCTGGGTTGCCCGTTCCAGCGGCTGGGGCAGAGCGAGCTGAGCGATGAGATTTTGCTGCGCAGCGGTGAGGGGGTTCGCGATCTGGACTGCACCTTTGTGCTGCATGACCAGACCCAGCTGGCGTGCCTGGTGTCCGTGTGTTCCCTGGAGCAGGGCGGGCGAGTTGTCTCGTTGCGGGAGAACCGGCGTATCCGCGAAATCACCCGGCGGATCATAGGGACTCAAGCCAGTTATACCTTTGAGACCATCCAGGGCAGTTCGCGAGCCATACAGGATGCGTTGCGCTTGGGACGGATTGCCAGCCGCAGTGACTCGACCACCCTGATCCTCGGCGAAAGCGGCACCGGCAAGGAGCTGTTCGCCCAGGCCATTCATAACGCCAGCGACCGTGCCAAGGGACCTTTCGTGGCCGTCAATTGCGGGGCTATTCCGCGAGATCTGGTGCAGAGCGAACTGTTTGGTCACGTCGAGGGCGCCTTCACAGGATCGGCCCGCGGAGGGTCTGCCGGAAGGTTCGAATTGGCCGATGGCGGAACCATCTTCCTCGACGAGATCGGTGACATGTCTTTCGATGCCCAGGTCAGCCTGCTGCGAGTCTTGCAAGAAGGCGAGGTCACGCGCGTCGGCGCGAAGAAATCGCAGCAGGTTGATGTACGCATCATCGCCGCCACCCACCGCAACCTGAGTCAGGCGGTTGCCGATGGTGCGTTTCGGGAAGATCTGTACTACCGGCTCAACGTGCTGAACCTTACGGTTCCACCACTGCGGATGCGCCGGGAGGATATTCCATTGCTGGCGCGACATTTTCTCAACCGTTGTGCTCAGTCGCTTCGCAAGTCGGTGCTGGGGATCTCACCGGCGGCACTGGATATTCTTTCTGCCCACAGCTGGCCGGGTAATGTTCGCGAGTTGGAAAACACCATTGAACGCGCCACCAATCTGGCGGTTACCGAACTGATCCAGCCGGGTGATCTTCCTGTCGAGATCATGCAGAGGCTGCGTCAGCCGGCGATGGTAAGTTTGCCAGAGCCCAGGGTTGCCTTGGACCTGGGTGCCCATGAAATGAACGCGATTATCGCCGCCCTCAGGGATACCCACGGCAACATCCGCCTGGCCGCGAAGCAGCTGAACGTTTCTCGTGGTGGGTTGTACAACAAGATGAATCGGTTCGGACTGAGTGCCGATGCTTTCCGTTCGGGACCAAACCTCTGATGGGTTATGTAGAGCATTCTCGGTGTCGCTCACACAGTCAGCGTCGAGCGTTCTCTGATGTCACGATCTGCAACGGAACATGGACCCGATGGCGTATCGGATCGAAGTCCGGTGTGGTCTGCAGCTCGACCAGCAAGTCGATCAGCGCTGTTGCCAGCAGGCGCGGCTGGGAATCGATGACCAGGCTGATCAATCCCTGGTCCAGGGCTTGTCGCGACAGCTCGGTCGACTCCTGCAGGATACTGCACAGCGACGGCCGCTTCGGCAGCTGCGACAGGGCACTGATGATTCCGTCGCCGCCACCTCCGACCACGCACAGACCCCGCAAGTCGTTATGGCGCGCCAGGAGTTCCAGCGTCGCCTCTTCGGAGACGTCACAGTTGTCCAGGTTGATCACCGCTTCGAGTAGCCGTAGCCCCGGTGCGCGCTCCGTCAGGTAACTGCGCAGCCCCTCGACCCGAGCCTGATGGCCGAGAAAGCGGTGGCCGCCGAGCAGTACCCCGATGCTGCCTTTGCGTGCACCACAGGTGTGAGCCATCAGCCAGCCCATGGTGCGTCCGACCTCATGATTATCCTGACCGACGTAAGGCTCATGCGCGGCCTCATGGATGTCGGACAGCAGGGCGATCACCGGAACTCCCGCCTCTCTGATCTGAGCGATGGTGGCATTGATTAGCGGGTGAGCGAAGCTGACCACCGCCAGGCCATCGCACTGCACCGCCAGTTGTTCGATCTGGGCAATGATGGCGCTGGGTGTGCGATCGAAGACGTACTCGAATTGGCAGCTGAGGTTGGCGCCGGCCTGACGCTGCGCCGCCTCGGTGATGGCGGCGGCAACGTTGGCATAGAAGGCCTGGGCGGTGCCGAGCAACAGGATGCCGAAACGATAGCTGGGACGACGTTCGCGGATCCGCTGACCGATCAGTCTGGCCGCGAAATAACCGACCGCTTCGGCTGCCTGGAATACCTGCTCGGCGGTTGCCGGATTGACCGGAGCCCTGGCGTTGAGCACCCGGTCCACGGTGGCGACACTCAAGCGAGCGTACTCGGCAACAGTGGCGATGGTTGGGCGTTTATTGTTGTTCATGGCGGGTCCCGGAAACGCCTTGATAGAAAACTATCAAGCCTTGCTGGGCCTGGATGATAGCTTGATAGGGAATGTATTCAAGGGCTTGAGGGTGATTTCTACGCTCTCTATATTTTCTCCAGCGATGTGATCCCGCATCGAAGCAAGTGCCTAAAACTATCAAGCTTGCGGAGAACAATAAAATGCCCGAACAAAACGCAGCCTTTGAAACCCCCGGCAAACCCATGCCTCGGGATTATCGATTGACCGGTCCCGAAGCCGCCAGAGCGGCGCAAAAAGGCCTGGTATCGGCCAGTTGGCACCAATCGCCCATTCCCCGTAAACGCTTGAAAGAATTGATGCAGCGCCGCGATGGTCCGGCCTTGCGTGATACCGCGATCTGGCTGCTGGCGATGGTCGTCACCGGGTTCGGCGGTTACTGGTTTTGGGGCTCCTGGGCCTGCATTCCGTTCTTCTTCGCCTATGGGCTGCTCTACGGCACGGCGTCCAATGCCCGTTGGCACGAAACGGGTCACGGCACGGCATTCAAAACCCGCTGGATGAATGATGCGGTCTACCAATTGTCGAGCTTCATGTTCATGTTCGAACCCCATGTCTGGCGTTGGAGTCACGCCCGGCACCACACCGACACCATCATCGTCGGCCGCGATCCAGAGATCGTCGAGCCGCGTCCGCCACGCCTGGTCATGATGGTGCTGAGTCTGTTCAGGATGCCTTACGCGTTGACGACCATGTGGTCAGTCTGCCGGCATGCGACAGGCCGGATGGCTGAAGAAGAGCAGACGTTTATCCCCGAATCCGAGTGGCCCAAGGTCTTTACGGCTGCGCGCATTTGGCTGGTGATTTATGGGTTGACCGTGGGGGCTGCGCTTTATCTGCAGAGCTGGTTGCCGCTGATGTTTATCGGCCTGCCGACCCTGTACGGCGGCTGGCTGTCCTACCTGTTCGGCCTTACCCAGCATGTCGGCCTGGCCGAGGATGTGCTCGATCACCGCAGCAACTGCCGCACGATTTACATGGGCCCGCTGCTGCGTTTTCTGTACCTCAACATGAACTATCACCTCGAACACCACATGTACCCGATGGTGCCTTTTCACGCGCTGGCGCAGCTTCACGAAGAGATCCGTCACGACTGCCCGCCGCCGTACACCAGCCTGTTCGAGGCCTTCAGGGAAATCCTCCCGACCATCTGGAAGCAGCGCAAAGACCCGACGTATTTCATCCGTCGCCCTCTGCCACAGCGCGCAGAGCCCGCCGCCAGCGTCCAGGCGCAACCTGAAGCAATACCCGGCTGACACCTTCCTGACTGCACCCCTACAAGAGAAAACGCCATGACCGATCAATGGATCGATGTCTGTGCCGTGGGCGATATAAACGAAGAAGATGTCATTCGTTTCGACCATGGTCAGCACACCTACGCCGTCTACCGCTCCGCCGACAGCGAGTTCTTCGCCACGGCGGGCCTATGCACCCACGAGTCCATCCACCTCGCCGATGGCCTGGTGATGGAGCATGTCATCGAGTGCCCCAAGCACAACGGGCGTTTCGACTACCGCTCCGGTAAAGCCCTTGGCGCACCGGTGTGCGTCAACCTCAAGACCTATCAGGTCCGGGTCGAGGCGGGCCGTGTTCTGCTCGCTATTACGGTTTAATTGCACGGAGTCTGTGCCATGAGTTCTGACAACGATCCACTGGTTATCGTTGGTGCCGGGCATGCGGGTGGTCGCGCGGCCTTGACCCTGCGCGGCGAAGGTTATCGCGGTCGCCTGATTCTGATAGGCGATGAGCCCCATCCTCCCTATGAACGTCCGCCACTGTCCAAGGGACTGTTGCAGGGCACGGTTGATCTGGCGGGCTGCAGCCTGTGCGATACCGCTCAGCTCGCCGAACTGGACATCGAGCACCTGGCCGGCAATCCGGTGAAATGCCTGGATCCGCAGCAGCATCGATTGCAGTTGGCCGACGGCAGTTGGTTGCAGTACGCCCGTCTGTTGCTCGCGACCGGGGGCAGGGCGCGACTGTTGCCCTCAGTGCCCGAGCATCTGCTGAATGTGCTTTATCTGCGAACTCATGATGAGGCGTTGGCATTGCGTGCTTCGCTGCGCCCCGACGCCCGTCTGGTGATCATCGGCGGCGGCTTTATCGGCCTCGAAGTCGCCGCGACCGCCCGAGCCTTGGGTTGCACCGTGACCTTGCTCGAGGCCGGGCCGCGCCTGGCGGGTCGCGTCCTGCCGGAGCGGCTGTCCAGCGTCCTGCTGGAATTGCATCGCAGCCAGGGCGTGGATGTCCGGCTGAACGTGGCCATTGAGGCCGTGCAGGGCAGCACTCGCGTCAAGGCCGTGCAACTGGTCGACGGCCAGTTGTTGCCCTGCGACCTGGTGGTGGTAGGCATCGGCATGCAACCCAACATTGAACTGGCTACGGCCGCCGGGCTCGAGGTTGGCCAGGGCATCCGCGTCGATGCCCAGCTGCGCACCAGCGCGGCGGACATCTTTGCAGCGGGCGATGTCTGTGAGTTTCGGTTGCACCCGCAAGGGGTTTTCCAGCGTCAGGAAACCTGGCGCAACGCCGAAACCCAGGGCCGTCACGCGGCCCTGAATCTGATGGGCGGCGAGCTGCCCTTCGAGGTCATTCCCGGCTTTTGGTCCGATCAGTACGACTGGGGGCTGCAAACCGTGGGCGTAATCGCAAACACCGAACCGACGGCGAGCCGGACAACCCCGGGTGGCGGTTTCCTGTTGTTCTACCTCGATGCCGAACAACGCCTGCTAGGGGCTTGCGGCTGGGGCCAGGGCAATAGCGTCGCCAAGGACATCAAGTTGTGCGAACGGCTGATCGCCAACCATAACCCCCTCTCGGTGGTCGCTTTAGCCGATGCCGATGTATCGCTCAAACAATTGTTGAGGAACTGACATGCGCGAATTCCTGGTGTTTCAGTCCTTGTGGGCCATGCAAGATCACCGTGGCCAATGCGACCTTTCCATTGAAGCGCAACTGGAGAAAGTCGCCGCCGCCGGCTTCGACGGGATCACCGACCATTTCTGGGTCGCGCCACAGGCCGCACGCCTGAGCGGGGCCGCCAAGGCCCAGGGCCTGCAAATCGAAGGTCAAGTGTTCCCCCGCACCGTGGATGATCTGGCGGCAGCGATCGATGTCGCCTCCCGCTACGGATGCCACCACCTCACGCTGCAAGCGGACGTCCGGCCGCGCACGCTGGCGCAAGCCATTGAACTGATCGAAGGCTGGCAGCGCCTGGCCGAGCAGGTGGACTTTCCGGTCCTGCTGGAAACCCACCGTTATCGCCTCACTAGCGACCTGTTGTTCACTCTCGATATTCTCGCTGAAATGCCCGATCTCAAGCTGTTGGCCGATTTGTCCCACTATGTCGTGGGCCGCGAACTGCCAGAGCCGGCCGCTGCCGAGGACGACGAACAGATCCATACCATCCTGCGCCACAGCTGGGGCTTTCATGGTCGGGTCGCCAGCTGCGAACAGGTCCAGGTGCCCCTGAGTTTCTCCCAGCATCGACCCTGGCTGGAGCGTTTCCTGGGTTGGTGGCGCTATGGGATCGAGGATTGGCTGGCCCGACCGAACACACCTGCCAGCCTGTCCTTCACCTGCGAACTCGGCCCGCCACCCTATGCCATCACCGGTGCCGACGGAGGCGACATCACCGATCGCTGGGCCGAGGCGCTGATGCTTAAGGATCTGATGCGCAAGGTCTGGAGCGACTGCCAGGCACGGTCTCACAATGGTCATTGATTTAATGTATGACCGGTCGGCGTACTGGCCCGGGTTCAGCCCTTGAGCTGCGGGAAGTCTTCTTCGAAGTACTCTTGCGGGCCGCGTGCATCGCTCTGGCGGCGCTGCACTTCCATCTGCCGCAGTTCTACCCGGCGGATCTTCCCGGAGATGGTCTTGGGCAGCTCGGTGACGAACTCAATGCGCCGCACCCGCTTGTAGGGCGCCAGGTGCTCGCGGGCGAAGGCGAGGATGTTGGCGGCCAGCTCTGCGCTCCCGGGTTCGCCATGGGCCAGGATCAGAAACGCCTTGGGCACCGCCAGGCGTAGCGGGTCCGGGCTTGGCACCACGGCCACTTCCATCACCGCCGGGTGCTCGATCAGCGCGCTTTCCAGCTCGAAGGGGCTGATGCGATAGTCGGCGGCTTTAAACACGTCGTCGGCGCGGCCGACAAAGGTGATGTAGCCATCCGCGTCGATCTGCGCAGTGTCGCCTGTGCGGTAGTAGCCGTCGCGCATCACTTCGGCGGTTTTTTCCGGGCTGTCCTCGTAGCACAGCATCAAGCCGAGCGGACGCACGTCCAGCGGCAGGGCTACTTCACCCTCATTGCCGGGTACGCCGTCGAGGTCGAGCATGGTCACCTGGTAGCCCGGCAGTGGACGGCCCATGGAACCGGCCTTGAGCAGCTGGCCAGGCGTGTTGCCGACCAGAGCGGTGGTTTCCGACTGACCGAAGCCGTCACGCAGCGGCAGGCCCCAGGCATGCTGGATCTGTTCGATGATTTCCGGGTTGAGCGGCTCACCGGCGCCTACCAATTCGCGCAGGCGCAGGCGTTCCTTGATACCGGCCAGATCCTCCTGAATCAGCATGCGCCACACGGTGGGCGGGGCGCACAGGCTGGTGACGCCGTATCGCTCCAGAGCGCCGAGCAGCGCGCAAGCGCTGAAGCGCGCGACGTTGTGGATAAAGATACAGGCGCCGGCGTTCCACGGCGCGAAGAGGCAGCTCCAGGCGTGCTTGGCCCAGCCCGGTGACGAGATGTTCAGGTGCAGGTCGCCCGGCTGCAGGCCGATCCAGTACATGGTCGAAAGGTGGCCGACCGGGTAGCTCTGGTGACTGTGCAGCACCATCTTCGGCTTGGAGGTGGTGCCAGAGGTGAAGTACAGCAGCATCGGGTCGGTGGCCAGCGTGCGGCCCTCGACTTCGAACTGCTCGGAATATTCGCTGGCGGCGCTGTGCGGGGTCCAGTCGGCGGGGGCGGGACCCACGCAGATGCGGCTGCAGCCTTTACCCAGGCCGACGAACTTGTCCACATGAGCGCTGCCGACCACCAGGTGGCGAACCTGGCCGCGTTCGATGCGGTCGCCCAGGTCATCGGGGGTGAGCAGGGCGGTGGCGGGGATGACCACGGCGCCAAGTTTGAAGGCGGCCAGCATGGTTTCCCACAGGGCGATGTCGTTACCGAGCATCAGCAGGATGCGCTCGCCGCGGCGCACGCCGAGGGCACGCAGGTGGTTGGCCACCTGGTTGGAGCGCGAGGCCAGTTGCTGGAAGCTGTAGCGCTGTTCGCTACCGTCTTCTTCGACTATCCACAGGGCGTTGGCCTGATTGCCCTCGGCCATGGCATCGAAGTAGTCCAGCGCCCAGTTGAACTCGCTCAGCTGCGGCCAGCGAAAGTCACGCACGGCAGTGGCGTAGTCGGTACGGTGGGCCAGCAGGAAGTCTCGAGCGGCGAGGAAGGGTTGGCAGTTGCTATTCATTGGAGTCTCCCGAGACCCGTGCGGGTACCTGATAGCGGGGAGACGGCGGCGAGCATGGATGGCTTCACGGTGGGTGCCCTTGTTTATTTTTGTCGGGACTGACCTGGTTCATGACCAAGCGGTTGAATCGAGTATAGGCATGCAAAAATCAAATAAAAATGCTCAAAAAATCCGGTGTGTTGTGCAAAAAAATCATAGGATTTCCCCAGCCCAGCCGGGATAAATGCAGATTCAAAAGCGCAAATTGCGCATCCTTGCTCGGTATGACGGCGAGTCCAGTCATTCTGAATCGATTGACCAGACGATCAGGGTCGTACGCTCCGACCGGAAGGTTGCCCATGACCAGCGGAAGACTCCAGCCGAGCGAGCACGATTCAAAAACCAGCAGTTCGTCACCTCGACTCGATGGTTATCCATTGATATAGAGCCTTTAACGATGACTACCTTTACACTTCGACACTTGTTCATTCCCAAAGATCAAAGGCCATGTCTGAAGCGTTCGAAGTTCCCAGCCCGCACGAACAACATGTGGAGCACGCCACCAAAAATGCCCATTCCCACGGCGACAATTTCGCCAGCAAGATAGCGGTGATGACGGCGATCATGGCGACCATAGGCGCCTTGCTCAGCTATCAGGCGGGCTCCACAGAGAGCGAAGCTGCAATGGACAAGAACAACGCCGCCATCAAGAAAACCGAAGCCTCCAACCAGTGGAATTATTACCAGGCCAAATCCAGCCGACAAAACCTGTCTGAACTGGCGATCCATATCCCTGGCCTCGATGCCGCGCACTACGCCGCCGAAGCGCAGCGCTATAAAGATCAAAAAGAAGTGGTGCGCATAAAAGCAGAAGCCCTCGAGATGGAAGCTCGCGAGTGGGATGAAAAGTCAGAATTGGCATTGCATCAGCATCACCGCTGGGCCCAGGCGATGACAGCCATTCAGATTGCTATTTCGCTGGCGGCGATTACCTTGTTGACGCGCAAGGAATGGCTAAAAAGGGTCGCGTATAGTGCGGCAGGAGTCAGTGTAGTGCTGGGCACTCTGGCCTGGTTACATATATAAATTGGATGCCCGTGCGAGCCGGCGCTTGCAGGTCAGCGTGCGCCTTCGTCCTGTTCGGCCTGCTGGGCGAACCATTGCATGATCAGCGAGCACGCCGGATGAGAGGCGGCTGAGGGTTGCGGGCACAGCGAGTAAATCCCTCTGGTTTTCAGCGGGCGGCCAAAGGGAACGATGAGCACACCGCGATCGATAGACTCCTCTGCCAGGGTCATGTCGGTCATGGCCACTCCCAGGCCTCGCGCCGCTGCATCGAGCGCCAACTCGTCGAGGTTGAAGGGGATGTGCCGATAGTCCTCCAACGACTTGGCGCCATTGGCTGCCAGCCAATCAATCCAGGCTTGCTTGTCCGCCGAACGATGGAGCAGGGGGAAGCGTACAAGATCCTCCACCGATTCCAGTGGCTGGGTTGCGCTGCCCAGGCCGGGGGCGCACACCGGAACCAGCGCTTCCTCGAACAGGGTCAGGCAGGCTGGGTCACTGGACGGCTCGGGCAGATAGAGGATGTAGGCGTCGCTGTCGCTGGCCGGCTCGACGATCTCCGTCGCAACGGTCTCGATCGACAGGGAAATGTCCGGGTGACGCCGGTAGAAGTCGCTCAACTTCGGTAGCAACCAGCGAACCGCCAGCGACACATGCATGCGTATGCGGAAGGGGCGTTTCTGTGGAGAAAGCCGATCCTCGAGTGTCTTCAATTGCTCCAGGATATTCCGAGCGCTGCCAAGAACCTGTTCGCCCTCTGGGGTCAGTCGGATACTACGGCTGCTCCTCACGAACATCGGTACGCCGAAGTGACTCTCCAACTGCTGGATTTTTCGGCTCACTGCGCTTTGGGTCAAACAGAGCTTTTGCGCCGCCTGAGTGAAGCTGCCTGAATCAGAGACCTCCACCAGTGCCTGCAAGGCCTGAAGAGAGGGAACGTGGCGAATTTTATCCATGCGTTTTCAGAATGGCTCAATGATTTTATAACGTTGGTTGTATCACCAAAGACCTTATAGATTCCAGCTCTAGCTACCGCCATCTCAAACCACCCATGCGATTACTGCATGTAGTTCTGCTTTGGATAGAGGCGGCTCGCAGGGTAGTGCTTTTTTTGGCTAGCCCGCAACGACAGTCAAATGAGGTGATGCGTGAAGAATGTATGTGGCTGGATTGCGCAAGCTGGAAGTTCATCAAGTCGCGGTCGGCTGAGCCGCGCGGAAAAAGCGGATTGGCTGGTCGTAGGTGCCGGTATCACCGGACTGTGTGCCGCTCATACGCTCGCTGAAATGCACCCTCAGGCACGCATCGTGATCGTCGACAGACAGCGAGCGGCGCAGGGGGCTTCGGCGCGCAATTCCGGATTCGTGGTGGGCCACGAACATCCGGGCAATGATGAGCTTTTAGGCAATCAGGGGTTCGCTGGTTTTGAAGTGGATACGTCGATTTCACGTGTTGCCAGTGAGGAAGTCCGTAAGCGCATTGCTCGTCACGGCATCGAGTGCGACTTCAGGGATTCCGGCTATTTCTTCGCCGTTAGCGATCCAGGCAAGCTGACTCACGTCGAGGCCAAACTGGAAACGCTACGAGCAGTGGGTGCATCTGCGCAATTTCTGGAAGGTGAACAGCTGAAACAAAAACTGGGAACCGGGCATTACCAAGCCGCGATCTGGTGTGGTAATGGAAACGCATTGCTTCAACCAGCCAAATACGTGAAGGGATTGCTGGATTCGCTGCCCCAGAATGTGACCCTCTACGAAAACACCGATATCACTGGCCTTGAGCGTTTGGATAAAGGACGTCTTCGCGCCAAGGGTATCGAGGGAAGTATTGAGGCGAAGCAGGTCCTGGTTTGCCTGAACGCCTTCATCCCACGTGCGGGAATAGATGACAGCGCAACGTTTCCCATGGAACTCAGCGCCAGCCTGACTCGGCCACTGAGCGACGAGGAGTTTCGAACGATCGGCGGCGTGGAGCCCTGGGGCGTGTTGTCCACCCGTCCACTCGGAGCCACGGTGCGACTGACCCCGGATCGTCGCGTGATGATCCGTAACACCGCCGAATACCGCTCTCGGGATTTGTCCGACAGTGATCTCTTGCTCCGCAGAAAACACCATGTGCTGGGTTTGCAGCGACGTTTTCCGTGGTTGACCGAGCAGGATATTCAATACACCTGGACCGGTCATCTGAGCGCCTCGCGCTCCGGACAACCGTATTTTGCCAAGGTCGAAGAGGGGCTGTTTGCCGTGGCCGGATGCAATGGATCAGGCGTCGCGCGCGGCACCCTTTGGGGGCGGCTGCTCGCCGAACTGGCATCGGGTGTCAGTTCGCCAATATTGGCGTCGGTCATGCAAAGGGCTCAGCCTGGCTGGCTCCCACCCCGACCATTACTCGATATCGGCGCCATGCTTCGAATGCGCGTGGAGGCGGTCAGGGCCAGAACAGAAATCTAGAAAACCGCAAAAGAATAAGAAATCCAGAAAGCCACAAAAGAATAAAAGCTCTTCAAAAGAAGGTGATCGAACATGCGCGTCAATACTATTTCTCTGGCGGTATTACTCACGACGTTTTCGGCAGTCACTTACGCTGCCGAACAGGTCAACATTTCTAACTGGAGCGGATACATCGCTGACGACACCTTGATCAATTTCACCAAGGAAACGGGGATCAAGGCGACTTACGACATTCACGACAGTAACGAAGTACTGGAATCGAAGCTGATGACCGGTAATACCGGTTATGACGTGGTGAGTCCTTCGAACCATTTTCTGTCCAGATTGATCAAGGCAGGGGCTATTCAGAAGCTCGATAAAAGTCAGTTGCCCAACTGGAAAAACCTTGACCCCGCGTTGATGAAAAAACTCGAGGTCAATGATCCAGGCAACCAGTACGGTTATCCCTACATGTGGGGCACTGCGGGTATTGGCTACAACGTCGAGAAAATCAAGGCGATATTCGGCAGCACGGATGTTACTCATTCCTGGAGCCTGTTTTTTGATGAGAACAACATCAAGAAGCTGAGTCAGTGCGGCGTGGCGATTATTGATAACCCTACACAGATCCTGCCGATCACCCTGAATTATCTGGGACTGCCCCACCATAGCCACGATCCGGCGGATTACGCTAAAGCCGAGCAGGCGTTGCTTAAGATCAGACCTTACATCCAGTATTTCCACACCTCCAAGTACGTCAGTGACTTGGCTAATGGCAATATCTGCGCGGTGATTGGCTTCAATGGCGACGTTGTGCAAGCTGCCGCCAGTGCCAAGGAAGCAAACAACGGGATCGAAATCGCCTATTCGATCCCAGACGAAGGATCTACCCTATGGCTCGACATGGTGGTCATGCCAAAGAGCGCGCCTCACGAGAAGAATGCCTACGCATACATGAATTACCTGTTGACGCCTCAAGTCATTGCCAATATCAGCAACAGCATTCATTACGCTAACCCCAACAGTGCGGCGGATGCGTATGTTATTCCGTCCGTGAAGCAGGATTTGGCGATATACCCACAGAAAAGTGTGCTGGACAAGCTGTTCATCGTAGAGGATCTCCCCGCTGCAATCGCACGACTGAGTACTCGCCTGTGGACCAAGCTGAAAACCAATACATAGCGATTTGTCAGGCGCCAGCTTTTTCAGTGGGGCCAGCAATCAGCGGTCTATCACCCTGTCTGAATACCAGCGCCTTCAAGCCGCATTCAGCGTCGGCGTCGGCAAATTCCGGCGGGTTTTCCAGGCGTTGTTCGAAGTGCAGGCTCGGGGCTTCGCGGGTTACGCCGTCGATGAGAAAGTCCGAGCCTATGGCCGGGTCGTTCATGCAGGCCAGTACGGTGCCATGGCTGCTCAGCAGCTCCGGCAGGCGGCGCAACACGCGCTGGTAGTCTTTGGTCAGCAGAAAACTGCCTTTCTGAAAAGAAGGCGGGTCGATGATGACCAGATCGTACGGTCCGCTGCTTATCACCTTGCCCCAGGACTTGAACAGGTCGTGACCGAGAAAGCTCACTTTGCTCAGGTCGTGTCCGTTGAGCCTGTGATTGTCGCGCCCACGGCTCAGGGCCGCGCGGGACATGTCCAGATTGACCACGTGATCCGCACCGCCCTCGATGGCGGCAACCGAAAACCCGCAGGTATAGGCGAACAAATTCAAGACACGTTTGCCGTGGGCATTGGCCCGCACCCAATCGCGGCCGTAGCGCATGTCGAGAAACAGGCCATTATTCTGTTTCTTGCCCAGGTCCACCCGATAGCGCAGGCCGCCCTCGGTGAGCGTCCATTCTTCAATCGCTTCCCCCAGCAGCCATTCAGTAGAGCTTTGCGGCAGATACCGGTGTTGCAGCAGTAACGTATGAGCGTTGGATGCTTGCCACGCAGGCGACTCGGTAATCTCCATCAGTAGCCGCTTCAAGGCCTCCAGCTGCGCCTGCTCAGGCTCCTTGAACAGCGAGACCAGAACCACACCCTGCATCCAGTCGACAGTGAGTTGCTCCAGACCCGGCCAGCATCGGCCCCGGCCGTGAAACAGGCGACGGGTTTCTTCGGGAGCAGCCGCCAGGGCCGTCAGCAAATGGTGATGCAGGGTGGACAGCGCGTCAGGATTCATCGGGCAGGGTCGGCAATTTGAAAGGGCGGCATTTTAAACACAATTGCGGCGCTAGAGCCTCTACAAGGCAAATCCCTTTAGCCAGAGGTTAAGCACCGAGGCCAGCGCTCTGACCGCAGGCAATGGCCGCACTATAATTAATGTGTGCCCATGTTTGAGTGGCGAGCACTCCCAAACGAATCAGCTATCCATAACGCTCGCCTGACAGGCAAAGGGCAGCACAGCAAATGGGACGGACAGTACATCTGATTACACGAGAGAGGGTTCAGCCATGAAACTTCATTCCTTCCAGCATTACTCTCATGATCTGGAAACAGCCGTTCATGACGCATGGATTACCACCAGGGTGAAGTCGGCCCTGGCATTTTCCGAACCAACCCTTGGCCTGCATATCAATGTCAAAACCTATGCGGGCAGGGTGGTGTTGAGCGGCCGCGTTAACACCCATAGGCAGTGTGACCAAGCCATTGGTCTGGCTCGTTCGGTTCATGGTGTCACCGAAGTCGATGCCAGCGACTTGCAGACCCACGTGTTCACGCCAGGGAGTTTTCCAGAAGCGCCCAACGCGGAAGAGAGCACTGAGCGTCGGCCACCATCGTCAACGAAGATGGACGACAAATGATAATGGCAACTTTGCAGGCGCCGCGCTCCCGGTCGGGAACCGAGGGCAGGGCGCCACCGTTTGATGACTGACAATGGCATGGGGGCGCTTGGAGGCACCCTTTGTTTTTTCAGGATTGAGCTGATGGACCGTCACCGTCAGTTCGGTCAGACGATTGCTGGGCCTTGCTAAAAAGTAGCTTGGCGTGGGCTGCAGTCCACCGCTTGTTGCGTCGCGTGTCGAGGGATGCCAGGTCATTAGTGAGCCGCGTAGGTGACTCCCCGGTGATTTCGCACAGCAGCGCTGTTATAGCTTCCCCGTTAACCGTGCCGTGCTCTTGTAGAAGATCCGCCACAGCGGTGACAGCGGGCCAGTAACGACGCACCAGACAGCTGGACCGGGCGATTGCCTGGGATTCGGCGTCGAGTAGCTTTCGGGCGGGCAGCAAACTTATCAATTCGTTACCTCGGCGCCGGTCACCCCAACCGCTGCCGCTGATGAATTTGTCAGATTTGCTGTGCCTGTAGACGGCTTCGGCCACGGGGCCGGCGAAGCAATGGAGAAGGTCGCGCTCAATAGACTCGACCATAGAGGGCAGGTATTCAGCAATCCCGGGGGCATCGAAGGATGGGTGCTGGACACAGTAATCAGCCTCTACCAATCCCTCTACGTTTTGCGGGTTGCCGCGCAGATCAATCATTGGACCGGTGAAGGCTTCTGTCTTGGTGCGCACGATGACGCGCTCTATGTGCTGATCATTCCACCAAAAGGCCAGGGCGTGGCCAGCTTCGTGGATGGCCGTGCGGCGCGGGCGCTTATTCATGGTCTGGTCCTCTCCCGTGCAGGTGTACGTCACGTAACAGCTCTATTCCATCCTTAGGTGTCAGGTAAAAGACTAGGCCTATCAAGACCGAACACTCCACCTATTAGCTGACTTCTTTACAGGGGTCTAACCTTAATGGAGTGCTGGCGTAAGCTGGCCGGTTGAGACCTGAAAGAGATACGAATAAGTCAGAAGCGTACTAGGCTTGCCGTGGGCCACCGTGCTGGCAACTCGATTGCCGCTGTCCGGATTTCCCGTGTGACCACGACGATCAATTGATCGAACTGTTGGCCCTGCAGCTTATGTCATTGATTTCGCTCGTCGCTATTGCGCGCCCACACCGGGCCGAATAGCCGGATGAATACGACCAAAGGTAGCTCACACATGGCAACTGAATCGAAATGCCCGTTCAATCACGCCGCCGCTGGCGGTGGTACGACGAACCGCGACTGGTGGCCGAACCAACTCAATCTGAAGATCCTGCACCAGCACTCGTCCCTGTCCGATCCCATGGACGAGGGCTTCAACTACACCAAAGCGTTCAAAAGCCTGGACTTTGAGGCGCTCAAGCAAGACCTGCATGCGCTGATGACCGATTCGCAAGACTGGTGGCCAGCGGACTTCGGTCACTATGGGCCGTTCTTTATTCGCATGGCCTGGCACGCCGCAGGCACGTACCGCACCGGTGACGGGCGGGGTGGTGCCGGCTCCGGTCAGCAACGCTTCGCGCCGCTCAACAGTTGGCCGGATAACGTCAGCCTCGACAAGGCGCGCCGACTGCTTTGGCCGATCAAGCAAAAGTATGGTCGTAGCATCTCCTGGGCTGATCTGATCGTCCTCACCGGCAACGTCGCGCTGGAGTCCATGGGCTTCAAGACCTTTGGTTTTTCCGGAGGTCGTCCGGACGTCTGGGGACCGGATGAGGACGTCTACTGGGGTTCCGAAAACAAGTGGCTGGGAGGCGACACCCGCTATGGTAAAGACAAAGAAGCCATGCAAGAACCCGGAGAAGGCCCACTCGTTGCTGAGCCGGGGGAAAATGAGGAGAGCCGTACCGAGGGCGGACGCAACCTGGAGAAACCGCTCGCCGCGGTGCAAATGGGCCTGATTTACGTCAACCCGGAAGGTCCGGAGGGCAACCCGGACCCGGTCGCTGCTGCAGTGGATATCCGCGAAACCTTCGCTCGCATGGCGATGAATGACGAAGAAACCGTGGCACTGATCGCCGGCGGCCACGCCTTCGGCAAGACCCACGGCGCCGGGCCTGCGTCCAATGTGGGGGCCGAGCCCGAAGCCGCCGGCCTCGAAGAACAGGGCCTGGGCTGGAAAAGCACCTTCGGCACCGGTAAAGGCGGCGACACGATCACCAGCGGCCTGGAAGTGACCTGGACCACGACACCCACGAAGTGGAGCAACAATTACCTGGAGAACCTGTTCGGCTTCGAGTGGGAACTGACCAAGAGCCCGGCGGGTGCTAACCAGTGGACGCCGAAAAACGGCGCTGGCGCCGGCATCATTCCAGATGCTCACGACCCGTCCAAGCGGCGTAATCCGACCATGCTGACCACGGACCTGTCCCTGCGATTCGACCCGATCTATGAACCGATTTCACGGCGCTTCCTGGCGAATCCCGATCAGTTGTCCGACGCGTTCGCCCGCGCCTGGTTCAAGCTGATCCACCGCGATATGGGGCCGCTCTCGCGCTACCTCGGTCCGGAAATGCCGAACGAAGAACTCCTGTGGCAAGACCCCATCCCGGCGGTCGACCATGCCCTGGTCAACGACAGCGACATCGCCGCACTCAAGGGCAAGCTCCAGTCCTGTGGCCTGACAGTCTCGCAGCTTGTATCAACTGCTTGGGCGGCGGCTTCCACCTTCCGAGGCTCCGACAAGCGTGGTGGCGCCAACGGTGGGCGCCTGCGCCTGGCCCCGCAGAAGGACTGGCCGGCCAACCAGCCCGAGCAACTGGCGAAGGTGCTGGCGACCCTCGAGAAAATCCAGAGCGAGTTCAACAGCGCGCAGGCTGGCGGCAAGAAAATATCGCTGGCGGATCTGATCGTGCTGGCCGGTAGCGCTGGCGTCGAACAGGCGGCGAAAAATGCCGGTCATACCGTCACGGTGCCTTTCACACCAGGGCGGATGGACACGACCCAGGAACAGACGGATGTGGAATCTTTCGGGTTTCTCGAACCCATCGCCGATGGCTTCCGTAACTACCTCAAGACCCGATACCGCGTACCGGCCGAGGCATTACTGATCGACAAGGCGCAACTGCTGACACTCACCGCGCCAGAAATGACGGTGCTCATTGGCGGCCTGCGCGTGTTGAACACCAACGTCGGACAAACCCCGCACGGGGTCTTCACGAAGCGGCCGGAGGCGTTGACCAACGACTTCTTCACCAACCTGCTCGACATGGGCGTGGAATGGAAGCCGGTCTCGGACGTCAATGAAGAGTTTGAAGGACGCGATCGCAAAACCGGCGACCTCAAATGGACAGGCACTCGTGTCGATCTCGTCTTTGGCTCGAATGCGCAGCTGCGGGCCTTGGCCGAAGTCTATGCAAGCGCCGACGCGCAGGAGAAGTTCGTGAAAGACTTCGTGGCAGCCTGGACCAAGATGATGAACCTTGACCGCTTCGACCTCAGGTGACGCGAGCGTTGGACCTGGTCTTGAAGTGGGCCACCTCGACCTGATCGCTCAGGTTGGGGGGCTCCAGGGAGGTTGCCAAGAGTAGAAGCGTCATATTCGGTGTTTCTGAAAACCAACGCCTCCCTGTGTGGCGCAATACGGGCGGGGCGCTGGTTGGGCCGGCTATGAATTTGCGGAGCTCACGGCTATCGATAACCTGTTCTATTGGCACGAGCATTCCACGCACCACCCCGCACGCGATGCTTTCGTTGCGATGCTGCAAGCTGAATTCGAACTCGAGGGCGACCGGGGTATAGGCTGAAGAGTGTCCTACCTACCGCAAAACACCGCTGGCCTACGCTCTGCAAATGCCGCCAGCCCCTCATCAAAGTCGCTGCTCTCACACGCCTGTCGACGCAGTTCTGCGATCTGTTCCATCGCCTGGACGGGCATCGGTTGCAGGTCTTCGAGGATGCGCAACTGCTCCTTGACCGCCGCAATGGCCAGCGGCGCTTTGCCGGCAATCGTGCGTGCCAGTTCAAGCGCAGTTGCCTCCAGCGCATCGCCGTCGACCAGCCTGTTCACCACACCGAAGTGTTCTGCGCGTTCTGCATCGAGCTTCTGCGCGCAGAAAAACATTTCCTTCAACACGTGAATCGGCAGGTTGTTGAAGAAGCGCAGCAGCCCACTCGTTGTGTAAGGCAAGCCGATGTTTGCCGGAGTCATCGCAAAGCTCGCGCTGCGATCCGCGACGACCATATCGCAACTCATTACCAGGTCGACCGCGCCTCCCCACACCGAGCCGGAGACCATGGCAATCACCACGCCGGGGTAGGCGCGGATGCGGCGCAACACCTGTTCGAGTGGCTTGCCATAGGCAATGGGGTCGCGGTCATGTTGCAGTTCGCGGATGTCATGGCCGGCGCTCCAGACGGGCTGGCCCACTTCGCTGCCTAGTATCACCACCGGGATGCGTTGTGACGCCAGTGCAGCGAGGCTTTCGTCGAGGGCCATCAGCAGTTGTGCGCTGAGGGCGTTGCGGTGGGTGGGGTTGCTGAAGACCAACCGCCCGATTCGCTCCTCGACAATGTTAACGGTCACGATGGCGGAAGAGGTTTGCGTCGGGGTCATTGTGCTGTTCCTGTTGATTGTCCGGAAGCCATTGCTGGCGAATCGTTTGTGTCCTGGTACACGGCCTTCGCGGCCAGCAGTGCGTTGATCGACGCAGCGTCGAAACCTGCTTCGCGCAGTACTTCGAGGGTGTGTTCTCCCAGGAGAGGCGGTGGTCGCTGGCTGACACCAGGCGCAGGTTCTGCTGCGTCTGTGGCGCTGAACACAGGGGTCACTACCTGACGCAGTGCGCCGAGTGTCGGGTGCATGAGTGTCTTGGTCAGTTGGCTATGCAGCACCTGCGGGTCGTCGAACACTTCGTCGAGTGTGTTGATCGGGCCGGCGGGCAAGCCTGCCTCGATGAACAGTTCGGTCCACGCTCGTTTGCTGCGGGTTTTTAAACGGCTTTCCAGGATGACTTTCAATTCGTCACGCCGCGCGACCCGGGCTTCATTGGTCGCGAAGCGCGGGTCGTCCGGTAGCGTGGGTAAATCGAGCAGCACGCATAAACGTCCCCACATGGCCGAGGTGATCGGCGCCAGATTGAGCGGGCCGTCCTGCGTCTGGAACACGCCGTAAGGCGCAATGACTGAATGGGCGTTGCCCGTGCGGCGGGGGACATCGCCCAGGCTGAGGTAGCGTTGACCGTGCACACTTAACAACCCGACCAGGCTGGCCAGCAATGACGTGCTGACGTGCTGGCCGTGCCCGGTGCGTTCGCGCTCCAGCAGGGCGGCCAATACCGCCGTCACCAGCCACATGCCCGAGGTCAGGTCGCCGATGGCCGTGCCGGTGCGGGTCGGGTCGCCATCGACGAAACCCGTCAGGCTCATCAGCCCCGAGTAGCCCTGGGCGATCTGGTCGAAACCTGGCCAGCTGCTCATCGGCCCGTCGGCGCCAAAGGCGTTGATGCTGCCCATGACCAGCCGCGGATTGCGCGCGCTGAGTACGTCATAGCTGAGCCCCATGCTTTCGAGGGTGCCGGGTTTGAAGTTCTCGATCACGACGTCGGCATCATCGATCAGTCGCTGGATCGTGGCCAACCCTTGGGGATTGCGGAAGTCGATGCACATGCCGCGTTTATTGCGATTGCACGATAGATAGTAGGTGCTCACGCCCCGGTCGAACGGGCCCCAGGTCCGACTCATGTCGCCGGTCGGGCCGGGCTCGATCTTGATCACATCGGCGCCGAGGTCCGCCAGCACCATGGTGCAGAACGGCCCCGACAGCGCACGGCTCAGGTCGACGATCTTCACGCCTTGCAAAGCTTGCATACGATTCTCCAGTGAATGTTTGAACGGTGCTGTTTCAGGTACGCGCTATTGCGGCAACGGCTGATCACGGGTTTCAGCGGCAAACGGCAGGATCAGAATGCCGATCACGAAGGCTGCGGCAGTCCAGGCGATGGGGGTACCCAGTGAACCGTGCCAGTGGATCGCGGCGGCCAGCAGGAAGTTGACGCCCGCGCCGATGAAGCGGCCGACCGAGGCATTGAAGGCGAACGCCGTGGCGCGGATCCGGGTCGGATACTGCTCCGGCAGCCAGAGTGAGAAAATCGCGAAGTTACCGCCGAAGAAGCCGAGGAACACCAACGACACCATGAACAGATTGAGGCCGTTGTCCATGTAGAACACCCAGCCGAACGCGAAGACGATCGACGTGGCCATGCCGGCGAAGTAGATGCCCAGCGCAACCCGTCGCCCCAGTCGTTCGGCCAGCCATGGCGCCACGAGGCAGCCCAGGATGGTACTGAGCGACAGCACGGCCGCGCCAATCGACGCCAGGTGCACCGCCCCGACGTGATCGATACCGGCGCGTGTCGCCAGTGTCACGACGGCAGTCGCTTCGTAAACCGAGCCGGCCCACAACCCGACGATGGCGACTCCGACCAGGGCAGAGCTGGTCAGCGTGCGTCGGCGAAAGGCCGGTGCAAAGATTTCCCACCACGACGTGTGTGCGGATGCGGTTGGGGAGTGGGAGTGGGAGTGTTCGACGTGCTGCGCCGCCTTGCGAGTCTGGGCAGGTTCTTTCACCTTCAACACGGTGTAGATCGCCACCGCTGCCGGCGCGAGGCCGCACAGAAACATGACGCGCCAGCCATAGGTTGCACCGACGGTGTAGTTCAGCAACGCAGCAATAAAAAAGCCGAAGTAGTAGCCCGTTTGCAGGTATCCCGCGCCCATCTTGCGCCGGTCCTCCGGCCAGCTCTCGGCCACGTAGGTGCCGGCCAGTGCCCACTCGCCGCCGACGCCGATCCCGGCAATCAGCCGAAACGCCGCCAACTGCCAAATATTTTCCGAGAACGCCGCTGCCCCGGTAAAGAGTGAGTAGACCAGAATGCTGGCTGCCAGCATCTTCACCCGGCCAAAGCGATCGGCGAGTGGCCCCCAGATAAACGACAGACCCCAACCGATCAGAAACAGCCCAAACAAGACAGAACCGTACATAGCGATATTGGCAGGGGTTGGGGTAATGCCCGAGTTGGGGAGCAACTCGGTCATGGCAGGAATCAAAACCAGGGCGAAGATCACCGAATCCACGCCATCCAGCACCCATCCGAGGTAGACGGTCCAGAAGCCGCGGATCTGCTCGCGGGTCAGGGGCGTTTTGATGGGTTTCACGCTCGTTGCTGATGCTGTTAATGCTCTAGACATTAAGATCTCCCATTGACCTTGATCAGGCCTATAGAAGCGCTGCGTGGCTGTTGCGGCCGTTAGCGCTTCGTTTGTTGTGAGACGAGTCTAGGCGTCGTATCTCATAAGCTTCAAATATGATATTCCTCTAATTCAATCGGAAAGTTATATGGCTTGGAGGTACGCATGGACCTGCGCCAGTTGCGGTATTTCATCAAGGTGGTTGAGTGCGGCAATATCACCCGCGCCAGTGAAGCGCTGCATATCGCGCAGCCCGCGATCAGCCAACAGATGCGCAATCTGGAACGGGATATGGACATGCAATTGCTCGAGCGCAGCGTGCAGGGCGTGGTGCCCACCGCGGCTGGCCAGACGCTGTACCGGCATGCCATCGAGCTGCTGCGCCAGGCCGACGGCACTCGGGAACTGCTGCGTCAGGACGCCGAATTCCCGCAGGGAAAGGTATCGGTCGGCATGCCGTCGAGCACTGCTCGTATGTTGGCGATTCCGCTCGCTCGCACGATCCGCAGTCGCTATCCGGGTATCAAACTGGAATTGATCGATGCACCGAGCGCCGACCTGGGAGGCCTGATCACTGTCGGGCGGGTTGCTCTCGCTGTGATTGTCGATGCGCTCGAAACCCGTGGAGTGGCCTCGCAGCGGCTGCTGACCGAAACGCTGTATCTGGTTGCGTGGCCCCAGTTTTCGATACCGGATGAGCCCGTGACGATCGACGCTTTGGCGAAGATGCCGCTGGTTCTGCCCTGTGCACCGAACACGATTCGCAGTCGAGTCGAGTCGGCACTGCAGGAGGCCGGTCTGCACTGCGAGGTTGAGTTCGAAGCCAACTCCACGGACTTGTTGTTCGCAGCCGTTCTGGCAAAGCTGGGTGTCACGATCCTGCCGTGGGCGGCGGCTCATGTTGAACTTGATCAGCATAAGCTCAAGCTGGCCAGGATCGATCATCGGCTGTTCACGCGTGAGCTATCTCTATGCTGGCCCGACACGGCCGTGCAGAGCAATGCTGTGCAAAAGGTCAAGGCGACCATTTTTGAACTTTTCGAGGAGTTTGAGCGCCAGCCGGGGTGGGCGGACGGACAATGACGAGTCCGGTTGCAGGTGCCCACGCCGTTGGCTTATTGATCGTTCCCACGCGCAGCAAAGGAATGCCTCACTGGACGCTCTGCGTCCGCTCTTGATGTGACGCAGAGCGTCACGGGCTGCATTCCCACGCGGGAGCGTGGGAATGATCATGAGTGTGTAGATACCGCGCCGTTGGCTTGTCAGGATTGGGGCTAGGTGCTCTTGAGCCAGGTTTCGAAGCGAGTCGGGCCGATGATGGGGTTGCTCCCCGGCGTAAGCGATTGGTCGTTTATCGGCGCGCCGAAGTACGGAACGGTATCGTCTGAGACGGCTTTACGCGAATCGTTGCTGTGTTGCAGGAACAACCTCACGAATTCGACCAGCGGCCAACGCTCAGGCCCGGCCACTTCCAGGGTCCGATTGCTGGGTGGTTGCACGGCTATTTTCGTCAGTGCCGCCGCGACATCGGTCGAGGCAATCGGTTGCACAGTAGCGGAGGTCAAACGGATGGTCTCGCCTTCCTGAATGCCTGAGTGCGAAATGGCGTCGATGAACTCGAAGAACTGCGTCGCCCGCAGGAGGGTGTAAGGAATGCCTGACTCCTTGATAAGTTTTTCCTGAGCCATTTTGGCCCGGAAGTAACCACTTGCGAGCATCCGCTCGGTGCCCACGACTGACAGGGCGACATGGTGCTTGAGTCCGGCGACCGCCTCGGCCGCGAGGAGGTTGCGTGTGGACGTTTCGAAGAACTGGAGAACGGCAGCGTCGTCGAATGACGGCGAGTTCGCCACGTCAACGACAACGTCGGCGCCTTGTAAAGCATTCTGCAGCCCTTCACCGGTGATGGTGTTGACGCCGGTACTGGGCGCCGCAGCCAAGGCTTCATGTCCCAGATCTTGCAGGTTCTTGCAGAGTTTGCTCCCGATCAGACCGGTGCCGCCGATGACCACGATTTTCATGTCTCATCTCCCAATGCGCGTCCAGTGGGTTGCGATGCGGCCCCTATGCGTCAGCCGCTTGATCAGCATAGTTATCAAGTCCTGTTCTGATTGGCCGGAAATGGCCGACGGTCGGCTTGATCGACTCTTCGACGGTCAACGGATGATCTTTGGCGGCTTCGATATGATCGAGAGCGCGTAAGCGAAGGCGGAACATGCCCCTGGAACAGGGGGGAGGGGATAAGGCCCGGCGCGACCGAAATCGCGCCGGGTTTGTTGCCAGGCAAAGCCGGATTTCGTGGATACCGACTTTACCTGTTGAACGCTTGCGGACTTACGCTCGCTCGATCGCTAGCGCTACACCCTGACCGCCACCAATGCACAACGTGGCGAGGCCTTTTTTGGCGTCTCGTTTGATCATTTCGTGCAGCAGAGACACCAGCACCCGGCATCCCGAAGCGCCGATCGGGTGACCGAGGGCAATCGCGCCGCCATTGACGTTGACCTTGCTTGCGTCCCACTCCAGCTCTTTGCCGACCGCCAGTGACTGGGCGGCGAAGGCTTCGTTGGCTTCGATCAGGTCCAGCTCGCCGAGGCTCCAGCCGGCCTTTTCCAGGCAGCGGCGTGTTGCCGACACCGGGGCGATGCCCATGATGGCCGGGTCGACACCGGCATTGGCGTAACTGGCGATCCGGGCGAGCACTGGCAAGCCCAGTGCTTTGGCTTTGTCGGCGCTCATCAGCAGGACGGCTGCCGCACCGTCATTGAGGCTGGAGGAGTTGCCGGCGGTGACGCTGCCGTCCTTTTTGAACGCCGGTTTGAGTTTGGCCAGCGAGGCTGCTGTGGTCTCGGCGCGAGGTTGCTCGTCGACCGCGAAGGACAGTGGATCGCCTTTGCGTTGTGGGATCAGGATTGGAGTGATCTCGTCGGCAAAGCGACCGGCTTCTATGGCCGCGGTGGCTTTCTGCTGCGAGGCTGCGGCGAACGCATCCTGCTCTTCACGGCTGAGGTTGTATTGGTCAACCAGATTCTCGGCGGTGATGCCCATATGGTAATCGTTGAACGCATCCCACAGGCCATCGCTGATCATGCTGTCGATCATTTTAGCGTGGCCCATGCGCAGGCCGGTGCGGGCAGCCGGCACGACGTAGGGTGCCAGGCTCATGTTTTCCATGCCGCCGGCGATGATCACTTGCGCATCGCCGCAACGGATCGCCTGGGCGCCCAGGTGCAGGGCTTTCAAGCCCGAGCCGCAGACTTTGTTCAGGGTCATCGCGGGTACGGCGTGGGGCAGGCCGGCGAGGATCGAGGCCTGGCGTGCCGGGTTCTGGCCTGAACCTGCGGTGAGCACCTGACCGAGGATGACTTCATCCACTTCGCTGGGGTTCAAGCCAGTCTGCTCCAGCAGACGACGGATTACCGCCGCGCCAAGTTCCGGCGCGGGAATGTTGGCCAGCGAACCCTGAAAGCTGCCGATGGCAGTGCGGGTTGCGGCGACAATGACGACTTCTTGCATAGGATCACTCCTCATTAAGCGCTGAACTGCATTTCTGGAACGTGCTCAGGCACGATCAGCTTGCCGGCAGTCTTACTGACGATTTCCTCGACGCTGACGCCGGGCGCGCGTTCCTTGAGGATGAACGCGCCGTCACGGATTTCCAGATAGGCCAGGTCGGTCAGTACACGTTTGATGCAACCGGCACCGGTCAGCGGCAGGCTGCAACGCGGCAGCAGTTTTGACTCACCGTCTTTGGAGGCGTGGGTCATGGTGACGATGATGTTCTCGGCACCGGCTACCAGATCCATCGCGCCGCCCATGCCCTTGACCATCTTGCCGGGGATCATCCAGGAGGCGATGTTGCCTTGCACGTCGACTTCAAAAGCGCCGAGCACGGTGAGGTCGATATGGCCGCCGCGAATCATCGCGAAGGACTCGGCGGACGAGAAAATCGACGCGCCGATGCGGGCGGTAACGGTCTGTTTGCCGGCGTTGATCATGTCGGCGTCGACTTCATTTTCGCGCGGGAAGGCGCCCATGCCGAGCAAGCCGTTTTCCGATTGCAGCATGACTTCCATGCCTTCAGGGATGTAGTTGGCGACCAGGGTCGGAATGCCGATGCCAAGGTTCACGTAGAAGCCGTCTTGCATTTCGCGGGCGACGCGCTGAGCCATTTGTTCGCGGGTAAGAGCCATTGTTTTTCTCCATGCTCTGTTATCAAGAGCTTCGGGCTGGAAGGGAAGGGGATCAGGAGCGCACGGTGCGCTGTTCGATGCGCTTCTCGAAGGTGCCGCAAATGACCCGGTCCACGTAGATGCCAGGGGTGTGGATCTGCGTTGGGTCCAGCTCGCCCGGTTCAACGATTTCTTCGACTTCGACCACGGTGATCTTGCCGGCGGTGGCGGCCAGTGGATTGAAGTTTTGTGCGGTGTGGCGATAAATCACGTTACCGAAGTGGTCAGCTTTCCAGCCTTTGACGATAGCGAAGTCGCCGGTGATGGACTCTTCCATCAGGTACGGACGGCCCTTGAATTCGCGGGTTTCCTTACCGTCGGCAACCGGTGTGCCGTAGCCGGTGGCGGTAAAGAACGCCGGGATGCCGGCGCCGCCAGCGCGCATTTTCTCGGCCAGAGTGCCCTGTGGGGTCAGTTCGACTTCGATTTCACCACTGAGCAGTTGCTTCTCGAACAGGGCGTTTTCGCCGACATAAGAGGCGACCACTTTGCGGATCTGCCGGTCTTCCAGCAGCACACCGAGGCCAAAGCCGTCGACGCCGCAGTTGTTCGACACCACGGTGAGATCACGAGTGCCTTTGCGCTTGATCTCGGCGATCAGGTTTTCCGGAATACCGCACAGACCAAAGCCGCCGGAGATCACGGTCATGCCGTCTTCCAGACCGGCCAACGCTTCCTCGTAGGAAGCCACGCGCTTATCGAAACCTGCCATATGCACCATCCTCTTTTATTGTTTGTTGGCGGCTGGCTAGCCGTATGCGCCAGAGTGTTGCTCTGGATAATTTATTTGTTAAGTTGATTTTTAAGGTTGATTGATAGATAAAATAAAACAATCGAATCCCGGAGGCATCGCTGATGACCGTCAAGCAGATCCGTGCATTTCTCGCCGTGGCGCAAAGCCTCAGTTTTGCCGTGGCCTGCGAGCGTCTGCATTTGTCCCAGTCGGCCCTCAGCCTGACGATCAAGGCGCTGGAAGAAGGCCTGGGCGGCCGACTGTTCAGCCGCACCACGCGCAATGTCGCACTGACCCCGGAAGGTGACGCGCTATTGCCGCTGGCTCGGCGATTGATTGCCGACTGGGACAATGCCGAGGACGAACTGCGCCAACTGTTTACCCTGCAACGGGGTCGAGTGACTCTGGCGGCGATGCCTTCATTTGCCGGTAATCTGTTGCCGTCGATTCTGAAAGCCTTCCGCTTGCGCTACCCCAACGTCAACGTCACGGTGAACGACGTGATCAACGAGCAGGTGCTGGAGATGGTCCGCGATCGTCACGTGGAACTGGGGGTTGCCTTCGAACCGCAGCAGAGTTCGTCGCTGGCGTTCACACCGCTATACATCGACCGCTTTGTGGCCGTGGTCCCCAGTGACTCGCCGCTGGCCGACTGCGCAGAGACCGACTGGGAATCCCTGTTGAAACTGCCGTTCATTACCTTGCAAAGGCCCTCGACCGTGCGCGTCATGCTTGAGGAGCACCTGCAGGCCCGCAATATGAAACTCCCGGTGGAACTGGAGAGTCACCAGCTTGCGACGGTGGGGCGGATGGTTGCCAGTGGATTGGGTGTGAGTGCGGTGCCGGCGCTATGCGCCGGGCAGATGCAAGAGCTGGGCGCGCGCTGCATCACCCTGCGCGATCCGGTGATGAGGGCGATCGGCGTGCTGACCAAACCGGGGCATGAGTTATCGGCGGCGGCCCAGGCGTTGTTTGACATCTTGCAGGATGAACGGCTGGGTGAGCGGTTTTCAGGTGTGGTTTGAGCCGTTATGAATCAGGCGTTCAGCGATCAGCGGCAACAGCTGCTCGCAGGAGCCTTCGATTTTCAGATCCAGCAGATCGTCGGCGCGGGTTTTACCCAGATTGATAGCAATCAGCGGTTTGTTTTGCTCAGCCATCGCGCGGCACAATCGAAAGGCCGAGTAAGCCATCAGCGACGATCCCACCACCAGCAATCCCGCAGCCTGTTCGACACAACGTATGGCCTTGGCGGCAGTCGCCTGGGCGACGTTTTCGCCAAAAAAAACCACGTCCGGTTTTAATCGTTCTCCGTCGCAGTGAGGGCAACGGGGTACCTGAAAACGCGCCTCGAATGCGGGGTCCAGCAAGGTATCCCCGTCTGGCGCCTGGACGGCATCGACACCCGCCAGATAAGGGTTCTGCGCTTCCATGACGAGCTGAATCCCATGGCGATCACTGCGTTGTTCGCAATCCAGGCAAACGACTCTATGCAGGCTGCCGTGCAACTCGATCACGTCCTGGCTACCCGCTTGATCATGCAAGGTGTCGACGTTTTGCGTGATGAGCCCGGCGATGTGGTGCTTCGTTTGCAACGTGGCCAGCGCCTCATGGGCGGCATTCGGCCGAGCCTGGCGGATCCGCGGCCAGCCGAGCATCGCACGCGCCCAATAGCGCCGACGTGATGCCGGTGCACTGAGGAATTCCTGATACATCATCGGCGCCTTGCCGCGACGCACGCCGTCGTTGTCCCGGTAGTCGGGAATCCCGGAAGGCGTGCTGATGCCCGCGCCGGTGAGGATCAGGAACGGTTGCTCGGCCATCAAGTGGTAAAGGGCGTCGAGATGGGTGCTGATCTGGCTATCGATCATGTTGAATGCCGTTTCCAATACCGGTAGGCAAAGATAGTCCGCTTTTGAGCCAAAGCGAAGAGACTGCAATTACAGACATCTGAAACCAAAACTGTGATTTGTAGATGGCGTCCGGCGTCTAGCGAAAGTATCCCCGCAGCCGCACGGGGAGTGAATACGGACCCGAGCATGCAAGCGCTGCTGAACGAAATCCTTGATGCAGTCCGCCCCCTGATCGGTCAGGGCAAGGTGGCTGATTACATCCCGGCGTTAGGTAATGTGCCCGCCGAACAATTGGGCATTGCTGTCTATGGCAATGACGGCGAGTTATTTTGCGCGGGCGATGCGCAAACACCGTTCTCTGTGCAGAGCATTTCGAAAGTGTTCAGCCTGGTGCAGGCCATCGATCATTCCGGCGAAGCGATCTGGGAACGCCTGGGCCACGAGCCTTCTGGCCAGCCGTTCAACTCACTGGTGCAATTGGAGTTCGAGCGCGGGCGCCCGCGTAACCCGTTCATCAATGCGGGCGCGCTGGTGATTTGCGATATCAATCAATCACGTTTTGCTGCACCTGCATTGTCGATGCGCGATTTCGTCCGACGTCTGTCCGGCAACATGCAGGTGCTGGTTGACGGGAAAGTCGCTGAGTCGGAATACCAGCACCGCGCGCGAAACGCGGCCATGGCCTACCTGATGCAATCGTTCGGCAACTTCCACAACGATGTTGAAGCGGTGCTGCGCAGCTACTTCAGCCATTGCGCGCTGCGCATGAGTTGTGTGGATCTGGCCCGCGCGTTCTGCTTTCTGGCCAACGATGGTTTTTGCAAACACAGCGGCGCGCAAATTTTGACCCCGCGTCAAACCCAGCAGGTCAACTCGATCATGGCCACCAGCGGTCTTTATGACGAAGCCGGTAACTTCGCCTATCGCGTCGGTTTGCCGGGCAAGAGTGGTGTGGGCGGTGGCATCGTGGCGGTGGTGCCGGGGCGATTTACCGTTTGCGTCTGGTCTCCGGAGCTCAATGCTGCCGGTAATTCGTTGGCCGGCATGGCCGCTCTGGAGTTGCTGAGTCAGCGCATTGGATGGTCAGTATTTTAGGGCGACCCAATTCAACGTGAAGGATAACAGCGACAAGGATAAGTCGAAGCAGGTGCTGTTATTAGGAATGACACTTAAATACGATGCAGTCGCTATCATGCGGTGTGCTCGTGTTAATTCATTTCTTGCAGAACTAACAGTGAGCCACTGGTTCTCCGGCAAGCAGCCCAGTTACTACGCGCAATAGAGCGAAAACGGGTGGCATAGCGCGAGTGTCAATATGGCCTCAATTTGCCACCGTCTGTCGGTCGTTCTGTTCAACATCTGAACGAACAGGAAATACAGGCCTCTTATTCTCCAGCAGGCAGGTTCTCTACGATCTGTTCTGTGTCAGTAGTAAAAAGAAGTGGACGTTCAACCTCATGTGCATTGAGTGCAAATGGGGCTTTTTTTTACCTGAAAATTGGAGTGGGCGAATGTGCTGATCAGTGGCTCGCTGGGCGAGTCGGTACTGTGGATAGTATCAAGTCATTGATTTGGTTTTGTTTGTACGGAAGCGGGTCACATTGGGTGTGAGCAAGTAGTTCACATGCCTGTTGAATGATCAGTTTGCTCTATTGTTATTGAGTGGGGAAATAACCGTGGCGTTAAATACAATCACTACCCTTTTGGGGCAGAAAGAAACCATGGAGCTTTTTCGGTTAGGGTTGATCTATGTTCATCTTGTAGCCTGTTGTGTGGCTATTGGTCTGGTATTTACCAGTGATGTTGCGATGGTCAATAATTTATTAAAGGGCCATGTTTCGAGCGAGCATGATAACGCTCATATGGCGAGTCTTCAGAAGACTGTGGTTATGGCATTAATATTTTTATGGATCACCGGGGCTGCTGTCATCGGCGTCGATTATCTTGATAAGGGAATGACCTATTTCGCGAATCCGAAACTGCAGGCCAAAGTTATCATTGTCCTGTTGCTGACGTATAACGGTATGTTTCTGCATCGTGTCGTGCTGCCTGCGCTGCAAAAAGCCGGGTCGTTGCTCGATCTCGAGTTTGGCGTACGCACGCTGGCTATTTTCTCCGGGGCGCTGTCGGGTGTGTCCTGGTTGTATGCCGCCATGCTGGGCGTTGGGCGCCCCCTTGCGTGGAAATATTCGCTTCTCGAGTTGCTGACGGCTTATCCGGTGTTGATTGTGCTCGGGTTCGCGATGATGCTGGCGCTGACCCAGTGGGCGCGAAAGCAGAGCATGGTTCAGGAAACTCCATGGCCGCTCACCAGTATGAATGCACGCTGAGCTGACGAAAAACGTCGAGACGACCTTTTGCTGAGTGAAGGCATGAATCACATGCCGGTACCGAGCAAAAGGTCGTTTTTTATTGCCACCCTCGCGAGCAATCGAGCGTCGACCGGCTGCTCCTGCATGAGGCTGCGTTCGCTTAACTGACAGGCATTGCTTCAAGTGGCTTCAAGTGGCCTGTTTTTATCGAAAGGGGAGCCGGCACCTCTCAGCCCATCGAGCTCAGGCTTTTGCCTTCATTTGAGGTAGGAGCGCAAAGCAGCAACCACCTGCTCTACATCTTCCTTTCTGCTTTCTGGAGAAACGACCTCTGGCCCAAGGTGTTCACGGATATGTCCTTCGAGCACCTCTGTCATTAAGCCGTTCACGGCTCCTCTGATCGCAGCAATTTGTTGAAGCACCGCCACGCACTCGGTCTCTTTCTCCAGCGCTTTCTCCAACGCTTCTGCTTGCCCTTTGATACGGCGAACGCGTGCTAATAACTTCTTTTTTCCGTGAATTGTATGGCCCATGGGATTTTGCTCACTTTCATGTTGGTATACTGGGGTATAGTATATTTCGTGCCTGTATAGGGGACGGTATCAAATGCCAACCCCTACATCTACCTAAGTGAAAGACCAGATGGCCGTCACCCTCACAGCATCCATGAAAATTGCAGGGGACGGCGGCTCGTCAACCCAATCAAATGACTAAACACCTCCAGGAACATCCATGTCGACTTTCGCAGAAATTCTGCAGCAGGGGCCTGCGCACGCTTGGCTGTATTTCCCCAGTGCGATTCTATTGGGCGCTTTGCATGGCCTTGAGCCTGGGCATTCCAAAACGATGATGGCGGCGTTTATCGTGGCTGTACGTGGTTCGGTGAAGCAGGCGGTTCTGTTGGGGTTAGCGGCGACGCTTTCGCATACCTTAGTGGTGTGGCTAGTAGCAGTGGGAGGTATGTACCTGGGGCAGAACCTGGACGCGGCCACCACAGAGCCTTATTTCCAGCTCGCCTCAGCCGCAATCATTATCACCATTGCGCTCTGGATGCTCTGGCGCACATGGCGTGGCGAGCAGAGGTGGAAGTTTGAAGAAGGCGACGGTCATCATGGGCATGACCACCATAGCCATGATGATGAAACCAAACGCATCGATACCGGCCACGGCAGAGTAGAACTCTCTATTTTCGAAACGGGTGTGCCACCGAAGTGGCGTCTGAAAACAGTGAGTGGTCATGCTTGGGCTGCGGCTGACGTGAGCCTGCTGACTACCCGCCCTACTGGACAGGTTCAGACGTTTATCTTCGCAAATCAGGGCGAATACCTGGAGTCCCTGGACGTCATTCCTGAACCTCACGCATTCACCGCCCGACTTTGCCTTGGCCACGCAAGTCATAGCCACGACTATGATCTGGACTTCCATGAGCACGGCCATGACCACCACCACTCGGAGTTAGAGGGGCTGGAGCTTTCAATAGACGGGTACCAGGACGCTCATGAACGAGCGCATGCCAATGATATACGTAAGCGCTTCACCAATCGTGAGGTAAGCACAGGGCAGATCATTATGTTCGGCCTGACGGGTGGTTTGATTCCTTGCCCGGCGGCCATCACTGTCTTGTTGCTTTGCCTGCAAGTCAAAGAGGTGGCGTTAGGGGCTGTTCTGGTGCTTTGCTTCAGCATTGGATTGGCCCTTACCTTGGTCACCGTTGGCGTCGCAGCTGCGGTGGGGGCTCGACAAGCATCCAATCGGTGGCCTTGGCTGGGCAACGTCGCTCGACGTGCACCTTACTTCTCCAGTGTGCTCATTATCGGCGTAGGTCTATACATGGGCATTCATGGCTGGATCGGCTTGAATCCCTAAGATTGAGCTGTTATGTAGGGGAGGCGACTCCCCGATTACTCTAAGGCTCAAGAATCCGCATGCAGTGGGGGAGTGCATGAGCGACTTCCAATTCAAATAGACCCTGTCGGGATAAATGAGTCAGACAATTGCTCCGAATGAGGTGCCCACCAGCGCCGTAGTCGCCATGGCCAGCGCCCCCCATAGCGTCACCCGCCATGCCCCCATCAGCAGATCGGCGCCACCGGCCTTGGCCGCAATAGCGCCTAATGTTCCCAGAAATACCAATGACATGCCGGATATCCACGGGATCACGCTTTGAGTGGGAGCAAGGATCGTCACGCCCAGCGGCAATGCTGCGCCGACAATAAAACTGGCCGCCGAAGACACGGCTGCTTGCAGTGGTTTTGCGCTTAGCGCATCAGAAATGCCCAGCTCGTCGCGCGCATGCGATCCCAGTGCATCGTGGGCCATGAGTTGCGTTGCGACTTTTCGGGCCAGCTCAGGTTCAACGCCGCGGTCCATGTAGATGGCCGCCAACTCCCGATGCTCAGCAAGCGGCGCTGTCTCAAGCTCGGCTTGTTCGCGCAAAAGATCAGCCCGTTCAGTGTCCGCCTGGGAGTGCACAGAGACGTATTCTCCCGCCGCCATCGACATTGTACCCGCCACCAGCCCGGCAATACCCGTGACGAGTAACGTGCTGTGGGTGGCATGGGCAGCGGCCACTCCGATCAAAAGACTGGCAGTTGAGACAATCCCGTCGTTGGCGCCCAATACCGAGGCTCGAAGCCAACCGATCCGGTCATGTTTATGGGACTCAGCGTGCCTGCGAACGAACTTCATCGTTGAAATCTACTCACTGTCGTTGAGCCAATGCCGATTAAAAACCTGCCCTGTGGTTCGGTTGCTTCAGCGTGCTTCAATCTGCGCCTGGAGGCGTCCAGCGACAATCGATATTTCTCTGAACTGCTCGCCATCGTGCAGTACAAACAATGCGTCCATGCCACGTTCTTGCGCCAGCTCAGGACCGGCTTTTTCTCCCAGGACCATGAGGGCGGTGGCCCATGCATCGGCGAGCATGCAAGTGGAGGCAACCACTGTGACTGCGGCGAGTGGGTTGGACAGGGGCGCACCGAGAGTGGGGTCCATCGTGTGGGAGTATTGCTGACCGGCAATCTCGATCCAGTGTCGATAGTCCCCGGAGGTGGCAATCGCCGCATCGCTGATCTCCATCACTCCCATAACCTCACGAACGCCACGGCGGGGTCTTTCAATGGCAACGACCCAAGGCTGTCCATCCGGCTTGACTCCTCGTGCGCGCATTTCGCCATCGATCCCCACCAGGTAGTTCGTCATCCCCCAGCCGTCAAGGCAGCGTGCCATTTCATCCACCGCGAAGCCTTTGGCGATGCCTGAAAGATCTAACGTGGTCGCCGAGCGTTTGCGGGCCAGGTTGCGGAGCGGATCAATCTCCAGTGCTTGAGTGGCAGTTGCCCGCACCTGGCGACGTAACGTACTGATCTGCTGCGGGGTCGGTTGCTGTTCGCCGGGACCAAAGCCCCAGGCATTGACCAGATCACCCACGGCGATATCAAACGCACCACTGGACTGGCAGCCCACACGCAAAGCGGTTCTCAGAACGTTGGCCAGTTCGCCAGACACGGGCAGCCATTGCTGTTCAGGCGCCGCGTTAAGACGGTTGAGAGCGGACTGTGGCTTCCACGTCGACATCTGTTGATCCACGTTGTCGACAGCCGCAAACAGGCTCTTGTTTATGGCGGCCTCATCCACCTGCGGTTCGGCGTAAAACAACGCGCTGTAACGGGTGCCCATGGTCTCCCCGTTCAGGCTATAGCGCTGCAAGGATGAGGGCGCATGGGGCTCAGTAGACATCTTCACGGTAGCGTCCTTGTGCTTTGAGTGTCAGTACGCTCAAGTTGAGCGGAGCCAGCACTTCATCCAGGGCGTTCATCACGCCTTTGGCCATCTCGCGACTTCCACACACCAGCACTTGGGCGCCTTTTTCAATCAATCGGCGTAATGCCAAGGCGTCGGCGATGAGTCGGTCCTGCACATAGCTTCGTTCGTGCACTTGGGAAAACGCGGCTCGCAACTGGGTGAGACGTTGATCCGCCAAATAACCATTGAGTTCGGGCTCATAGAGGAAGTCGGACGCCGGGTGACGTCCTCCCCAATACAGATGCATCGGGTGCCTGGCTTTGTTGTTGCGGATAAAACCCGTTAAAGGACCGATTCCCGTACCAGCGCCGATGAGAATCACCGGCTTTTTTCCAGACGCGGGACGAAAGTCAGGGTTGGGCTGTATGAAGGCTTCAACCCGAGCCCCCACCGGCAAGTCATGGAGGAAGCCGGAGCACACACCGCTTTCATGTTTGCGCACACAAATTTCTAAAACGCCGTCATCTGATCCGCTGGCCAGTGAGTAGAACCGCGGCACCCGGCAACCGGGCGGCAGCATTCCAACTAAATCTCCGGCTTCGAAATGGGGCAGGCGGTTGCCCTTGCGCACACGTTTGAGCCAGCCCGCTGCGCGGGCAGGTGCGGCTACTTTGAAGCGCAGAATATGGGTTGGCGCGTTCACTTGCTCGCCGTACTCCATGCGTTCCATCAACGCCAAGGCCGTGGTATCGGGCAGACGAGGGGTGTGTACGAGCGTCAGCTCATGGCCCATCAACCGGCCAACGGTGGTGCCCCAGCGTGTGAACTCCTGGGGTGACTGGCGATTGATGGTTTCAAGCTCAAGTAGTTGTGACCAGCCTGAAGCCAGCAGCGCCGCCTGAGTGTCCTTGGCAAACTGACAAAACTTCGGAAACTGCCGGTCGCCAAACCCCAGTACAGCGAAACCCGGATCAGGTTTTACGCGGACATTCGCCAGTCGCTTCAAGAACTGTGAGGCAGAGGAGGGCGCGTCACCGTCACCGGTCGTGGCCGTCAGGATGAACAGACGCTGCGCGCCACGATACTCAGTCGCGAGCTGGTTCATGGTCGTGGTATGTACTCGGCGGCCAGCCTGGTTCAAGGCCTCATGCAAGGTCTTGGCAAACCCCCAGGTGCTGTTGCTTTCGCTCCCGACCAGAATCACGGTGTCGGCGTTTTGCGCGCCACTGTTGTGACGGATTTTCGGCATTGACCGGCGGCGGCGCCACCAAAGCAGCGCACCGGTGACGCTCATCAACGGCACGCTGAGTGCGCAAACGCCGAGGAGCAGGCCCAACCACCAGAAGCTTTCGCCGGTATGCAGCTGGTAGATGAACTCGTAAGCATTGCGCATGCGGTCATGGGGCAAGTACGACAACAGCGCGCCACTGGCCGGGTCGACATAACCGTCACCCTGCGCGGTATGCAGCGAGAAGGCATCGTCCGGGTTGTCGACACTGGGGTAGACCAGCTCGCGCAGGTCATTCAAATCGGTCGCCAAGAGCGCCGGCAAAGTCGTAATTGGCGCTGCCGGGCCGCCGCTGATCATGGTCGGAAAAGCAGGCTCGCGTTCCATTCCGTCCGAGATAAAGCTGAAGGTGGTTGCCGACATATACATCCCGGTCAATGCGGACAGCAGCAAACCCAGAATCGCGAAACGCCCGACTTCAGCGTGCCAGCGCTGATTAAAACTCCCACGTAGTGGTCGCATCAGGTTTCGCCAGCCGCCCAGGCGCTTTGCCAACAGAGCCGCGCCTGAAATCGACAGTATCAGTATGAAAAGGGCTCCGATTCCCGACACGGCATGCCCCTGCGTGCCGAGCAGCAATGACCTGTGCAAGTCTTTCACCCAGCGCGAGAAGGCTGAAGGTGCATAGGTCGCAAGACCTGCTCCGGTCAGTGGGTCGACGCGCTCGGCGCCGGTCTGACCGTCCTGGGTGTAATACACGATGATTGAACCGGAGGGGGTTCGCTGGATGTGATCGACCCCCGGGTAGTGGCGCGCCACTCGACCGGCCAGCTCGGCAACGTTCAGTTGGCCTGATGCAGGTACCGTTGCGTTCAACCGCTCCAGGGCTGGGTCCACAGACAGGATCGCGCCGCTGATCGCCAGCAGCATGACCAGCAGGGCTGCGACAAGGCCGGGCAGTGAATGAAACTGGCGTAGCATGGTCAGCCTCCAAGGGTTGCCGATGTCACAGGTTGTAGGTAAAGGACTCGATGTAACCGCTGCCTGTCGAAGGCTTTCCCGCACCTTGGGTGGTCAATGGCACGGCAATATCGGAGCGGGCCTCATGTTTGTTCTCGACAGCGCTGTCGACGCGAATCTGATAACCGGCGTCAATCAACGTATCAGCCAGTTCAACGCTGACTTTCAGGGTGCGCCCGCTACCAACGCTGGCACCGCTGACCCCGTCAAATTCGCTGGGACTCAAGCCGCTGCCGCGCGCCCAGTCGGACAAATGTTTGTAGTACTTGGCCTTCTTGCCGGCCACCCAAAGGGTTTTTTGGTATTTACCGTTGGCATCGGTCACATAAAACGCCAGATATGCATCATTGCCGTCGTAATTTTTCAGCTGGGTGGTCAAGGTGACTTCGCGCGCCTGGGCCAACGCTGGCAGCGCAATGGCACCAGCGAGACACACTGCAGCAGTAATCTTTTTCATGGTGGGTTTCCCGTTCAAGCGTTGTGGCTGGATCCTGCGCCTGTAAGCTGACAGCAACCTGAATGGTGATTCAGGCGTTTGTCAGGTTTGCCCGCTAATGTGTCGTACGACGAACAATCAAGGAGATGTGGCATGCGGGTTTTGTTGGTTGAGGACGCTGTGGGGCTCGGCGAAGCGGTGCGTGAACAAATCGCGGATGACGGCCACGCGGTGGACTGGGTGCAGCGCCTTGATCACGCTCAAGCCAGTGTGCGAACGACCCGTTATGACCTGATTTTGCTCGACCTGATGCTGCCGGACGGACGCGGGCTGGATTTTTTGCGCAAGCAACGCGGGGCAGGGAACGTTACGCCCGTGATCATTCTCACGGCTCGAGATCAGATATCCGATCGTATTGAGGGCTTGAATGCGGGCGCTGATGACTATCTGGTCAAACCCTTTGATCTGTTTGAGTTGTCTGCCCGAGTGGCGGCGGTGGCGCGGCGTTACAGCGGTAATCCCAACCCGCACATCAAAGTAGGAGAGCTGCAAATAGACATGAACGCCCGCACGGTGCTGCGCGCCGGCGTTACGCTGGACCTGACCGCTCGCGAGTGGGCATTGTTCGAAGCATTCATTCAGCGCCCTGGCGCGTTGCTCTCCAAATCCCAGTTGGAAGATCGTCTGTATGCGTTTGGGGCCGAAATTGAAAGCAACACCATCGAGGTTTATATCAGCCGTCTGCGCAAGAAACTGGGGCGCGACATGATTGAGACTGTCCGTGGAATGGGTTACCGGTTGATGCCGGTATGAAACCGGCCTCCAGTCTGCAAAAGCGCCTGGGCCTGGGGCTGACCCTGGGCATGACCCTGCTCTGGCTGGGAGCGACCGTAGGCGCCTGGCTGGTGGTGCAACACGAGTTGAATGAGGCCTTCGACAGCGCTCTGGAGGAGACGGCACAGCGGCTTCTGCCATTGGCCGTGCTCGAGATCAGCAACCGTGATAAGCCCCGCCAGTCTCAGCATATTGCGACGCTCAAAGTGCGCAAGGAATACCTGACGTACCTGGTCCGTGATGCCAAGGGCGAGATCCTTATGCAGTCCCATGATGCCGACCCGAGCATATTCAATCCGCTGCCGGTGGAGGGTTTTACGATCACTTCCAAGTACCGCTTGTACGGGGCCAGCGCTCTGCGTGAAGGCGTTTTTATCGAGATGGCCGAGCCTTTGGCCCATCGACGCGAAGCAGCGCAGGAGGCGTTACTCGCGCTGCTCCTGCCGTTGTTGGCACTGATTCCGATCAGCTTGTTGGGCACCTGGTTGTTCGTGCACGCCAGCCTGCGTAGCGTTCGGGCTTACCGCAGAGCAATCGAGACGCGCGGGGTCGGTGACTTGTCCCCCATCAAGGTGGATCGATTGCCTGCAGAGATCGACCCGTTGGCCGAGGCGGTCAATCATTTGATGGAGCGACTGCGCAAGGCATTGGAGGCCGAACGCAGCTTTACCGCCAACAGTGCCCATGAGCTGCGCACCCCGTTGGCGGCGACGTTGGCGCACATCCAGCGGTTACGCCGCGAGGCGCCTGAGGGCCCGCTTCAAGTGCGTGCAGCCAAGATTGAGGCCTCCCTTCAAGAACTGGCGCGGCTCTCGGAAAAGCTGATGCAACTGGCCAAGGCTGAAGGCGGCGGGCTTCTGTCCGAAGCACCGCAAGACCTTATTCCCTTACTTGCGCATGTTGTTGATGAGTGCAATCACGCGGCCAGTCAGCGGATTCATTTGGTTCTGCCCGCAGCGCGTAGTGTGCTGTCGGCGATTGATCCTGACGCCTTTGCCATTCTTCTGCGTAACCTGATCGAGAACGCGATGAAGTATGGAGCGCCGGATCATCCCATTGAGGTGAGCCTTTCGGGTCAGGCGCTGCTGAGGGTGGTGAATGCCGGTTCGGTGGTGCCTGAGCCGGTATTGAAACGCCTGACCGAACGTTTCGTGCGAGGTGACAGTGGTGCCAGTGGTTCGGGGCTTGGGTTGGCTATCGCGCTGACGATTGCCCAAGGCGTCGACGCGACAATGACGCTCATGTCCCCAGCGACGGGCAAACAAGATGGCTTCGAAGTCATCGTCCAGTTTGTTCACGTGCAGCGATGACCTCAGTCATCACAACCTATTCGCCGCGAATGTACTGCTCCAGCTGCCGAATCAGGTCCGCCTGCTCGGCAATGGCTTCTTTCACCAAGTCACCAATGGACAGCAAGCCCAGCAATTGTCCGTCCTCGACCACCGGCAAATGGCGAAGGTGGCTATCGGTCATGATGCCCATGCAGGTTTCGACCGTTTGGTGGGAGTCCACCGTTATGACGGGCGCGCTCATGATGTCTCGCACGGGCGTACCAACCGAGGACCGTCCATGCAAGACCAGTTTGCGCGCATAGTCGCGCTCGCTGATCACGCCGACCACCAGACCATTTTCCAGCACCGGTAGAGCGCCGACATTTTTCTCTGCCATCACCATGAGCGCTTCCAGCACCATTTGATGTGGAGCAATGGTGTGGACTTGCTGGTTGTGCTTGACCTTTAGCTTCAGTAGTTGGGCAACGGTCTTCATGGGGGCCTCTCCGGTATTGTTCTTGGGGCGGCCGTAAACCGCCCTGACGGTCTATACAGAATCGTAGAGATAAGCCTGTAGAGCAAGGAGCAAAGCGGCACACATACGATCAAAAAACGTCATTGAGGTGTTCAACTGGTCCTTCACTTAGTGACCCATCTTCGCCTCGCAGCTCATGAGGCACCTCGGGTCGTGAACCTCGGTGTCGACGTACGATCCCACGTCTGGATTGTAGGTGCGGATGAATACGCGTGGCGTGGCGTCAATGACAATCGGCAGCTGGGAATTGTGGAAAACATGCTGATCCGGAATGACTAGAAAACTCTGGGGTGAAGTCGATCGATAAGATTGGGGGGGTGTTGAGCGAAACGGCAGTGGCTCGGGATTGGCGAAGTCCTGATCTTGCCCGTAGTCGGCGGCACTACTGATGGTCGTTTGGGACTGGACCCCGGCCGCGACTATCGTGCAGCTGGCGAGGGTCAGCAGCATCCTGTTGAGGTTCCGCATGACAGTACCTGCGAAGTGAATCCCCCCGGTTACCCCAAGACTTTTAACTATAGCACTCACACAACCGGACCGCGGGCCAGTGAGGGCTACTCGCTACCGAGTATCGGCTTGAGCATCCAGACCCAAGCACTTCAGTGACAGGAGATGGTTGCGCGATGAGCGCGCTGACCTAAGCTTCAGAACAACACAACGGATGCGGCCTTGAGTTCGAAACCTCACGGATGAGACTCTCAGTGAACACTGCATGAATATGAGAAGGAGATGCGCATGCTCATTCGGTCACTGACCCTCGCGATTCTGCTCGCCGCTACTGCCCCCTTGATGGCCGCCGACAGTGATGCCCCCCTGGCTCAGGATCAGGGGCGATCGCGCCCGCTGATCATCATCACTCGCACCTCCGTCGACCCCACGCTGGTCAACCTGAAAAAAGCCCTGGATGAGCCGGCCAACCGCGCAGCCTTCACTGAACGCAACATGGTGCTCTACACCGTGGTCAACATGATGGGCCAGCGCGATGGCAAGGATATGGACCCGCAAACCACCATGGCGCTGATCCGTGAACTCAAGTTGGGTGCCGGCGTTGACGCCAAGGTGATACTGGTGGGCAAGGATGGCGAGAAAAAGATCGACCACTCCGGCCCCATCGACCCCAAGGAAATCTTCAGCACCATCGACCAGTTGCCCGCCCAGGAAAAAGAAGCCGCAGCGCCACCGCCACCAGAGCCCACACCAGCCCCTGCCGGCAAAGCAGGCAAGGGGGGCAAGGCCGGCAAAAACGCCAAGCCGGCGGGGCCACCCAAACCGCTGGAGGACTGACTCTTTACGCTTGCGCCGGGGTGCAGTCTGAAACGCCCTGAGCTTGCTGGACGCTTTTCAGCGTCTGGCAAACGCCTCTCACGATCATCTCCACTTCTCGATCGTCAATGGTCAACGGCGGCAACAAGCGAATGGTTTTGCCCCGGGTGACATTAATCAGCAAGCCATGGTCCCGTGCGGCGATGAGCATCAAGTCCCGGCAGGGGTGAGCGAGTTCGATGCCGATCATCAAGCCCTGACCACGAATCTGCACCACCTCCGGATGGTCGCTCAGCTCGGCGCGCAACCTGACGAGCAACCGTTCGCCCTGGCGCTTGGCGTTGGTCAGCAACCCTTGTTCTTCGATGATCTCCAGTACGGTGCAGCCCACCCGGCAGGCCAGCGGGTTGCCCCCAAAGGTGCTGCCATGACTGCCCGGCGTGAACAGCTGTGCCACGTTGTTGCGAGCCAGGCAGGCGCCGATGGGGATGCCGTTGCCCAAACCTTTGGCCAGGGTCATGACGTCCGGCACGATGCCTTCATGCTGGAAGGCAAACCACTGGCCGGTTCGACCGATACCTGTCTGGATTTCGTCGAGCATCAGCAACCAGGCGCGCCGGTTGCAGCGCTCTCGCAGGGCCTTCAAGTACCCGGGTGGGGCCAGTTGGACACCACTTTCGCCCTGGATCGGCTCCAGCAATACGGCGCTAATGCGTTGGCCGTAGGTCTCGGCCACCTTGTCCAGCGCCGCGAGGTCACCAAACGGCACCTTGATGAAATTCCCCGGTAGCGGTTGGTATCCCAGGCGCACTGCGGGTCCGTCACTGGCAGACAGCGTGCCCAATGTCCGCCCATGGAAGGCGTTTTCCATGACCACCACCAGCGGCTGCTCGATGCCTTTGTGCCAGCCATAGAGGCGAGCCAGTTTCAACGCAGTTTCATTGGCTTCGGCACCGGAGTTGTTGAAGAACACCTGGTCGAGTCCCGACAACTGCGTCAATTTTTGCGCCAGGCGCTGCTGCCAGTCGATGCTGTAGAGATTGGAGGTGTGCAGTAACAGGCCCGCCTGTTCGCTGATGGCGGCCACCACTCGAGGGTGGGAGTGACCGACATTGGTCACCGCCACGCCCGCGACCGCGTCCAGGTATTCACGCCCCGCCTGATCCCACAGGCGAGTGCCCAGGCCTTTGGCGAAGCTCAACGGCAAGGGTTGATAGGTGTTCATCAGGCAAGCGGCGGTCATGACTTCAAGCTCCATCATCGGTCGGTGTTTTTGCAGTATCGTTAGCCACCTGAGATGGATAAACCCTCTAGATCTTCAATCATTTTAAAGTTGAGCTTGATAATGGACTTATTCCAGGCGATGACGGTTTACGTCAAGGTGGTGGAGGCTGGCAGCATGACTGCCGCAGCCCTCGAGTGCGGCATGTCCACCACCATGGTCGGCAATCACTTGCGGGCGCTGGAGCAGCGCCTGGGTGTCAGCCTGCTGAGCCGTACGACGCGGCGTCAGCGTTTGACGGAGTTTGGCTCGGCTTATTATCAGCGCTGTCTCGAGGTGCTGGGGTTGGTGGCCGATTCCGAGCGTCTGGCCGAGCAGGTGCAGGACGAGCCGGCGGGCATCCTGCGGATTACCGCGCCACTGACCTTTGGCACGGAGCGCCTGGCTCCGGCCTTGAGCGAGTTCGTGCAGCGTTGCCCTCAGGTCAAGGTGGATGTGGTGTTGACCAATCAACGTCACGACCTGATCGACTCCGGCTTCGACGTCGCCATTCGTTTGGGCACCCCAGAACCCTCAGCGCTGATCGCCCGGCCCCTGGAGGATTACACCCTGACCCTCTGCGCGTCGAAAGCGTATCTCGCGCGTCGTGGCACGCCCACTAAACCTGCGGATCTGCAAGATCATGATTGCCTGGCCTTCGCCTATCCCGCGGGCGATGACTGGAGCTCCGTTTTAAAACAATGGCGCCTGACCGGGCCCGAAGGGGAAGTCCTGGTTCCGGTAAGCGGCCCGATGGTGATCAATAGCTCGTCGGGATTGCACCAGGCGGCGCGAGCGGGAATGGGCGTGGTGATGCTGCCTGATGCGTTGGTGCATCAGGATCTGCTGGAGGGCAAGTTGGTGGCATTGCTGCAGGATTACCAGTTGCCGAGCAGGCCGATGAATCTGGTCTATGCGCAGGATCGATACCGGTTGCCAAAGCTGAGAAGCTTTGTTGAGTTCGCACTGGAGAGGTGGGGGCGACCTCAACCACGTGCCTGATGCGCTTCAATAGAGTCCGGGAATGAGCCGCCATGTCCTTGAGCAGTAAGCCTCATATTCACTGCCAAACTGCGTGTGCAACAGCGTCTCCTCGGCGCGTATGCGTGCGATGAGCGGCAGTAGCGTCAGCAGTGTAAGCAGCACGCCAACGCTCGAACGAAAGGCCAGTGCCCATCCCAGAGAATTGATCAGCAGCCCCAGATAACTGGGATTGCGCAGCGTGCGATAGATGCCGTCGGTAACCAGCGTATGTCCCGGTTGAATGGCGACCAGTCCACTGAACCGGTTACCGAGAACAAAGACGGGCCAGATCCGTAGCGCACCACCGACGATGAAGAGTGCCACTCCCAACCAACGCACACCCTCGCCACCGAATGTCCACACGTCCAGTCGGTCCGTGTAAGCGGGTAGAAAGGCGGCCAGCAGGCCGATTAGTCCAAAGGCTGGGAGAACCCAGCGGTTAGCCCTGTCTTCACGCTCTCCAGGGCTCAAATTGCCCTCGGTGAAGAGCGCGACTGCGGACATCACAAAGGTTGAAAGCGCAATGACAACAAGGGCAGGGTGGGAGAAAAAAGCCGCCAATCCGCCTAGCCCCAGAACGGCAAGTCCGAGATAGGCGAGCGTCGCCGCGAGGCTGAAAAATGCCATTTTGGCTGTGATCTTCATGGCTTTATCCCTGGGCCGTCTGCCGAGCAATCAACCACCGTCCAGCTATTTTGCCGTTGGCGTAGAACTTTCTGCCTGGGCTTCCTTGCGCTTCATATCGAGATATTCGTTGCGCTCAATATTATGCAGCTGCAACGGATAACGTTCGATCCCGGCGTACCAGTCGCTCAGACGTTTTTCGAGCTGTTGCGGCGCAGGTGCACCGAGGTAGGCTTCGATCGCCAGGAAGTAGCGCATTGCGTTGCGTTCGACGATCCCGCGTATGCCGCCAACATAGTCGGGCTGACCATTGGCCTGGTGGCCAACGATGCTGAAACCCACTTTGTTGTGGCCGACCGTCGCCAGATAGCTCTGCGTGGCCATGCGGGCCGCAACACCGTAGTGGTACGAATATGAAAAATGCAGGAAGTTGCGCTGGTCATCGAGTTTCACCGCTTCGAGTTTGACACGGTAATTGCTGGTTCCAAGCGGTCCTTGCTCGGCGTTCAGCATGACCTGAAGGTAGTCGGGCGTGTCCACCACGACCTGATACAAAAAGTCGATCTGGTAGGTATCGCCCAGTGGTTGGTCAGACTTGCGTCCAATATTGAGGCTTAACGTGTCGCCGGCGCTGGAAGAGGCGCGACAACTTTTTACGTTCAGATGCAGGATCAGAATGTCGCACCAGTGGTCGATTCCCACCAGCGCCGAGCTGAGCGCGGCAAAGGGTTGTTCGACCAACGCGTAGATGTCTCCTGCCAGCCTGCCTGAAGTTTCACTCGATTCGATGTAGAGCGGGCGTTGGTACGGATTGTTGGTCAACTGCTCATGCAAGGCCAGGTAGCGCGCCTTGAGCGCCTGCGCATCCTGTGTGCCTTGCGCATATACCGCAGGCAGGCCGACCAGCAGGTAGAGCAAGACCACCCGAAGAAGCGTGGAGAAATCGATCTTCGCCCGGCTCACAAGCCTTTTGGGCGTCACCTGTACTCGTCTCATAGCCAGTAGAGCCAAAGACGTCCGAACAGTTCCATGGCTCTCACCTTAAGGGAGCGATGTCGCCACTCATCGAGAGTGATTTCGTCCGATTTCGCCTGGTCCGCGGCGAACACTGCGCGCATTTTGTCGCCGAATTCGGTACCGAGCACCACGGCGTTGACCTCTTGATTATGAACAAAACTGCGCCAGTCAAGATTGGTCGAGCCGACCGTCGACCAAACGCCGTCGATCACTGCGGTTTTGACATGCAGCAAGGCACCCCGACGCTCGTAGATCTTGACACCGGCCTCCAGCAACTCGGTGTAGCGCGTGCGGCCGGCGTGGAATACCAGCCAGGAGTCGGTGCTGCTGGGCACTATCAGCTTCACATCGACACCTCGCGCCTTTGCCTCCTTAAGCTCCGCCAGGAATTGTTGATCGGGCGCGAAGTAGGCGTTGGTCAGCAGGATTTCGGTTTGCGCACTGTGCAGCGCCGAGATGAGCGTGGCGTAGATCAGGCTGTAGGGGTCGTCTGGCGAGCTACCAATGGCACGAACGACTTCTTTCCCTTTGGGTTTGATCTTTGGGAAGTAATGGCGTTTGGCGAGCGGTTGGCCTTTCTGCTTTTCCCACGTTTCGATAAACAGCTTTTGCAGCTCGGCAACCACTGACCCCTCCAGCCTCAGGTCGGTGTCGCGCCAAGGCAACTTATCATCAGGTTTGTCTTTTTTATCTTTTTTGTCTTTGGAGCGCTGGCTAAGCGATCCGGTCGAATAAACGCCGCTGATATTGATGCCGCCGAGGAAGGCAATGTGCCCATCGACGATCAGTAGTTTACGGTGGTCCCGCTGGTTGACTTCCCAGCCGGCCTTGGCGGTCGCCGGATTGACCGGATTGAATTCCAGCACCTTGATACCTGCGTCGGTCAGGCGCTTGAAAAACTCGGACGGGGTCTTGAGGGTACCGACGCTGTCCCGGATCAAGTTGACCTGCACGCCCTTGCGCTGTTTGGCAATCAGCGCCGCGGCGAAGCGCTGACCCACCTCATCGTCGTCGAGGATGTAGGTTTCCATATTGATGTGGTCACGCGCGGCGTCGATCGCGGTGAACATTGACTGGTAGGTGGCCGGACCGTCCTGAAGCAGCTCGACCTTGTTGTCGAGGCTCAGAGGGCTGCCGACGATGGCTTCCTCGATCGCCATATGAAGGTCAAAGATGTTCGTCTGCACACCACCGGCCTTGAGGCGGTCAAGGATGGCCTTGCTGCGTTCGGCCGACAGCGGTCCATGCGTACCGTCGATCTTTACGGGGGTGGGGTTGCTATACGCCATCTCTGGCGCGATGGTTGTCAATGTACAGCAGGTCAGAAGTAGCGCCAGGCTTAGCGCCGACGCGGCTCGCAGCAGGCTCCACGGTGAACACAGGCTCATGTGGCATCCTCCAGGAACTCGAGAGGTAGCGGTATCATGGCAGCGATTGAGCATCGCTTCGGTGCGATGCCGCGTTTAACTGGACACTCTCCGAGCGCGGAAGTGGACAGCCCCTCACTTTGGTATAGCTCATGAGCTTTCGCGCATGCGGGCGCGCCAGCGAAAATATCCAAGCGCGGTAAGCACCCCGGCCTATCGCGCTTGAAACGGGTACGCGTGTATTACGCGTGACGCGGTGCTTCGACGGGCGGTGTACCGTCGTGAAACATCATCTTCAGTTGTGAGCGTAGTTCCGGCGAATCGGTATATTTGTGACCAGTGATAGCATGTTGTACGGCCACTTCGAGCAGTTCGTTTTCGGAGTCTGCCGACAGCGCGACCGAACATTTGCTTTCGCTCGGAAACTCGCGGCAATCGATGTATTTGCGGGCCATGATGTTCTCCTCATACGACGGCAGGCCAGGGTCTGGAGCCTGCGTGAATGACCACTCGACACTGCGCTGGATACATCGAACACGATTGCGCATCGCATCGAGCGTAATCCCCTTTGAAGTATATCTCGGGTGGCGAATCCGGGTGCTTTGAAGGCGCCAACGGTAGTCTCGGACGGGGCGGATGTCGCATGGTCAAACAGTGCGCGCCGTGCAAATATGCCTGGAGTCATCCGCACTTTCCGGGGTGCATTTCATGGTCACCACCGAGCTTTCGCCACGCCTGACCAACCGTCGTCTGCTGGCCCTGCATAGAGAAGGGTTTGTCCTGCTGCCGGGGGTGCTCAATGGCCTTCAGATAGAAACGCTGCGCGATGCCATTGATCGCCTGGAACCACAGCACTGGGACTACAGCGGCCTGCTCGAGCACTACAAGTGTGTGTTTAATCGCGACCCGCTCTGGCTACCGTTTCTCGACCTGCCCGGGATCATCGAGCTGGCCGAAGTGGCCCTCGGCGCCGATTGTCACGTGATCGGTCAGACTGCCTGGCGTTGCCATCCTGGCTTCATTGGCCCTGCGCTGCATCTGGACTATCTGGTGATGGAGCTGCCACACAGCCTGTTGGCCGATCCCTCCTTCAAGATGCCGATGCAGATCTGCACTGCGCATCTTTACCTCGACGATATCGATGCCGATCTGTGTCCCACTCAGGTGATCCCTGGCAGTCATCGAGCCGGCCGACCGCCCACCGCCGGTGAAAACCAGTGGCAGGGCCACACTGCACGGCCGGTGTTGTGCCGAGCTGGCGACGTCCTGATGTTTCGCAGCGAACTGTGGCACGCCGGCAGCAGCAACCGCACCCTCGACCGCACGCGTTACCTGTTGCAGGTGCACTACGGCAGGCGAATGGTGGCGCAGAGGTTCGCACCGTATCTGCACTGGTGCTTTAACCCAGCCGTGCTGGCCGCCGCCACACCGCGACAACTGCGTCTGCTGGGAGATCACCTGGAAGCTGAATACGACTGACGTTGTAGCCAGTGAGCAACCTGGCCCTGCTGCTCTTTTGGCCGGTTATGGAAGAGTGGCCGTCACGTACAGGATCACCTCTTCAAGGGCGCCTATGTCTGGAGCCTTGCTCACCAACTCTTCCGGGCGACACCATGGATAATCCAGACGGGATACCCACTCCATGATGGCGTGAAGATCAGTCGCCGGGAGGGTTTTCATGTACTCGATGGTGATAGTGAGTCTCTCGACAAGTCCTGATTCGGGACTGAACTGCCATTCATACAGACCGCAACCGACTCGGACCTCGCCGGAGGTCTTGTCGGTCATAGCGACCAGCCATTTACACCGGAACGTTTTGGCATCCGGTTCAGGTGGGCATCCCAGGCAAAAGGTATAGACGTTTTCGAAGGTCTGGCCGAATCGACTGACCAGCACATCGCCGATTGGCCCAAGGCCTTCAACGTGGGGTGGAAACGAGATAGACCCTGTGTGCACGACCATGTCCAGTCGTGCGTCTGGCATAAAGGCCTGGCGCAACAGATGTGGGCGGTTGCCGTCCTTGGCGTTTATGTACTGTTGAATCGATCGTTGAGCCGTGTTCATTGTTTGTCCGTCGCATCCATACCAGGTTGGGAACAGCCTCATCCGAGGCCCGCATCCGTATCACAGCATAAGCCCGCGCAGTTTTACAACGCGCTATTCCACACGTCCGTCACCAGCATGCAGCCGGGGGCATGGGTGATGCACAGTGGTGGACGTGAAGCTTGCACCACCGATTGAGGGGTCACTCCGCACGCCCAGAACACCGGGATTTCATCCGCTTCGATCGGCACGGCGTCGCCGTAGTCTGGAGTGTTCAGCGAATGGATGCCGATCAGCGACGGGTCACCGATGTGTACGGGCGCGCCGTGGACGTTGGGCATGCGTGCGGTAATCTGAATCGCCTGAATCGCCGCTGCGGCTTTCATCGGGCGCATGCTCACCACCAGCTTGCCACCCAGGCGAGCGGTGGGGCGGGTGTCGATATTCGTCTGGTACATGGCGACATTGCGCCCCAGCTCGATGTGCTTGAGGGCGATGCCGGCATCCAGCAGCGGTTGTTCGAAGGAGAACGAGCAGCCGATGGCGAAGGCCACCAGGTCGTCCTGCCACAGGTGCTCGATATCCAGCGGCTCTTCACTCAGTTCGCCATGGCGATAGACCCGGTATCGCGGCACGTCATGGCGAATGTCGACGGCGACGCCAAGGTTACGAAAATACGGATCGCCCGGCTCGGTAACGTCGAGCAACGGACAGGCCTGGCGATTGAGGGTGCAATACCTGAGGAATTCGTTGGCCCAATCATGGGGCAGTATCACGATATTGGCTTGTACCCGACCCTGGCCCAGGCCGCTGGTGTGGCCCTGATAGTGCCCGGCGGCAATGCTTTGGCGCAGGGCCAGCGGGGTGCGCTGCTGCAATTGCTCGTAGGACAGGGCTGGCTGATTCATCACGGCATCTCCACAGGTTCGGTGGCTCTTTTTAGAAAACCATGGCGATGCCGTCCAACAAGGAATGTTGTTACCCCCGGACAACTAAAAGTTATTCAAGGGGCAATCGGTTGTTGAGACCCGGTGCCGGAACCATCCGTTGCGGGCCGACATCCGCGGCGTACTGGCAGACCACCTGGCGGCTCATCTCGACAATGCTCTCCACCAGTTCCAGGCCGACCCCGGCGCGCCACGAGGCCACGACATCCAGTTGAGGCAAGCGGGTGCCGGGCTCCAGCTGAATCAGCTCGCCGCTGGCCAAGGGCTTGGCCACCAGCGCGGCCGGCAGGGCGCCAATACCGAACCCGTCGCGAATCAGTCGAGTCATGGCCGACACCGAGTTGACGCAACTGACGCGCGGTGCACTGATGCCATGGGCGTGCAGCAGGTTGAGCACATCCTGATGCGGTCGTGAGTGTTTGACGAAGGTGATGATGCGCTCACCGGCCATTTCGGCCAGCGAGGCATAGGGCCGGGCGTAGATCGAGTTGCTGGCGGCGATCCAGTGCATGGGGTAGTGCGCCAGTTCGAGGTTGCGCACGCTTTCATGGCGGATCAGGTCAGTCTGGAAAACGATGTCGAGATAGCCCTTTTGCAACTGGTCACAGAGATTGCGCGCGGCGTCGGCGGTGATTTCGATTTCCACGGCGGGGAAGGTCTGCATCAGCGTCGACATCAGCGGGCTGAGCCAGGTGTGGATCACCGTATCCATCACGCCGATGCGCACCAGGCCCTGCTGCGGGCTGGTGTTGTCCAGGGAGTGCTTCAACGCTCGCTGGACCTCGAGCATTTGCTCGGCGTAGTCGAGCACCTTGAGACCTTCGGGCGTCAGCGAGACCCCGCGTGAATCGCGCACGAACAGGCGCAGCCCCAACTCATCTTCCAGCGAGGCGATCCGGCTGGAGATCGCTGCCTGGGTGCTGAACATTTTCTCTGCGGTCAGGCTGAAGCTTTGCAGACGGGCGACCCAGACGAAGGTTTCGAGGAATTTGAGGTTCATGGCGGCTCTCGTGGCTTTCTCGGCTTTGGCTCGTTGCAATTGTTACTCCAGAGTCTGCCGCTTGGGGCATCAAATTTTCTTATGCATAACCTCGCTTTTTTCCCGTTTGACGCCGCTCAGCCTCGGCACGAAGAATCCGCTCCACGACGCAGGTCACTGCGTCCGCTCCCCCACGACAACGCCTTCACAAAAAAATAAAGAGGCGTGTCCGTCATCTTCGCTTGCTGCCGCAGGAACCTCCCATGGAAAAGACCATGACTGATCACGTGCCTTCAGGTACGGGCCGCACCGGCCCGTTCAGTTGGTACGGCCCCCTGTCGAAAAATGAAAAACGCACCTTCTGGAGCTGCAAGATCGGCTATGCCCCGGTCGGCACCTTGCTCGGCTTGAGCCTGCTCTGTGCACCCACCGCTCAGGCGGATTTCATTGCGGACAGTAAAGGCAGCCTGGAAGCGCGCAACTTCTACTTCAATCGCGATTTCCGCCAGGAAGGTTCGCGGGACAAGGCCGAGGAATGGGCGCAGGGTTTCCTGTTGCGGATGGAGTCCGGTTACACCGCTGGCACACTGGGCTTTGGCCTGGACGCTTTGGGCATGGCCGGATTTAAACTGGACTCGGGCGGCGGTACGGCGGGCACCAATCTGTTGCCGCCGGATTTGTCCGGTGGCTCCCAGGATCGCTACGGCGAGTTGGGCCTGACTGCTAAAATGCGCGTGTCCAACAGCACACTGAAGCTTGGGACGTTGCAGATCAAGGACCCGGTCGTGAGTTCCAACGACACTCGCCTGTTGCCGGGAACCTTCAAAGGCGGCCTGGTGAATGTGCAGGAAATCGATCGTTTGAAGCTGACGGCAGGGCAGCTCACGAAGATCAATTTCGTTGACTCCACCGACTATCAGGACATGACCGCCAACCGCATCGGCGGGCGCAGCGACAAGTTCCAGTTCGCCGGGGCTGACTATCAGTTCCTGCCGAACCTGACGGCGCAGTACCGCTACGGCAAGCTTGCAAATATCTACCAGCAGAACTACCTCGGATTGGTGCACGTGCTGGACCTGGGCTCGAGCCAGTCGCTGAAGAGTGACGTGCGCTATTCGCGCAGCACCGAAGACGGCAACTTCCGTAATCTCGACAACCAGGCCTTTGGCGCATTGTTTACCTACAGCCTGGGCGGCCATGCGCTGGGCTTCGGCTACCAGCGCATGAGCGGCGATGATCCGTTCCCGTACATCGGGCGCAGCGATCCGTATCTGGTCAATTTTGTGCAGATCGGCGACTTCGCCAACGTCGACGAACACTCCTGGCAAACGCGCTATGACTACAACTTTGCCGCACTGGGTGTGCCGGGGTTGAGCTTTATGACCCGCTACATCTCGGGCGACAACGTGCAGCGCAGCGCGTCGGGCGAAGGCAAGGAGTGGGAGCGCGACACCGACATCGCCTACGTGGTGCAGGACGGCACGTTGAAAGGGCTGGGCGTTAAATGGCGCAACGCGTCGGTACGTTCGAACTTCGGCAATGATCTGGATGAGAATCGCTTGATCGTCAGCTATACCCTGGCGCTTTGGTAAATCCCAGTTTTGTGGCGAGGGAGCTTGCTCCCGCTCGGCTGCGCAGCAGTCGTAAAACCGGTAAACGCTGTGTGCCTGACAAAATGTGGTTACAGGTTTTAGGGCCGCTGCGCGACCCGGCGGGAGCAAGCTCCCTCGCCACAGGGTGCTGCGCCGATGCTCCGAGCGCGCTATCCACGGCGATGGCGCGTAGAATCATGCGGTGAAAGACAGGTTCTTGAGGTTGCAGCGGTGGATCTACAGCAGGGTTTTGTCCTGACCCGGCATTGGCGCGATACGCCCGCGGGTACGGAAGTCGAGTTTTGGCTGGCGACCGACAAGGGTCCCCGGCATATCCGTCTGCCTTATCAGCCTTCGGTGGCCTTCATTCCCGCTCAGCAACGCGAGCAGACCGAGTCGCTGCTGCGCGGTGAACGCGATGTCGAACTTCGCCCGTTGGGGCTCTGCGATTTTCATAATCGTCCCGTGCTCGGTCTGTATTGCCAGCAGCACCGTCAGTTGATGCACCTCGACAAGCTGCTGCGCAACGCCGGTGTCGATGTCTACGAGGCCGATATCCGCCCGCCGGAACGCTACCTGATGGAACGCTTCATTACCGCGCCGGTGTTGTTCGGTGGCAAGCCGGACAGCAGCGGCATGCTGCTCGAGGCGCAGATGAAGCCCGCGCCGGATTACCGTCCTCCACTAAAACTCGTTTCACTCGACATCGAAACCACCGCCCAAGGCGAGCTGTACTCCATCGCACTCGAAGGCTGCGGCGAGCGTCAGGTCTATATGCTCGGGCCTGCGAATGGCGACAGCGACGGTCTCGATTTCGACCTCGAGTACTGTGATTCCCGAGTGCTGCTGCTCAAAAAACTGAACGAGTGGCTTGCCCTGCATGACCCCGACGCCATCATTGGCTGGAATCTCGTGCAGTTCGACCTGCGCGTGTTGCACGAGCATGCTCGACGCCTGGCCGTCCCCTTGCGGCTCGGGCGCGGTGGCGACGAGATGCAGTGGCGCGAGCACGGCACGCGCAAGAATCACTTCTTTGCGGCCGCCGCTGGACGGCTGATTATCGACGGCATTGAAGCGCTGCGGTCGGCGACCTGGAGCTTTCCATCGTTCAGTCTCGAGAACGTCGCACAGACGTTGCTCGGCGAAGGCAAGTCCATCGACAACCCGTACCAGCGCATGGACGAAATCAATCGCATGTTCGCCGAGGACAAGCCCGCGCTGGCGCGCTACAACCTCAAGGACTGCGAGCTGGTCACGCGGATCTTTGCCAAGACCCAACTGCTGACGTTCCTGCTGGAACGCGCCACCGTCACCGGACAGCCCGCCGACCGTAGCGGCGGCTCGGTCGCCGCTTTTTCGCACCTCTACATTCCGCAGATGCATCGCCAGGGTTTTGTCGCGCCTAATCTTGGGGAGCGTCCGCCGGAGGCGAGCCCGGGTGGCTTCGTGATGGATTCGCGGCCCGGCCTGTACGAGTCTGTGTTGGTGCTCGACTACAAGAGCCTCTATCCATCGATCATTCGCACGTTCCTGATCGATCCGGTGGGGCTGGTGGAGGGCCTGCGCAACCCCGGTGACAGCGAGTCGGTGCCAGGCTTTCGCGGCGCGCGCTTCTCGCGAACCCGGCATTGCCTGCCGGCCATCGTGGCGCGAGTTTCAGAGGGTCGTGAAGTGGCCAAGCGCGAGCACAACGGGCCGCTGTCCCAGGCACTGAAGATCATCATGAACGCGTTCTACGGTGTGCTGGGTTCCAGCGGCTGCCGCTTCTTCGATACGCGTTTGGCGTCCTCCATCACGCTGCGTGGCCACGAGATCATGCGCAAGACCCGCGAGCTGATAGAGGCCGAAGGGTATGCGGTGATTTACGGTGACACCGACTCCACCTTCGTCTGGCTTGGAAGTCCTCATACAGAGGAAGATGCTGCACGCATCGGACGGGCGCTGGTGCAGCACGTCAACCAGTGGTGGCGTGATCACCTGCTCAGTGAGTTCGGTCTGCAAAGCGTACTCGAACTACAGTTCGAAACCCATTTCAGCCGCTTTTTGATGCCGACCATTCGCGGCGCGGAGGAGGGTAGCAAGAAGCGCTACGCCGGGTTGGTGACGCGCGCCGACGGTAGCCGCGAGATGATCTACAAGGGCCTGGAAACGGTACGCAGCGATTGGTCGCCGCTGGCCCAACAGTTCCAGCAGGAACTCTACCTGCGCATCTTCAATCGGCAGCCGCACCAGGACTATGTGCGCGACTACGTGCGCCGCACGCTGGCAGGTGAACTCGACGATCTGTTGATCTACCGAAAACGCCTGCGCCGCACACTGGATGACTACCAACGCAACGTGCCGCCGCATGTGCGCGCGGCGCGCATCGCCGATGAATACAACGACAGTCAGGGCCGGCCGCGTCAGTACCAGAACGGTGGCTGGATCAGCTACGTCATCACCACTGCCGGTCCCGAACCCCTGGAAACACGGCATGCGCCAATCGACTACGACCACTACGTCACACGCCAGCTGCAGCCGGTCGCAGACGCCATCCTGCCGTTTGTGAACGACGACTTCAGCACGTTGATCGGCGGCCAGCTCGGGTTGTTCTGAGCTGACCTTCTGATACACATCCGGCTGTCATCGACCCCCGTTTCTTTCAGACGGCTGCCTGCTCCTGACCTTGACGCAAGCGGGTACTGACCAGCGCCGCAACGACCAGCAGCCCGGCAATCACCAACAAGCCATTGCGAGTGCTGCCGGTGGCCTGCTCGATCAGCCCCATCACTGACGGGCCGACGAAGCCACCGAGCAAACCGCAGGTGGTGACGAATGCCAGGCCGCCCGCCAGTGCGGTTCCGCTCAAGCGGCTGGAGGGGAAGACGAAGATGATTGACTGCACGACGAACAGCATCAGCGCCGTCAGTGAAAAGCCGATCAGGCCGACGTATGAATCGGCGAACGAGGCCAGCAGCAATCCGGCGGACATGGTCAGCAAACCGAAGAACAGAATGCGCCGGCAACGCTGTGGCGAGGTGGCCAGACGTGGAAGGGTCGCTGCGCCGATGGCGGCGGCAATCCACGGCACGGAGGTCAGCAGGCCGATCTGAAAGGGCGACAACGCGGCGTATTTTCCGATGATGCCGGGCAGAAAGAAGATCACCGTGTAGATGGTGATCTGATGCACGAAGTAGACAATGATCGCCAGCCAGATCTGTTTGTCGCGCAGCATCTGGCTGAGGCGGGTTTGTTGTGGGGCGGCGTCTTTCTCGGCGTTCAAACGTTCTTCGATTTCCCGAGCGTCGGCCGCAGACAGCCAGGACGCAGAGGAAGGGCCGTCGGGCAATTTTTTCCACACCACATACGCCAGCGCCACTGCCGGCAGGCCTTCAAGTACGAACAACCATTGCCAGCCATGCCAGCCGAGCCAGCCATCGAGTTGCAACAGCGCACCGCCCAAAGGCCCACTGAGAATATTGGCCAGGCAGACACCGAGCAAAAAATAGCCGGTAGCGCGGGCGCGTTGTTCACGGTTGAACCAGTAGGTCAGGTAGAGCATGACGCCGGGAAACAGGCCCGCTTCGGCGACGCCCAGCAACAGGCGCATGACATAGAACGAGGTTTCACCCTGGACGAAAGCCATGCCCGTTGAGAGCAGACCCCAGGTGATCATGATGCGAGTGATCCAGAACCGCGCCCCGACCTTCTGCATGATCAGGTTGCTGGGCACCTCGAACAGCGCATACGTCAGGAAGAACAGCCCGGCGCCCAGCCCATAGGCAGCAGCGGAAAGGCCAAGGTCTATGCCCATGCTGGCTTTGGCCAGGGCAATGTTGGTGCGGTCGAGAAAGCTCATCACATAGACCACGACGAGCAGGGGCATCAGTTTGCGCAGCAGTAGAGTGGTCAAGCGATGTTCATCACAGGCAGCAGGGGCCTGGGCAACCGTGGTCGTGCTTAGGATTGTCATTTTTATAGTCCTAAAGGTGGCAGGTGCGCGTGTCATGGCGCCCGGTGCAAAGGGCGCCATTGTGCCGTTGCGCGAACGGCGGGTGCTGCTTATCGGTCAGGATTGGGCAAGGTCAATCCACACCGGGCCATGGGGGTATTGGTAGCGTTCCAGGGTCTCGGCGGTCATTTCAATGCTGTAGCCGGGACGTTGCGGTGGCATGTAGCGGCCGTTGCGAATCACCACCGGTTCAAGGAAGTGTTCGTGCAGGTGGTCGACGTATTCCAGCACACGGTTTTGCAGCGAGCCGGATACCGCGATGTAATCGAACAACGAGATGTTCTGCACGTATTCGCACAAGCCGACGCCGCCGCCATGGGGGCAAACCGGCACGTCGAATTTGGCGGCCATCAGCAACACGATCAGCACTTCGTTGAGACCGCCCAGACGCGCCGCGTCCAACTGGCAGAAGTCCAGCGCCCGGGCCTGGAACATTTGCTTGAACATCACCCGGTTATGGCAGTGCTCACCCGTGGCGACGCCGATGGGCGCGATGCGCTGGCGAATGGTTGCATGCCCGAGAATGTCGTCCGGGCTGGTCGGCTCTTCGATCCACCAAGGGTCGAAGGCGGCGAGACGGCGCATGTTCTCAATGGATTGATCGACGCTCCAGACCTGGTTGGCGTCCATCATCAAGGTCCGCTCCCAACCGATTTCTTCGCGCAGGATCGCGGCGCGGCGCATGTCGTCTTCCAGGTTGGCGCCGATTTTCTGTTTGAAGTGGGTCCAGCCATCGGCCACGGCTTCGCGAGCCAGTCGGCGCATTTTCTCTTCCGAATAACCCAGCCAGCCTGGGGCGGTGGTGTAGCCGGGATAACCTTCGTGCAGCATCTGGGCTTCACGCTGGGCTTTGCCGGGGGCCTGACGACGAAGCAGGGCGATGGCTTCCTCGGGGGTGATGGCGTCGGTCACGTAGCTGAAATCCAGGCAGGCGACGAGTTGCTCCGGGGTCATGTCCGCCAGCAGCTTCCACACTGGCTTGGCTTCGGTCTTGGCCCACAGGTCCCACACCGCGTTGACGATGGCGGCGGTGGCCAGATGAATCACACCCTTTTCCGGGCCCAGCCAGCGCAGTTGGCTGTCCCCTACGGTGATGTTGTGCCAGAAGCCGCCCATGTCGGCGGTGATCTCTTCCAGGGTCAAGCCGACGATCAGCGGTGCCAGCGATTGCACGGCGGCCACGCAGATCTCATTGCCGCGGCCGATGGTGAAGGTCAGGCCATGACCTTCCAGACCCTGTGTGGAATCGGTGTGCAGCACCACATACGACGCCGAATAGTCCGGCGCGCTGTTCATGGCGTCAGAGCCGTCCAGTGACCGGGAAGTAGGGAAACGAATGTCGCGAACGCTCAGGTGGGTGATTCGAATGCTCATGGAAAACTCTTTTTATAGGTGACCACTTGGGAGCTCGACTGTAGGGTGGTCAGCGATATAGGCATAATCGTCGATTCGTATAGATGGATACCAAAATTGATATGTCAGACGTGCCGAAAGTCCCGATGCTTGCCGGCCAGGTTTCAGCGAAAACCTTCAGCCCGCTGAAAATTTCCAGTCGCCAGATTGCCCTGCTCAACGCACTGGGCGAGTTCCGTAACCTGCGCCGCGCGGCCACTGCGATGCACACCACCCAGCCGGCGGCGAGCCTGTTGTTGCAACAGCTTGAAGAGCGCCTGGACGCCAAGCTGTTCGAGCGCCTGCCGCGGGGCATGGAACCGACGTTGTATGGCGAAGTGATGATTCGCTACGCCCAGGGCGCGATTCATGAGTTCGAGCATGCCGAAGCGCAGCTCGCCGAACTGGCACGCGGCGCCTCGGGGCTGGTGCGCATCGGCACGGTGATGGGGCCGGTGCCGACCTTGCTGACCCGTGGCGTGCTGGCGTTCAAGGCGGATAACCCGAAGGTGCGGATCTGCATTGAAGTCGGGACCAGTGACACGCTACTGCCGGCGTTGATTCGCGGCGATTTCGATGTGGTGTTGGGGCGCCTGCCAGACCAGATCGACAGCCAGGGGCTGAATATTCAACTGTTCGAAAAGGGCGAGCAGATGCGGGTCATTGCACGCCCCGGGCATGTGTTGGCCACCGCCGGAAAACTGAGCCTGGCCGATCTGGTGCCGATGACCTGGATTCTCCATCCCATCGGCAGCCCGATGCGTCGGCGAGTGGAAAGTGCCTTGAAGGCGGGAGGCATGGTGCAGACCCTGGACATCGTCGAAACCGCCTCGATTCTGGCCACCACTTCGATGATCGAGGCCTCGGACATGATTGCCGTGGTGCCCAATGACGTGGCAGAGCATTACCTGCGCTACGGCATGGTGGCCATCCTGCCGGTCGAGCTGCCCATCTCCATGGTCAACATCGGACTGCTGACGCGCCAGTCGCGACCCCTGTCGGCCGCCGTCAGCAAATTGCTGGGTTACCTCAATGAGTATGGGAAGGGGTGAACCCTGATCGTTCCCGCGCAGATCGTTCTGTTGGAGTTTGCCCGCCAGCGTCGCGGCGGCAAGATCGTCTGACGGGTCCCGATAACCCAGGGTTATCGATCAATCGGAACCTTTCATTGGGAAAATCGCGGGTAGCTCCTTAGAGTTGCTACAGATTCGTTCGGTGCAAATCGAACCCGTAATAACAAGAACTTACCCGTCGATACTGGTTGTCTGTCAGCACGCTAGCCATTGCGCAGGCTGCTGGCTGGGCGTTAACACCGGGTATCGCCATCCTGAGAGGTTCCATGGAACTGATTGCCAAAACCCCGGCGTACGACAGCAGTTCTGCCGTTATCCGCCTCAACCCCTTGGACAATGTCTTGATCGCCCGCCAGGTGCTGCCCGAAGGCTTGCGTCTGGAGCAGGAGCAGATCACCGTCCGCCAGATGATTCCCTCCGGGCACAAGCTGGCCACTGTTCGAGTGGAGAAGGGCCAACCCCTGCGCCGTTACGGGCAGATCATCGGTTTTGCTTCCCGCACCATCGAAGTCGGCGAGCACGTTCACGTGCAGAACGTCGAAATGGGCGACTTTTCCCGTGACTACGCCTTTGGTGTGGATGCTCATGCCATGCCGGCAACCGAAGCGTTTTTCCAGGGCATCGTGCGCGCCGATGGGCGAGTGGCCACCCGCAACTATGTGGGCATCCTCACCTCGGTGAACTGCTCGGCGACAGTGGCCAGGGCAGTCGCCGATCACTTTCGTCGCGATATCCATCCTGATGCGCTGGCGGCCTACCCGAACGTCGACGGTGTGGTGGCGCTGACTCACAGCGCGGGCTGCGCGGTGGACCCGAGCGGTGAGGCGCTGGGCCTGTTGCGCCGGACCTTGGGTGGCTACGCGATACACCCCAATTTTGCCGCTGTGCTGATCATCGGCCTGGGCTGCGAAACCAATCAGATCGAGGACTTGTTGGCGACTCAAGGCCTGACCAAGAGTGAGCAGCTGCGCGCGTTCACGATCCAGGGCATTGGCGGTACGTCGAAAACCATCGCCAATGGCATCGAACAAGTGAAATCCCTGTTGGCCCAGGCCAATCAGGTGCAGCGTGAGCCGGTCAACGCCCGGCATCTGATCGTTGGCCTGCAGTGCGGCGGTTCCGATGGTTATTCCGGCATCACCGCCAACCCGGCGCTGGGCAATGCTGTGGACCGACTGGTGGCCGCCGGCGGTACCGCGATTCTTTCGGAGACACCGGAAATCTACGGTGCCGAGCACTTGTTGACGCGTCGGGCAGTCAGCCGTGCGGTGGGCGAAAAACTGATCGCGCGCATTCACTGGTGGGAAGCGTACTGCCAACGAATGAATGCCGAACTCAACAACAATCCCTCTGCCGGCAACAAGGCCGGCGGTCTGACCACCATCCTGGAGAAATCCCTGGGCGCAGTGGCCAAGGCCGGCTCCAGCAACCTGGTGGATGTCTACGAGTACGCCGAAGTGGTGCGTGCCAAAGGCCTTGTGTTCATGGACACCCCAGGCTACGACCCGGTGTCGGCGACCGGCCAGGTGGCGGGTGGTGCCAACCTGATTGCATTCACCACCGGACGCGGTTCGGCCTACGGCTGTGCGCCGTCGCCGTCGATCAAACTGGCAACCAACAACCGGGTGTTCGAGCACCAGGAAGAGGACATGGACGTGAACTGCGGCGGTATCGCCGACGGCAGCACCAGCATCGAGGAGCGGGGCGCCTACATCTTTGAACTCATGCTGAGTATCGCTTCAGGCGAGCGCAGCAAGAGCGAACAGCACGGTTATGGGCAGAACGAATTCGTGCCCTGGCAGATCGGCGCAGTGACCTGATCCCTCCAACTTATCAAGGCGAGAAACCCCTATGCACGTATCCGGACATAACTACATCGGCGGACAGCGCAGTGCCGAAGGCGAAATCCTGCTGCACAGTGTTGATGCCACGACAGGCGAACAACTGCCCGGCGCTTTTTATCAGGCAACGCTGGCAGAGGTGAACGCTGCTGTGCTCGCCGCCGAAGGCGCCTATCCGCTTTATCGCAACCTTGCAGCCCAGCGTCGTGCTGAATTTCTGGAGGCGATTGCCGACGAACTCGACGCACTGGGCGATGACTTCGTCGCGCTGACCTGTCGCGAAACGGCGCTGCCAGCGGCACGGATTCAGGGTGAAAGAGGGCGTACCAGCGGCCAAATGCGCCTGTTTGCCCAAGTGCTGCGGCGTGGCGACTTCTATGGTGCGCGAATCGATCAGGCACTCCCTGAACGCACGCCGCTGCCACGTCCTGATCTGCGCCAATACCGGTTGGGTGTCGGCCCGGTGGCGGTGTTCGGTGCCAGCAATTTTCCGCTGGCCTTTTCCACTGCGGGCGGGGATACCGCTGCTGCGCTGGCCGCTGGCTGTCCGGTGGTGTTCAAGGCCCACAGCGGCCATATGGCGACCGCTGAACGGGTAGCCGACGCGTTGATTCGCGCCGCGGAAAAAACCGCGATGCCGGCCGGAGTGTTCAACATGATTTTCGGTGGCGGCGTCGGTGCTGCGCTGGTCAAGCATCCGGGGATTCAGGCGGTGGGCTTCACCGGTTCGCTCAAAGGCGGGCGTGCCCTGTGTGATATGGCCGCTGCCCGCCCACAACCGATTCCGGTATTCGCCGAGATGTCGAGCATCAACCCGGTGATTGTGTTGCCTGAGGCGGTGCTGCAGCGTAGCGCACTGATCGCTAAAGAACTGAGCGCTTCGGTGGTGCAAGGCTGCGGCCAGTTTTGCACCAATCCGGGTCTGATCCTGGGCATTCGCTCGCCGCAGATGACTGCCTTTGTCGAGCAGTTGCGCGGGTACATGGCCGAGCAACCACCCCAGACCATGCTCAATGCCGGCACGCTGCAAAGCTATGGCCATGGCTTGAATGCGCTGTTCGCCCATCCGGGTGTCAGGCACCTGAGCGGTCAGACACAACAGGGCAATCAGGCACAGCCGCACGTGTTCGAGGCCGACATCAACTTGCTGCTCAAGCACGATGAACTGCTCCAGGAAGAAGTCTTTGGCCCTTGCACGGTCGTGGTTCTGGCGGCCGACAAGGACGAGTTGCTGAGTGCGGTTCGCGCTCTTGGAGGCCAACTCACCGCCACGCTGCTGGCTGAAGACGCTGACCTGACGGCTTTTTCGCAGCTGTTCGGGTTGCTGGAGCAGCGGGTCGGGCGGGTGTTGCTCAACGGCTACCCAACAGGCGTCGAGGTGTGTGATGCGATGGTCCATGGCGGCCCGTATCCCGCCACCTCAGACTCCCGGGGAACCTCGGTGGGCACCTTGGCCATCGACCGCTTTTTGCGGCCCGTGTGCTACCAGAATGTGCCCGACGCGCACTTGCCCGACGCTCTGAAAAACGCCAATCCGCTGGGAATTTCCCGGCTGGTGGATGGCCAGAGCAGCACTCGGGCGTTGAGCTGAACGTACGCATAAAGAAGAGAAACCGAGGGGACGATATGCCGGGATCCCTACTGGCGCCGAGCCGATTTTGCTGGATGTCAGCATGTCGACCATCACCCTCGGGTTAATTGGCCAATGCCAACAGGCGGGGAAAAAACTGCCTTTTCACCGCCGAGACATCGTTCCTCAGTGAGTTGATTCTCAACAGCCGTGCCGTCGACCCGCAACGCCTGGTCAGATTGCCGGGGCAAGCCGGTCTGAAGTTGCGCGAAGAGCGCTTGCGCGATGGACTGGAATTGTCGGAGGCGGTCGTCGTCGATCTCAATCGCACGGCTGAACACTTGCACCTCGCGCCACTCGCCGGTCAAGTGAGCACAACCCCATAGGAGCTACCGCAGGCTGTGATCCTGGTGATCTGGCCTGTACCGAAAGTCTTTGGATGATGTCGACGTGGTGAAGGATCACACCGGGCTTCGGTTTCCACTTATCACAATAATAAAAAGGTCCTCCATGAAAACACTGAAGAAGTATCAAACGCTGACGGTCATTTTCCTGTTGCTGATTGGCATCGTGAATTATCTGGATCGCAGTGCGTTGTCGATTGCCAACACCTCGATTCAAAAAGATATGCTGATCAGCCCATCGCAAATGGGCATTTTGTTGTCGGCCTTTTCTATTGCTTATGCCTTTGCTCAGTTGCCGTTAGGGATGGTTATCGATCGGCTGGGCAGCAAGATCGCCTTGGGCGCTTCGTTGCTGGCCTGGTCCGTCGCGCAATCGATGTCGGGGCTGGTCAATAGCTTCGGTGCTTTTATCGGGCTGAGGATCATGCTGGGTGTAGGCGAGGCACCGATGTTTCCTTCGGCGGCCAAGGCCCTTTCAGAGTGGTTCGATGCAGAGGAACGAGGCACGCCCACCGGCATCGTCTGGTCATCCACGTGCGTCGGGCCGTGCCTGGCACCACCACTTTTGACGCTGTTCATGGTCAATTTTGGCTGGCGCGGCATGTTCATCATCACTGGCGTCATCGGGCTGGTGTTGGCGCTCTGCTGGTTTGCCTTCTACAAGAGCAAGGCGCAATACCTGGCACAGTTGCAGGAGAGCGGCCAGTTGCCGCCTGCCCTGAAAAAAACACCGGTACCCACCGTCGAGGTTTCTGCGCCCAAGGGTTCTTTTTTTGCCGATTGGCTAGACCTGTTCAAGCACCGCAGCACCTGGGGCGCTGTCCTTGGGTTCATGGGCGTGATCTATATGCTCTGGTTGCACCTGACCTGGTTGCCTGGGTACTTCGAGCGCGAGCACGGCCTTGATCTGTACAAGACCGCCTGGCTGGTTTCCCTGGCGTATCTGTTCGGCGCCTTCGGTACGATCCTCGCTGGGCGAGTTTGCGACGCACTGGTCAAGCGAGGGCTGGGTATTTTGGGCAGTCGCAAGTTTACCGTGGTCACCGGTTTGTTAATGGCGGCGGCGTTCACCGTGCCACTGTCGTTTGTCACCGGTCTGACGGGGAGCATCATTCTGCTGTGCCTGGCGCTATTGAGCATCAACATGGCCAGTGCCACGGCCTGGATGATCGTCAACACCATCGTCGACACCCGGCGTGTGGCATCCTTCGGTTCGATCCAGAACTTCGGCGGTTACATCGCCGGATCCATCGCGCCGATCGTCACCGGATTCAGCATCCAGTATTCAGGATCTTTCTCCACGGCCTTCATGATCAGCGCAGTGGTCGCAGTGTTTTCTGCCTTGGCCTACTTCCTGTTGCTCAAAGAGCCGATAGGCGCCTCATCCGCTGTCAGCAAATTGTCTGCCGTGGGCTCGGGACTTCAGTCTACCGATTCAGGTTCTTGAACTCAGGCAAAGGTCATGTTCATGCTGGGCCGGGACTATCGTCTCGGCTGCAGCACTGGCAAAGTGTTCAATAACACAAGCCTGAGAAAAGGATCTGCAATGGAAGCTGGCCCCGTACGCATCACCGCACAAGAGACCTTGTCCGATAATTGGTATGTGCTGAAAAAATTCAGCTTCGACCTGCGTCGCCGCGATGGCACCTGGCAGGCGCAGACGCGTGAGGTCTACGACCGCGGCAATGGCGCCACCATCCTTCTCTACAATCTTGCGCGTCGCACGGTGTTGCTCACACGCCAATTCCGCATGCCTGCGTTCGTCAACGGTCATAGCGGTTTTCTCATCGAATCCGCAGCCGGTCTGCTGGACAATGCCAGTCCCGAGCAACGCATTCGTAAAGAAGCCGAGGAGGAAACCGGCTACCGCGTCGAGTCGGTCAAGAAGATTTATGACGCGTTCATGAGTCCGGGTTCCGTTACTGAGCGCGTCCATTTTTTTATCGGGGAATACCAGCCAAGCGACCGCATCGGTAACGGCGGGGGCCTGCTCGAAGAGGGTGAAGACATTGAGGTGTTGGAGCTCGGCTTCGAAGAGGCCATTGCGATGGTCGGCAATGGCGAGATCGTCGATGGCAAGACCATTATGCTGTTGCAGTATCTGGAGCTGCGGTTGATGGCCCTTCATACCGAGCGCTGATACGCGCCCCTGACGCCGCAAAGCGGTGGCAGGGGCGTTGGTTGGAGCGCCTTGTCAAGCTGGCTTAGCCGTGTAGCTTGGCCGCAAGGACGTCAACCCTCTCGATTGACGGCGGTTTGGCAAATCTCTGGTCAGTTGATTGTATATTTTGATCCTTCGGTGATTACCCGCATAACCACCCATCGCCGAAACCGTCCCGCTTTGAATATGGTCCAGGTAACGGAACATCGTTTGTGGCGAAAGAAAGCTGATCTTATAGTTCAGCGCCGCCATTCGATCTTGCAGTTCATAACCGGGATTACGGTCATCCATTTGAAAGTGCAGCCCGTGTTTTTTAATCAGCCGCGCATTCCACAGGGTACAAAAGCTCTTCAGGTGAACTTCTCTGAACGGTTTCGGCGACCGTGCGTTCAACCCCAGGGCTCGCAAGCCACGCCGGGTGTAGTGCTTGAAAAACCGTGAAACCAGACGCCAGCCCGATCGGGCCATGCCTCGATTCAACTGTTCCAGGCATCCGACAGCCGCCACTTCGCGTGGGCCAGTGCACTGGCTGATCATCAGGGTAAAAACAGTCGGATCGTAAATAAAAGTATCGGTGTGCAACAGAAACAGATACTCGGTTTCAACATGATCCAGCGCCATATCCAAGGCTCGGCCGTGAGCAACGCTCCCTGCTTCAGGGGTGGTGCTTTTACGTTCAATCAGGTTGATCCAATTCAGTGTGCGCAGGTATTCGCTGCTCGCATCGTCTGAATAGTTGTCCACTACAAAAACAGGAACGCCGGTCTCCTGCAAACCCTCGCGCAGAAGTTCCAGGCACGTTTTGGTCAGCTCAAGTGATTTATAATTAACCAGCACAATACTGTAGTTTGCCTGGCTCGCAAGTGGGCGCCTCATACGTTGTTGAGCCTCGATTATTGACTGCTTTGATGGTCGATAAAACGGGTTGTTAATGTCGAATGTCCAGGATCACTGTCAGTTCGAGCGCTCGACTTCGTGGCTGGCCGCTGCCTGTGCAGTCGCTACGGGCTCTTTATGTTCGGCTTGCTGGTAGTGCGCCATCGAGACGTCGCGCGCGGCGTCCATCTGCGCCACGACCCGGTCGCCGCCGCCTTCGGCCAGTGCAGCGACAGAGGCACTCATCAGGCTGACGATCAAAAGAGCTTTAAGGGTTTTCATCGGTGAATCTCCACTGTTCGGGTAATGCCAGTTCGAAAGGTGGCTGGCATAAGCTCAAGGCTTGTGCTCATCCTAGAGCGGGTCACCTTTCAGCCTGTTCCCCGGTGGATAAACTTTCTGACAGGATTGATTTCCGATCTCGATGTCCTTGCGGGGGAACTCGTTATCCAGTCCGATCTCTTCCAACTGAGTCAGTCATCGAAGTGAATAGGCCCCCAGTCGCCATGCTTCATGACCGCCCGTAACCCTATACGGGCGTTAGCTCACGCTTCGCTATGCTTAATGACACGGACCGCCGGGACGGTTGAATGCAGGTCAGGCGGCATGAGCGCCAGAGGCAAATGTCTGGCTACAGGGCAGCATGTTGAAAAGAGGATTGAATGATGAAGATGTTACTGACGGTCGAGTGCCCTAATGAACCCTTCAACTCCCTCGTCAAAGCCGGGAAGACGGGCGAGATCATTGAGCGCATCCTGGAAAGCATCAAGCCGGAGGCCGCGTACTTTACCGAGCAAGATGGAAAGCGCTGTGGGATCTTCCTGGTCAACGTACAAGACTCATCTGATATCCCCGCTTTTGCGGAGCCCTTTTTTCTCAACTTCAACGCCAACTGCAAGTTCCGCATTGTGATGAGCCCGCAGGATCTGCAAAAGGCGGGTCTGGAGGCGCTCGGGAAAAAGTGGGCGTGAGAAGCGCTCAGTAGGGGGTCGGTAACGTACGACCCCAATCCGCCCACTGAACTCACTTGCGGATGCGACAGGCATACGGAGCCTGTTATCGGGTGGGACTTTGGTTTCCAGCGGGTGGTGCTTTGTGAAGGCGATCAGCGGTGCCATCGTTTCAACGTTGTTCGCACGCTGCAAGATCGCTCCACATGCGGTTCCAATAGGCTTGCGATTTCTCGTATCTGAATTTCATTTCCCTCTCGAGAATTTGCAGCTGATCGAGCGAGGCTTCCCCAAGGGCTTCCAGATATCTTATCTGCGCTTCGATGGCGTTCTGCTGCAAACGACTGCTATTCACGCACGCCATGATCCAAGAGGTGCCCGTAAACAGGGCGAACCTTTCATGAATCTCGAGCTGTGCCATCATGGCTCTCCGATAAATTATCAGAGCATAGATGAAGACTGAGCACCCAGAGTGGGAAGGTTTTTGGCGGCTGCTCGACTCGTGGCCTGGTACTGAATGCGTAGCCAGGTAAGCAGGAGTGTCGGGGTCATGCCACAAAAGAGCGGGCAGACTTAATACCCTGTCTGGACAGGACCCTCTGTTGCGCAATCTCCCGGGCAAGGATCGAATGGGCTGCGCGGTCATTCGATCTGACTATGCCCGTAATCGCGAAATGATCCGATAACCTGGTTACACCTCTAACGACCTGCAGGTACCTCCTGTTGAATGAGTATGGCTTTGGCCAGATCTTCGTCGCTTGCAGTGAGGTCTGGATGTTCGAGTCGAATCTGCTTCAACACTGACTCCAGATAGACGCCGCGAATGGTGCCTCCACTCGCAACGAAGCTGGAGGCGTCATCGCGGGCGGGAATCGCGAGTTTGTGGTCCTTGAAAGTAGAGTACAGCGATGCAGAAACCCCTGCCGAGGTGGCGACATCTTTCGCATCTACTTTGGCCATCGCTGAACCAAAGGGCAGACAAAGCATTAGCGAAGAGATTAAAAGTATGCGGCGCATGACGGCGTTCTCCGAAAGCGTGAAGCCTAAAGGATGTTCTACATATTTTTGGATGCGTGGCGGCAGCCAGGAGTTCCCTGTCGACGGCATATCAGAGCAAAACGCCGAGGGCTGACACTCCAGCATCCCTATAGAGACGATGCCGACTCACCGATTTCCCACCTCGGCTTATTGCTGTACCGGCGTGCAGAGTTCTACCAGCGTCCCGTCAGGGCATCGAACGTAGGATACGGTTTGCCCCCAGGGCTTGGTGCCTGGAGGAGAGATTTCAGTGGCGCCCGCTTTCAGCGCTCTGGCATGAGCCGCAGGAACGTCCTCGGTCACCAGGCCGACTTCGATTCCAAGCGGTTTGGGGGAGGAGTGGGCCGGGACATGGCCTGTGTTGAAGTTCATCGCGGCCAGTTCATCGGCGGCGAATGCCAGCGCTGTATCTCCCGTTTCGAGTTCGCCATAGGTTGCGGATTCATGAAGGAACCGAACGCTAAGCCCGAAGGCGGACGAAAAGAACTGGAGCGAGGCAGCAACGTCCGGGACGTAGATGATCATGTAGCCGAATTTCATGGGCGAACATTCCTTGTCATGCCAATTGAGCGGCGAATCTAACACATTGAATCCGGGTGTTTCATCAGGCTTTCGTCCACTCGAATACTCGCTTGCGATCCAAAGCAGCCTCTACAAATCCTGGTCCGATTCATTAAGCGTATCTGTGCCCCTCTCTACAGGCGATAATGCCCCGCATTGTTATCAACCCAACAAAGGAGTCCTGCAGGAGTGATGTTCGAGATCAAGCAGTTGAGTCCTGAAACCTATAGACGGCAAACACGCCGCAGCACGCTGATCATTGCGCTGATTTTCGTGGTGCTGGCGATGGTGCTGTCCAGCGTTGCCGTGATGCTATTAGGTGAACCCGGTGGGGATAATTTTCGCTTGAATGTGGGAGGCGTTGTTGCCGCGTTGGTGCTGTGCGTGGCGCTGGTGCGGTTTAAATTCTGGTCGCAGCCGTGGATGGCGCCGGCAGTTTACGGCTGGCGACTCAAGCGCAGTCTGATGAGCGTTACCAACGTCATGCATCAGGTCACCGCCGGTGTGCAAGCCCGTGATCCTGCGGCCATGAAGCTGCTGCGTTTTTATCATCTGGGGCTGACGCAGATGCACCAGCTGGATGGCAATTCCAGCGCCCTCAGTCAGATGGTGCATGAGATCGACCAACACAAGGCGTGTATGGAGGCACTGGCAATCGATACCGAGCAGTATCAGTTGAATCCCGTCTGGCTTGAGGCGGTGAAGAAGGCCAACGCGGCGAAGTAAACGCCGCGGCCCCTCCTAAAGAAAACGCGTCGGGATGGCATCCGCAAACGGATAGAGTGGAAAGTAGGGCCTGGCTTCGTCGATTACCCGCTGGAATGAAGGTCTGTGGGTCAACCTGTCGAAATAGGCGCGCAAATGGCTGAACTCATCCGCAAATGGCTCCAGGGTGCTGGCATAGAAAAGCGCCGGGGCAGCAGCGCAATCGGCCATGCTGAAGTCTTGACCTGCCACCCAGATTCTGGACGCCATCTGGCGGTCGAGCATGACGTACGCCGTCTTCAGCGTGGATCGTTGTTTGCTCAAATCACCTTTAGTGCCGAACAGGCGATCACCAACAATCTGTTGTAGCGGCTCTTGGACATAGTTGTCGAAAAAGCGGTCCCACAGACGCACCTCCAGCGCGGCCTCCCAATCGTCTGGAATTAAAGGGTGCTGACCGGCATAGAAGCGGTCCAGGTACTCGATGATGATTGTGGACTCTGGCAGGTCGCGCTTGCGCCCATGGTCACGGATCACCGGGAATTTACCGATGGGCCATAGGGCTTGAAGCTCTGCTCTGTCTGCATCGTCCGCCAGATCGATGATCCGCTTTTCGAATGCGGTACCGTTTTCGTAGAGCGCGATGAGTACTTTGTGGCAGAACGACGCCAGCGGATGGTAGTAAAGAGTCAGCGGCATTTTTTGGCTCCCAGGCGTAGCGCTAACACAGGCTGCAGTTCCAATTGCGTTGCCCCCATCATCATAGTCGCTGATCAGATGTGGCTCAGCGCAATGGCAAAGGAAACCACGATCATGCAAGCCATCGCAAAATTGATATTCATGACGTTCTCGTCCGAGAGAGTAGAGGTGGCGCCATCTTGGACAGCTTGGGGAAAAATAAAAAATTCTGTTTCATGATGTAGATGATTAAGCGAAATGATGGTTGAAATCACCGGCTTATGAGCGCGAGCAGACTTGCGCAATGCACATGATCGCGCGCGATCCAGCGCGACCCGTCAGGTAAGGGGCGCGTTGGTCTTTAAGCCATGCAGCACAAGACTTGGGACCGTGATGGCCCCAAGCCTTGCGAGCTGTTTTTTACGTCACGACCTGATAGCAGGGCACATAGGCCGCGCCGCCTGGCAGCTTCATGCGGTGCTGAGCGACGAACGCCTGCAGCAAGTGGTCCAGAGGTCGCATGATGGCCGCGTCGCCACGAATTTTGTAGGGGCCATGCTGCTCGATCAGGCGGATGCCTTTGTCTTTCACATTGCCGGCTACGATACCGGAAAAGGCGCGCCGCAGATTGGCCGCCAGCTCGTGAGCCGGCAGGTTGCGGCTCAGCTGGAGGTTGGCCATGTTGGCGTGGGTGGGGTCGAACGGGCGCTGAAAGCCTTCCTCGATCTTCAGCAGCCAGTTGAAATGGAAAGCGTCGTTGCGCTCTCGGCGGAACTGCTTGACTGTTTTTAGTCCCTCGGTCATTTGCCTGGCCACTTCAGCGGGATCGTCGATGATGATCTGGTAGTGGTCCTGTGCGGCTTCCCCCAGCGTATCGCCGACGAAAGCGTGCAATTGCTGCAGGTAGGGCGCCGCGCTCTTGGGGCCAGTCAGGATGACGGGGAACGGCAGGTCTCGGTTGTCCGGGTGCATCAGGATGCCGAGCAGGTAGAGGAACTCTTCGGCGGTGCCGGCGCCACCGGGGAAAATGATGATGCCGTGACCCACGCGGACGAAGGCCTCCAGGCGCTTCTCGATGTCCGGAAGGATCACCAGCTCGTTGACGATCGGGTTAGGCGCCTCGGCCGCAATGATTCCAGGTTCGGTCAGGCCCAGGTAACGGCCACCGTTCATCCGCTGCTTGGCGTGGGCGATGGTGGCGCCCTTCATTGGCCCTTTCATCACGCCAGGCCCGCAACCGGTGCAGACATCCAGGCGGCGCAGGCCGAGTTCGTGACCGACCTTCTTGGTGTACTTGTATTCTTCGGTGTTGATCGAATGGCCGCCCCAGCACACCACCATCTTCGGCTCTACCCCGGGGCGCAGGGTCCGGGCGTTGCGCAGCAAGTGGAAGACGTAGTCGGTGATGCCCTGGGAACTGCTCAGGTCGATGCGCTGGCTGTCCAGCTCGTTCTCGGTATAGACGATGTCGCGCAGGGCGCTGAACAGCATCTCGCGGGTACTGGCGATCATCTCGCCGTCGACGAAGGCATCCGCCGGCGCGTTGAGCAGTTCCAGGCGCACGCCACGGTCCTGCTGGTGGATGCGAACCTCGAAGTCCTGGTAGGCATCAAGAATAGTCTTGGCGTTGTCAATGTGGGCGCCCGTGTTGAGGATCGCCAGGGCGCATTGGCGGAACAGCTTATAGATGCTGCCTGACCCGGCTTCGCTTAGTTGCTGGACTTCGCGTTGGGACAGTGTTTCCAGGCTGCCTTTTGGGCTTACCGAAGCATTAATTACTTGTCTTTGGGCCATTCTGGTTTCCATGAAAGCGATGCCGCCGAGCCGGGGAAGGCCCGTTGCATAAGGATGGTGAACGCCGAAGGCGGTCGTACATTGTGAATATTTTCTCCGGCGACCGAGCGGGAAAGCAAACGTCGCGATGAGACCCTCTTGGATTGAAGGTAGCACGACCTGGAAAGCGGCAGCTACTTTACCCCGGCCTCGTATGGAGCGGCGCGAAAGCACTAATGCTGATGGTGGTGCAGAAGGGGGGGCTGATCTTGCTGGACGCTTGAGTCAGTTGTTCAGCTGCGCGCCGCACTGAAGGCGGCGCGCAGGGGGAGGCGAGGGGTCAGGCTGATTTAGATGCTGCTGACACGCGTGCTATCGGTCTTGTTGGTTGCCTTTGGATGGGGCGCGTGATCGTCAAACGTCTCGCCCACCAGAGCAATCTCGTTGCCTTCGGCGTCATACAGCTTGCCGCCGCTGAAGTAGTCGCCCTCACGCAGTGCTGCGATGTCCTGGAAGTGCAGACTGCGCTCGGTGCCGGCGACGAATACCGACTGTTGATCCGAGTTGCCGGCGGTGAGGTGGTTGAACGTCAGGTTCAGCACAATCGCCATGATTGCCGACGAACTGATGCCGGAATGGAAGATCGTGGCGAACCAGGTGGGGAAGTGGTCGTAGAAGTTCGGTGCCGCGATGGGAATCATGCCGAAACCGATGGAGGTGGCGACAATGATCAGGTTCATATTGTTGCGATAGTCGACCTTGGACAGCGTGCGGATACCGCTCGCAGCCACGGTGCCGAACAGCACGATACCGGCGCCGCCGAGCACGGAAGTCGGTACCGCAGCGATCACCCGGCCCATCACGGGCAGCAGGCCGAGAATCACCAGAAACAACCCGCCGGTGGCTACCACGTAACGGCTCTTGACCCCCGTGACCGCGACCAGGCCAACGTTCTGCGCGAATGCACTCTGGGTAAAGGAGCCGAAGATCGGTGCGATCATGCTCGACAGCATGTCGGCGCGCAGGCCATTGCCCAGACGCTTGGAGTCGACCTTGGTGTTGATGATTTCACCGACCGCCAGAATGTCTGCGGAAGTTTCGACCAGCGTCACCATGATCACGATGCACATCGAAATGATCGCGGCTATGTGAAAGGTCGGCACGCCGAAATGGAAGGGGGCCGGGAAGCCGAACATCGGCCCTTGGCTGACGCTGGAAAAGTCAGCCATGCCCAGGAAAACCGCGATGACAGTGCCAATGACCATGGCCAGCAGAATCGACAATCGCGAGATCGTCGCACTGCCAATTTTGCTCAGCAATAACACCAGTACCAGGGTGACCGCAGCCAGGCCGATGTTTGCCATGCTGCCGAAGTCTGCTGCATGGCTGTTGCCGCCCATCGCCCAACGGGCTGCGACCGGCATCAGGGTCAGGCCGATGGTGGTGATCACGATGCCCGTCACCAACGGCGGAAAGAACTTGGTGATCCTGGAGAACACCGGCGTGATCAATAAGCCGATCAATGACGCGGCGATGACTGCACCCAATATCGACTGAAAACCCCCACTGCCGTCGCTGCTGACAATGGCCACCATGGTCGCGACACCCGAGAAGGACACGCCCTGCACCAGCGGCAACTGACAACCGAAAAACGGCAAGCCGAGGGTTTGCAGCAAAGTCGCCATCCCCCCCGCAAACAGTGACGCGGCGATCAACATACCGATGTCCGCCGGAGAAAGCCCGGCCGCCTGGCCGATGATCAGTGGTACCGCGACGATACCGCCGTACATGGTCAGTACGTGCTGGAGGCCATAAGCCATATTCGCGCCGATCCCGAGATTTTCATCCTCAGGCCGTTGTTGTGAAACAAGAGGCGTTTTCATGGTGAAGGGTTCTCTGTTTTTATTGTTGGCCGCACTGTATTCAATAAAGCAAAGTCTTGTCCATAGGATTGTATACAAGATTTTTTTGTTGGTTTGCGACAGCTCGATTCTCTCGAGAGAGTCGATTCGGCTCAAACCAGCAGACGCAAGGTTTCAAAGAGTTGTCGATGTTCTTTTTTGGCCGAGCGGGCATGGCGCCGAATCACCTGCAACAGGCACTCGGTGAAACAGACCGCCGGATTGCTGAGCGCACTATTGCGACGCGAAACGATGCTCAGTTGTCTGGGTTCGAACTGCTCGATCATTGACAAGGACACCACTCGACCCAGAAAAGGCGGGGCGATGCTCAAAATGGATGGCCCCCAGGTGCACATGTCGGCCCGCTCGACCAACATCTGCAGTATCGCCAGTGAGTGTGCTCGCACGATGCGTTTCTCATCGAGCTGCGCGCCATGCTTCCAGAACAGATCCTGCATGAGCGCATCATGTCCGTCCGGCGCGTAGTTCAATGTCCAGTTCTGGTCGAGCAAATCGTGAATCGACTGAGCTCCTTGTCGTGCGTGCCCTTGGCGGAGCAGAACGGACGTTTGGTAGTCGAGCAATGTTTCGCAGGCAAATTCCTGGGTCGCTTGCGAAGGGTGAAGCTGGCCAATCGCAAAATCCATGCTGCCATCACGCAGCAGCGGCTGGGCAACCGCCATCAGGCTCTCGAACAGCTCCAGTTTGACCTCCGGCATGCGCTCTCGAAATGCCAGTACCACTTCGGGCAAAAAGGTTAACGCGATCCATGGCGTTACCCCGACACAGAGTCGCCCTTCGGCTTTGCCGCGCATGTAATCAAGCTCTGTCTGCGCATGCTCGAGTTGCTTGAGCACGAGTCTGGCGTGGGTCAGCAACACCTTTCCATATTCAGTGAAGTTCAGGCCGCTGGGGGTTCTCACAAACAGCGGCAACTGTTGGGAGGTCTCCAGCTCGCGCAGCGCTTTGGTCACGGCCGCCTGGGAAATATCGAGCGAACGGGCGGCGGCCCGGATGCTCCCGGTCTCGGCGCTGGCAATCAGTGCTTGTAATTGATGCAGTTTCATCTGCTTACCCTAGTGACAACTACTGGTTGTCATCATAACCAAACTGAGGCTCCCCAGCCTAAGGCCCGTTGCCTAAGATCGACCTCAGCAGCGCCTTGGGCACTCGCCATTCGGCGCCGGCTCAGCGGATTGATCTTATCGAGGAGTACACGCATGAATGCCGGCCACGTCTTGCCTGGGATCGCAGAGATTCAGGATGAAATGATCGCACTGCGCCACAGGATCCACGCTCATCCCGAGTTGGGGTTTGAGGAATTCACCACCAGCGAGCTTGTTGCAGGGTGTTTGACGCAGTGGGGCTTTCAGGTCACTAAAGGTGTCGGCAAGACCGGTGTGGTCGCCACCCTGAAAAATGGCGAAGGGCGTTCCCTTGGATTACGCGCCGATATGGATGCGCTGCCGATACAGGAAACCACGGGGTTGCCCTATGCCAGTCGTATCGATGGCGTCATGCATGCCTGCGGCCATGATGGTCATACAGCAACCTTGCTGGCGGCCGGCAAATACCTTGCGCAAACCCGTGCTTTCAACGGCACGCTCAATCTGGTTTTTCAGCCTGCTGAGGAAGGGCTGGGGGGCGCCAGAAAGATGCTTGAGGATGGCCTGCTCGAGCGATTTCCGTGTGATGCCATCTTTGCAATGCACAACATACCGGGCTATCCAGCAGGGCACTTTGGATTCTACAGCGGACCCTTCATGGCTTCCGCCGACACCGTGACCATCAAAGTCATCGGCAACGGCGGCCACGGTGCAGTGCCACACAAAGCGGTCGATCCCGTGGTCGTGTGCTCGTCGATCGTAATGGCCCTGCAAAGCATTGTGTCGCGTAACGTCAATCCCCAGGAAGTGGCCATCATCACGGTGGGCTCCATTCGTTCCGGGACCGCCTCAAATGTCATTCCGTCTTCTGCTGAAATGAGTTTGAGCGTGCGAGCACTGACCCCGGAAATTCGCCAGTTACTCGAACTCAGAATTACCGAGCTGGCAAAGGGACAAGCGGCCAGCTACGGCGCGCAGGCTCACGTTGACTATCAGCATTGCCATCCGGTGTTGATCAATCACCCCGACGAAACCGCGTTCGCCCGTGAGGTCGCCCGCGACTGGTTGGGAGAAGGGCAACTCATCAACGACTTACGGCCATTCACCGCCAGTGAGGACTTTGCCTTTATTCTGGAAAAATGCCCCGGGAGCTATCTGGTAATCGGCAATGGCCAGGGGGACAGCGGTTGTCTGCTGCACAACCCCGGTTACGACTTCAATGATGCCTGCCTGCCGATGGGGGCGAGCTATTGGGTCAAATTGGCTGAGCGTTTTCTGAGTTGAAGCACCTTTTTTGAGAATCAGCGTCAGTACACATGCTGCCGGCAACCTGGCTCAGCGAGCCTGAAGAGGAAGATAACAATGAATAAAATGATCGCTGCTGTTTCACTGGTGTTCTTGACTGCATCCAGCATGGCCGGGGCGGCCGATTGGTCTGGCAAAGTACTGAGGCTGGGCGTCGATCCGACGTACCCACCTTTGGAATACAAAAATCAGGATGGCACCTTGACCGGCTTCGGAGTCGACATCGCCGAAGCACTCTGCGCAGAGCTTCACGCCCAATGCATCTGGGTTGAAAGCAGCTGGGACGGGATGATTCCAGCACTGCTGGCGCGCAAGTTCGACGCCGTCGCATCGTCGATGACCGTTACCCCAAAACGCATGGAGCAGATTGCGTTTACCGACAAGGTTTCCAACGCTCCGGCACGCTTGGTCGTCAAACGCGGATCGGACCTGTTGCCGACACTCGAATCGCTGAAAGGCAAGCGCATCGGTGTGGAACAGGGCTCTACCCAGGAGGCTTTTGCGAAAGCCGTGTGGGGCTCGAAGGGCGTCGAAATTCTCTCTTATCAGAATCAGGATCAGGTGTACGCCAACCTGGTAGTGGGACGGCTCGATGCCTCTCTGCAAGGCTCCATCCAGGCAAGTTATGGCTTTCTGAGTAAACCGGTGGGCAAGGATTACGAGTTTGCCGGCGGCACGTTGAGTGACCCGACTTTCTTCGGTGTCGGTGACGGTATCGGCGTGCGCAAGAGTGATGTCGAGCTGCGCGAAGACTTGAACAAAGCCCTCGCGACTATTCTTGCCAACGGCACTTACGCGCGCATCAACAAGAAATATTTCGATTTTGACATCTACGGCGCTCAATAAAACCAACTCAAGACCCTAAGCACAGCAGCGGCTTCGACGGCGCTGCTTCAAGTATTCCCCTTCACCTCACTCTAATAAAAACAAGGAGAGTGAAATGTTTCTGGAAGGCTTCGGCCCGCAGATTCTGCTCGGCACTCTGGCCACCATCAAACTGGCGTTGTTGTCACTGTTGGTTGCGTTACTCATCGGGCTGCTCGGCGCCAGTTCCAAGTTGTCCTCCAACCGATGGTTGCGCACGTTTGCCACTGGCTACACAACCTTGATTCGCAGCATGCCGGACCTGGTGATCATGCTGCTGTTGTTCTTCAGCCTGCAGATGTTGCTCAACCGGATCACTGACTGGCTGAACGTTGGCCAGATTGATATTGATCCGCTTCTTGCCGGTGTAGCGACCCTGGCATTCATCTACGGGGCTTACTTCACCGAGACGTTTCGCGGTGCCTTTCAGGCGGTTCCGGTGGGCCAGATCGAGGCGGCGATGGCTTACGGAATGACACGCGGGAAGACCTTTCGCAAAGTCTTGTTTCCGCAAATGCTGCGACATGCGCTGCCGGGCATTGGCAACAATTGGCAAGTGCTGATCAAGTCTACGGCCCTGGTATCGATTATCGGCCTGACTGATGTGGTGAAAGCGACGCAGGATGCGGGTAAAGGATCGATGCAGTTCTTTTATTTCACGCTGGTCGGCGGTCTGATTTACCTCGGCATTACCACGCTCTCCAACGGTGTGTTGATGTGGCTGGAACACCGCTATTCGGTCGGTGTCAGGAAGGCTGCGCTATGACCGGCATCCTTGAAGAATACTGGCAGGCTTATCTGTGGAGTGACGGGCCGCATCTGTCCGGGTTGGCCATGACCTTGTGGCTGCTCATTCTTTCGGTGGTGATCGGATTTTTGCTCGCTGTCCCCTTGTCAGTTGCGCGGGTCAGCCGCAACCCGCTGATCCGTATACCCGTCTGGTTTTACACCTACGTGTTTCGCGGCACCCCGTTGTATATCCAGTTGCTGTTCTTTTATACCGGCGTGTACAGCTTGCATGTGATCCGGACGCAGGACTTCCTTAACGCATTTTTCCGTGATGGGTTCAACTGCACGGTGCTGGCGTTCGGGCTCAATACCTGTGCCTACATGACAGAGATTTTCGCCGGTTCCCTAAGGGCGACTGCCCATGGGGAAGTCGAGGCGGCGAAAGCCTATGGAATGACCCGGTTCACCTTCTATCGGCGGATTCTTCTGCCGTCGGCATTGCGCCGGGCGCTGCCGTTTTTCAGCAATGAAGTGATCCTGATGCTGCATTCCACCTCCGTGGCGTTTACTGCCACGGTGCCTGACTTGTTGAAAATTGCCCGCGATGTCAACTCGGCGACCTACGCCTCTTTTACCGCATTCGGCATTGCCGGGGTGCTGTATGCCGGCAGTGCATTCTTCCTGATCTGGCTGTTTCGTCGTGGCGAATTGCGTTGGCTGGCTTACTTGAAACCACAGACGCACTGATCTGTTATTGGAAATGCTCGAATGTATAAATTGATCGTTGAAGATGTACATAAGAACTACGGCAGCCATGAAGTATTGAAGGGTGTTTCACTCAAAGCCAGGGCAGGCGATGTGATCAGCATCATCGGCTCTTCCGGGTCTGGCAAAAGCACCTTTTTGCGCTGTATCAACCATCTCGAACAACCATCTGCCGGGCGCATTATTGTGAATGCCGAGGAGCTGCTCACCCGTAAAAATTCAAGGGGTGAACTGTGTGTGGCTAATCCGAAGCAGTTGCAGGGTATGCGCAGCAAACTGTCGATGGTTTTTCAGCACTTCAATCTATGGAGCCACATGACGGTGCTGGAAAATATCATCGAGTGCCCGATGAGCGTGTTGGGCATCAGCCGCAGCGAAGCGTTGGAGCGGGCACGCAAGTATTTGTCCAAGGTGGGTTTGACCGAAAAAGTCGAGAATCAGTACCCCTCGCACCTTTCCGGGGGGCAACAGCAGCGCGTCGCCATTGCTCGAGCGTTGGCCATGGAGCCGCAAGTGATGCTGTTCGATGAACCGACCTCGGCGCTGGATCCCGAACTGGTGGGCGAGGTGCTCAAAGTGATGCAGCAGCTCGCCGAGGAGGGCAGGACCATGGTGGTGGTGACCCACGAAATGGGCTTTGCGAGGCATGTCTCCAACCACGTCATCTTTTTGCATCAAGGCCTGGTCGAAGAGGAAGGATCACCGACCAGCGTGCTTGACCATCCCAAAAGCGAGCGACTGAAGCAGTTTTTGGCGGGTAGCCTCAAATAACCCTCAATCGCAATTTCATACGCCGATGATGCCCTCGGCGTGCATCTGTCGCAGAAGGACCAGGCCGCTGTCCATGAAATCGCTCGGCTCGGTCACGCCCGCTTCGACGGCCAGTCCTTGTAACTGGTCGCAACCCGCAAGCGTCGGGAATTGCTCGATGCGTTGCAGCAGGCGCCAGGCCAGTGGGCTGAGCTCGGAAAAGCGCACGCTCCAGTCTTCTGATCGACGAATCAACAGCAAGGTGGGCTGAGCCGGTGGCTCGACTGGTCTGAACTCGGGGCTCAGACGATGGACCGGCCAGCTGTAGGCCAACGGCCAGGCCAGTGGTGAAACCTGCAAGGGGCGATCCAGCAGCCACCGATCATCGCTGGTTGGCAGAGGCTCTGATTCAGACTGCTGAAGCGCCATCTCGACCCATTCGTAATGGGCCAGTTCGACCATGAACGCAGGCCATGGCTTTTCCTGAAGTGACGGGTGCTCCGATGCGAGAAACGTGACGAACTCCTTGGCTATTTCGCCAAACTTAGGCGTGGGAGAACGGTAGTCGCGCAAAAACAATCGGACCAGCCCGCGCCAGTCGGCGTCGCCGAGGATGATCACCAGGACCGGAAAGGTACCGCTCAGCAGCGACTCCAGGTTTTCGAAGACCAGATCGCGATAAATCTGCGCCCGCGCGACGTCCATCTCAGCGGGTGGCGGGCAATGGTCGGGGTCGCGCAGATAGTGGGTCAGTGTCTGTTGCTGCTGATGAAGGGCTGAGATCGGATTAAGCATGGATCACCTCCTGACGGGCGCTTCGGGCCTCATGTTGCAGTTGGCGAATGGTGTTCAGTTCGGCCACCAGCACCTCGAAGGCCGGGAAGTTGAAATCGCGCTCGAGCAACGTGGGTTGAGCCCCGAACCGCGCATAGGCCTGCGCCAGTAACGACCACACCACGGGTTTGACCGGCGCACCATGGGTGTCGATTTTCAGCGAATCGGATTCGTCATAGTGACCCGCCACATGCATGGCGACGACCCTGTTGGGCTCAAGTCCAGCCAAAAAGGCCTGCGGATCGAACCGGTGATTCACCGAGTTCACGTAGACATTGTTGACGTCCAGCAGCAGGTCGCAATCGGCCTCACGCAGTACCGCATTGGTAAACGTCAGCTCGTCCATATCCTGTTGCGGCGCGGCGTAATAGGAAACGTTTTCCACCGCCAGGCGGCGACCCACTACATCCTGAGCCTGGCGGATACGTGCCGCGACGTGATGCACCGCCTCTTCGGTGAAGGGCAGAGGCAGCAAGTCGTAGAGATGGCCGTCGTCACTGCAATAGCTCAAGTGTTCGCTATAGAGCGGCACGTTGAAGCGATCCAGAAAGATCCGTACCTCCTGCAGGAAAGGCACGTCGAGCGGAGCGGTGCCGCCCAAGGAAAGGGACAGCCCGTGACAGGACAAGGGATAACGTTCGGCAAGGGAACGAAGCGCCGCGCCATGGGCACCGCCGATACCGATCCAGTTTTCCGGAGCGACTTCCAGAAAGTCGAAATTACCGGTGGGGGCATCCCGAAGGTCGTTGAGCAGGGCGCGGCGCAACCCGAGCCCTGCGGTTGCCTGTGATGGTGCGGTTGATGCCCGCTTCAAGGCTGATGAGATGTTTGCCTGCATGTACTTGAACTCCTTCCGGGGCCGAATGGGCAATGTCAGCCGGTACCCATAGTTCAACGCAGGTTTGTATCTCATCTGTTTTCTACAGCCCTCAAAGCTTAGGAAGGTGTATCGAAAGGGCGTTCATACACAGTTCGATACATAGCTGTCGTCAGTTCTTCCGATGATTCAATTCGAGCTCCGCGCACAGACCACCACCGTCCCGGTTGCGCAAGGTCAGCGAACCGCCAATGGCGAGCGCCAACTGCTGGGCGATGGCCAGGCCCAGCCCCGTGCCGCCGGTGCTCCGGTTGCGAGAGCTTTCGACACGATAAAAGGGCTTCAGCACTTCCACCAACTCGTGTTCGGCGATTCCGGGGCCTCGATCCAGTACCAGGATTGATAGACTCCTGTCAGCCTTTGACTCGATCACTATTTCTGCCGCGCCGGCGAACTTCAGTGCGTTGTCGATCAGGTTGACCAGCACTCGCCGCAGTGCGTGGGGGCGGGTGTCGATCACCGCGGCATTTTTCCCGCTGAGCTGCACCTCCTTGCCCATGTCCTGATAGTCGAAGACCAGGCTGTCGAGAAAGGAATCCAGATCGATGCGGCAACTGACTTCGGTAGAGCCGTGGATGCTGCGGGCGTAGGCAACGCCTTCGCGAACCAGATGCTCCATTTCATCCAGGTCGTTCCAGAGCTTGTCTTTCTCCGGGGAGTCGTCCATGAACTCGGCCCGCAGCTTCATGCGCGTGATGGGAGTCTGCAGGTCGTGGGAGATCGCGGCGAGTAGCTGCATGCGCTCCTTGAGATAGGCCGCGATACGGTCTTGCATGGCGTTGAAGGCGACGGCGGCATAGGCGACCTCGGTGGGGCCGGTTTCATCCAGGTGGATGGCGTGGGCATTGGGATCCAGGGTTTCCACGGCGCGGGCCAGTTGTGTCAACGGGCGGATGGCGATCCTCACGGCCAGCCAGGTACAGCCGATCAACAGCAACAGCTGTCCCAGCAGGACAACCGGCAGCCACGGGGAGAGGGGCACCATCGAAGGCCTGACATCGATCGTGACCGGGCTGCCGTCGCCGAGCCGAAGGTGAGCCTGGAAGTGTTTCTGCGGGCCGGGAATATCGGTAAAGACCAGCGAATAGTCATGGCCGATGGCGTCCTTGATAGAACGTACTGCGATCGGCACGTCGTTCAGGTCCATGGGCGTGCCGGGCTCGCCCTCGCTCAGCAGGTAGCCATAATTGTGGCGTTCCAGACGCTGCAACCAGCCCGCGCGCTCGGCGGCCGGCAAGCGGTCGAGTATGGCGATGGAGGTCGAGACGTCGGTTTCCAGATTGCCAAGCATCGTCGACTTCGCGCTTTGGTAGCGTTCGTAGAATTGAGCGCCGAACGACAGACCCTGAGCGAGAATCAGGCCGACCAGAAAGATCAGCGAGAGCCGCGATGCCAGCGTGCGCGGCCAGTGCAGCGGGGGAATCATTCTTGCGCTCCGAGGATTTCCACCGGCAGCGAAAACACATAACCCTCGCTGCGCACCGTCTTGATGTACGCAGGTTCGCGAGCATCATCCAGCAGGCGTTGGCGCAGACGGCTCACCAGCAGATCGATGGAGCGGTCGAACAGATCGGCGTCGCGGCCCTGGGTCAGGTTGAGCAATTGGTCGCGATTGAGTACTCGTTGCGGGTGATCGAGGAAGACCCGTAGCAGACGATATTCGGCGCCACTCAGGGCGACCATGGTGCCGTCCTGATCCAGCAGGTGACGGGCGGAGGTGTCCAGACGCCATCGGCCGAAGGCGAGCAGGCGGCCGCTTTCGGTGACCACCAGGTTGGGCGGCAGCATCCGCGTGCGCCTGAGTACGGCATTGATGCGGGCCAGCAACTCGCGAGCGGCGAACGGTTTGACCAGGTAGTCGTCGGCCCCCATCTCGAGGCCGATGATGCGGTCGGTTTCGTCGTTACGGGCGGTGAGCATCAGGACCGGGGTGGCTTTGTGTTTGCCGGCTCGCAGTTCGCGACACAGCAGCAGACCGTCGTCGCCGGGCATCATGATATCGAGCACGATCAGATCGACCGGGGTGGACTCAAGGAAGGCGCGCATCTGGCGCCCATCGGCGACCACTGTCGTGCGCAGGCCGTTCTTCTTGAGGTAGTTACCCACCAGCTCTCTGATCTCGCGATCATCATCGACTATCAAAATGTGATCGACATGTTCCATTCGCTCAACCCCTGTCTATGTTTGGTTGTCGAGCAGTCTATCGAGTCTGGATGCGCTTGCCCGCAGGCCTTTGTATTGCACTGTATCCGGCGCGTCAGGGATACATAAGCATGCAAAATCGATAGCTGATATCAAAGCTCAAACCTACACCTATGGCACCCCTCTGGGTATCCAGAGGGGTGCACTCGATGAAAGAGTTTTCACTTTTTCGGTGATTTGCTGCTGGTGGGTATATGCAGGTAAGACATCACGCTTTCGGTCAGTTCGGTCGCCAGCTTGACGGCTTCTTTGTTGCGCGCCATCACGCCCGCCACCAACCCTTCGATCAAGGCGAGCACGGCGATGTTGGAACTGGTCAATACCGGATGGTCGGCAGGGGCAAATAGCACATGCTCGGCAATGCCGGTCAGGGGCGAGGCGGGTGAATCGGTGATTGCCAGCACCGAGGCGCCACGCTCATTGGCGAAACGTGCGAGTTGCAGCGTGTCGAGGGAATATCGCGGCAGGGAGATCGCTAGCAATACGTCCTGATCAGTGATCGCGGCCAGACGGTAAGCGGCGTTTTCGTTGCCGCCCTCCATGCTGATGGCCGTGGCGTCCGCACAGAAGGGCATCAGGGTCGAGGCGGCGAGGCCGGCGAAATAGACACTGTTGCCAAAGCCCAGGATGTAAATTTTGCGGGCCTTGATCAGGCGGGTGACGAAGGCTTCAAAGGTGTCTGCATGGTTGTTGGTCGCGGCAGTGGCGAGGTTGCTGCTGGCGCTCTGGATTTGCTCATGCAGGCCAAATGCGCCACCAGGACGATGCGCCAGTTCGTTGCGCAGTTTGTCCACCGGGGACACCATCTGCTGCAAGGTCGCCACCAGCTCGGCCTTCATGCCGGTGTAGCCGCCCAGGTTCAGGGCCTTGGCCAAACGGTTTACGGCTGCTGGCGAGGTGGACGTTTCGTGAGCCATCTCCTCGATGGTCAGCGTCGCGGCCCTCAGCGGGTGACGCAGGATAAAGTCCGCCACCTTGCGCAGTGACGGCTGCAAATCGGAAACGATTTCCGCCAGTTTGCGCATCACCGGTGCGGCATAGACCGTTGTGTTTTTCGATGGGGTCGGCATATCCGGCTCAACATTTCCTGAGGGTTAGAGAAGGCTGGCGCCCTGGCATAAGGTTGGCTGGAGTGTATCCGAAGCCGACCGTTGGTGGGCAGCGCTGAACCAACGGTCGGTGAGGGGACGGGCAGGGTTATTTCAAGCTACCGGCCAGGAACTGCTGGAGGCGCTCGGACTGTGGGTTGACCAGCACTTCGCGCGGGTTGCCGCGCTCGCAGACCAGGCCCTTGTGAAGGAACACCAACTGGTTCGATACCTCGCGGGCGAAGCCCATTTCGTGGGTCACGACCACCATGGTGCGGCCTTCCAGGGCGAGGTCCTGCATGACTTTAAGCACTTCGCCGACCAGCTCGGGGTCGAGTGCCGACGTCGGTTCATCGAACAGCATCACTTCCGGTTCCATGGCCAACGCACGGGCAATCGCTACGCGCTGCTGCTCGCCGCCGGACATATGCGCCGGATAAGCCTCCATACGGTGCGCCACGCCGACTTTGTTCAGGTAGTGCTCGGCCTTTTCCCGGGCTTCTTTCTTGCCCATACCGAGCACATGCACCGGGGCTTCCATGACGTTTTCAAGGGCGCTCATGTGCGACCAGAGGTTGAAGTGCTGAAACACCATCGACAGCCGCGAACGCATGCGTTGTAGCTGTTTGGGCTCGGCAGCCTTGAGCCCGCCGGCTTTGTTGGTCACCAGTTTGAGTTGTTCGCCATTGAGCACGATGTTGCCCGCGTTGGGCTGCTCCAGCAGGTTAATGCAACGCAGGAAAGTGCTTTTGCCAGAGCCACTGGAGCCGATGATGCTGATCACGTCACCCGCTTTCGCCTCCAGGGACACGCCCTTGAGCACCTCGTGTGTGCCGTAGCTTTTGTGTAGATCCTGAACTTCAAGTTTGTACATGGTTTCCACTCTCTGGAATCAGTCGCTGAGCAAGCGACCCTGGCGAATAGGGGTACTGCCGGCCACTTTGGCCAGCCACAGTCCGGGCTGGGCAAAGCGCAGACGTTCGCGGGCATAGAGGATGCCGTCGGTACTGGCGCACACCACGCTGTGGCGATCGGTCAGCGGATCAAGCACTTCGAACAGTGGATCGCCGACCGTGACCCGGGCGCCCAGCGGTTGCAGAAAACTCACCACACCCGGGTGCGGCGCATAGGCGTACTGCGCGCCGGCGAATGGCGTCGCTTCACAGCAGGTTGGTGGAGCGGTCGGCCAGTCACCGCTGATCAGGCCCTGCTCGGCGAGATAGCCGAGAATGGCCTCCGCGCTCTCGACGCATTGCTCGCGCTCGGTGTCGGCCATGCCGCGCAATTCAATGGTGGTGGCCACACACGCCAACGGAATATTGGCTTTGGGAAACAGCTCGGCCAGACGTAACCAAGGGATCGCGCAGGCTTCATCGAAGGCGTTGCCACCCGCACCCTCGGCCAGAAGGGCGGCGCCAGCGCCCAGGCGGGCGGCCAATGAGCGCAAATGTGGCCAGTTTTGCGGCATGGCGTAAAGCAGCATGATCGACTCGAAATCGCAGTGCAGGTCCAGCACCAGATCGGCATCGCAGGCATGCTGCATCAGCAAGCGACGCAGGCCATCGAGTTCCGATGTCGCTGCTGGCATGGCCGTGAGGGCGTCGCCCATGGCGCGGCGGATGAGCGCGATGTTGGCGTTGGCATCTTCCCCCAGTTGACCTTCCAGTCGCGGCGCCACGGCTTCGGCCAGCTCCGGGAAGTCGCGATTGAAATTCTTCCCGCTGGAGAACTCGAAGCGACCCTGATGGGTGGCCTGGAACATCTGTGCGATGCCGATCGGATTGGCCATCGGCACCAGCTCGATCACCCCGGTCAGGCAGCCTTGTTCTTCCAGCTCATGTAGACGGCGCTTGAGTTCAACAGCGACACGCATGCCCGGCAGCTCGTCGGCATGCAGGGAGGCCTGGATGTAAGCCTTGCGCGGTCCGCTGCCAAAGCGAAACAGCGACAGGTGTCGTTCAGTGCCCGAGGCACTCCACGGCAAGAGGTATTGAATGTGCTTCATAAAATTCCTTAGTGCTTGCGCGGTGCCAGATACGCCAGCCAGCGGCGCTCGGCCAGCTTGAACAGACGAACCAGGATGAAGGTCAGGGCCAGGTAAATGAGGCCGGCGGTGATGAACGCCTCGAACGGCAGATAGAACCGCGCACTGACCGTACGCGCGGCCCCGGTGATGTCGACCAGGGTGACGATGGACGCCAGGCTGGTGGTTTGCAGCATCATCAGCACTTCGTTGCTGTACTGCGGCAGCGCCCGGCGCAAGGCCGACGGCAGGAGAATGCGGCGGTACAGGGTAAAGCGCGACATGCCCATGGCCCTGGCGGCTTCGATCTCGCCGTGGGCCGTGGACTTCAAGCTGCCGGCCAGGAGTTCCGCGCTGTAGGCACTGGTGTTGATCGCAAAGGCCAGGCAGGCACAAAAAGTCGCGCTGGACAGGTAAGGCCAGAGCGCGCTTTCGCGTACCGCTGCGAACTGCGCCAGGCCGTAATAGATGAGGAACAGTTGCACCAGCATCGGCGTGCCGCGAATCACGTAGGTGTAAAGCCAGGCCGGGAAGTTGATCAGCGGTGATCGGGATACCCGCATCAGCGCCAATGGAATCGCCAGCACCAGGCCAAAGGCCAGGGAAATCAGCAGCACTTTCAGGGTCAACAAGGCGCCATTGAAATACAGCGGCAGGTTTTCCCAGATCAGGTTGTAGTCGAGAATCATCGGGTTGCTCCCAATCACAGTTCGGCGGCTTTGATGCCGACCGAGTAGTGTTTTTCCAGGTAGCGCAGCACCAGCAACGACAGGCTGGTCAGCATCAGATAAAGCGCCGCCACCGCGAGGAAAAAGGTAAACGGCTCATGGGTTGCATCCGCTGCGTTCTTGGCCTTGAACATCATGTCCTGCAAGCCGATCACCGAGATCAGCGCGGTGGATTTGGTCAGCACCAACCAGTTGTTGGTGAACCCGGGAATGGCGAAACGAATCATCTGCGGCACCAGAATCCGCCAGAACACCTGCGCGCCACTCATGCCGTAGGCCGCGCCAGCTTCGCCCTGACCTTTAGGGATCGCCATAAAGGCACCGCGAAAGGTTTCCGAGAGGTAGGCGCCAAAGATGAAGCCCATGGTGCAGACGCCGGCGATAAAGGGATTGATGTCGATATAGCGGGTGTAACCGAGCGCAAGGGCAATGCGGTTCACCAGGTCCTGGCCGCCGTAGAAGATCAGCAGGATCAACACCAGGTCAGGGATACCGCGAATCAGGGTGGTATAACCTTCGCCCAGCATTGCCAGCCATTTGATCGGCGACAACCGAAAGGCTGCGCCGATCAGACCCAGGGCAATGGCCATGGTCATGGAGGTCAGGGCCAGGTTAATGGTCAGCCAGGCGCCATCGAGAATGCTCGATCCGTAGCCGTGGAGCATGATGAAGTTCCTCAAACGAGCGCCGCGAGGCGCGCGAGACAAGCCAAAAGCGACGCCTGCAACGGGCCGGCGCCGGGGTCACGGGTAAACTTATTCGCCGTAGATATCGAACGCGAAGTACTTGGCCATCACTTGCTGGTATTTGCCATTGGCGCGGATCGCGTCAATCGCTGCACTCAGACGTGCAACGTTCGCACTGTCGCCTTTACGCACGGCGATCCCGGCGCCTCTGCCGAAGTATTTCGGGTCGTTGATGTCCGGCCCCACCAGTGCGAAACCTTTACCCGCCGGCGTTTTGATAAAGCTCTCATCGGTGTTGACGATGTCTGCGAGCGTGGCGTCCAGACGACCCGACGCCAGATCCAGGAAAGCTTCATTTTGTGAGGAGTAGCGCACCACTTCGACCCCGGCTTTCTCAAGCTGCTCGCTGGCGAAACGGTCGTAGGTCGAGGAGCGTTGCACGCCGAGTTTCTTGCCTTTGAGATCAACCAACGGGTCGTTGATCACGTTGCCGGCCTTCATCGCGAACTTGCCTGGGGTGTGGTAGTACTTTTTGCTGAAGTCGACGGACTTCATACGGTCGTCGGTGATCGACATCGACGACAGCACGGCATCGATCTTGCGCACCTTCAGCGACGGGATCATGCCGTCGAATTCCTGGATGACCCATTGGCATTTGACCTTCATCTCTTCGCACAGGGCGTTGCCGATGTCGTAATCGAAACCACTGACGTTGCCCTCCGGAGTCTTATAGGAGAAGGGCGGGTAGGCGGCTTCGATACCGATACGCAGGCTGTCTTCGTCGGCGTGTGCCAGGAAGCTTGCAGCGCACAGTGCCAGAGCACCTAGAAGTTCTGTCTTGTTCATATTGTTGACTCCTTGGAGGGGCGTTGGGGTGGTGCCGGTCATGCCGTCCGATCTGGCGCGGTGGATCAGTCCTGATGATTTTGTGAGGCTATAAATGACACGTTTTATTTCATAAATCAAATTTATGAAAATATAAATATCAAAACGAGGCGCGCGGGATCCGGTCGTCATTGCTGGACGTGGGTGTAAATCGGGTTTGGGGGAATGCCTGTTAAGCGCGGGGGGGGGCTTGCGATCAGCGATCAATCACATCGGCACAGCAATGAGCAATATCGCAGTCCCATGCGCGGCGGTGGCGGCGATTACGCCGTAGCGCATGCGCACGAAAGCACAGGCCAGGCCCTCAATCAGCGTGAACAGCAGAATCGGCCAGCCAATCCGCGTGACGCTCAGCGCCAGGAACGAATGGCAGGCCGCGAAGGCGACAGCGCTGATCAGGGCTGCTCGTAGCGCAGTGGTGTGCTGTTCGAGATGACCTTGCAGGAACCCGCGAAACAGCACCTCTTCCAGCGCATTGCCGCCATAGGCGAGCACGGCCATGCCCAGCAACCACGGCCAGTAACCCGCCATTTCGGCTATGTCAGCTCCCTGATAGAGCCGCAGCGGAACACCGATCGCACACCCGGCAGCGATACCCAGGGTCAGTCCGACGGCCAGATTGCCCTTGCTCCAGACGACGAGTTCCCACAGCTCTGGGGCGATCCGTGCCAACGCGGCGATGATCCCCAGCGACAGGACGCCCAGTGTGGCCACGACAAAGGGATTTGAAATAAAGCCGATCTGCACGTCGCCACTCAGGGACCATAAGCGTAGCGGGGTCATCACATCGCGCATCAGCACGAAGGTGAGCAGCAGGATGACAATGCGCAAACCCGGCTGTGTCTTCGGTGTCAGCCAGAACCAGAGGGCACAGAGGCTCAGACCTGGAAGCAGATAAACACCGTAGTCGATAAGCAGAGAAAGTCCCTCTGCGATCATTTGGCTGGCCGTGAAATTTGCAGCAGATGCTGAGCCAGCGCATCAAAGGCAGGCAGCGTGACCGGATCGTTGGCCGCGTTGCCCGCCACGGGATGCGATGCATAGCGCACGATCACCATTTCAGCCTTGGGGTCGATGTAGATCGCTTGGCCATGAACACCGCGGGCCATGTAGGCATCGTCTTCGTTGTGGGTGACCCACCACATGGCGCGATAGCTCCAGCCTGGCAAAAGCCAGTACCCGGCCTTGGTAAACGCCTGTTTGTCACCACCGCGACGGATGTCATCCACCACGGCTTTGGGCACGATTTGCTGATCATTGAATCGGCCATCGTTGCGCAACATCTCGCCAAAGCGCGCCAGGTCCCGCAGACCGGTATTCAGACCGCCACCGGCAAATGGGGTGCCGATCGAATCAACGGTGAAGTAGGCATCCTGCTCAGCACCGAGGCGACTCCAGATGCGCTCTGACAGCAACTGTGCGACGTTGCGGCCGGTCACCCGGGCGATCACCCAACCCAGCACGTCGGTGTTGACGGTCTTGTAGCCAAATGCGCTGCCGTGCTGCCCTTGCAGTTGCACCGTTTGGAGAAACTCGTAGTAGCTGCGAGGTCCGGTGTAGCCCTTTGGCTTGGGCAAAGGGTTGCCCGCCTGAGCATGGGCCCAGACCTCTGCGGTCGGGTCGGTGTAGTCCTCGCTGTACTTGAGCGCCGTGGTCATGTCGAGCACTTGGCGTACGGTGGCGCTGCCGAATGCGGACTGGGCCAGCTCCGGTACGTAGTCCGCAACGCGTTTGTTGGCGTCGAGACGACCTTCAGCCACCAGCATTGCCCCGAGGGTGCCAATCACTGATTTGGTCACCGACATTGCGCCGTGCTGGCCGTCCGGCTTCAGCACGCCGAAGTAGCGCTCATACACGATTTGCCCACGATGCAGGACAACAATCCCGTCGGTGTAGGTGGCCGCCAGCGATTGCTCCCAGGTCAACGGCTCCTTTGCGCCGAGCGGCACGAAACGCACGGCATCGATGTCTTTGCGCAACGCCTGAGGCAATGCAGCCGGCGCTCCGAGGCCCCGCGAGACGTTGACGGTAGGCATCAGCTGGCGGAAGTTCGACACACTCCAGCGCATGGCCGGGAAGCGGAAATAGCTGCCATCTTCAAAGCGAACGATGCGATCGGCGGGCGGCGGTGAGCCGACCATCCAGCCCAGCTTCGCCGGATCACTGGCCGCCGCATCGGGGAAGGTTGATGTCTCGGCCCCACAGGCCGCCGATGTCACAAGACAAACCAGCAAAGCAGCCTTGCCCTTATTGATGCGTTTGAACAGTGTGCCGAACATCCCTACTTCCCCCAGTGCTATCCATCGCAATACGTTTGAAGCAGGGAGAATGCGGCACTTGGGTCTGCTCACGCAACAACCCTCAGGCGCGCCCTTTATCCAAGGGTGATGGAGTGTGAGCAGGGTGGCGGTGCGCTGTCTGACTGATCCGGCGTGCCAGCAGCACCGTCAGCGCGGGCGCCAAAGCAAAACTGGCGAACAACCACACGGCAGCCGACTGTGTGCCGGCGATGCCGTCTTGTCCGCCGAGCCCTGCCGTATTCGCGACCAATCCCGCGACGGCCGCACCTACGGCCATGCCATAAAGCTGAACCGTGGTGATTGCGGCGGATGCCATGCCGCCTTCGCCGGGCGGTGCCAGGGTTAGCACCCGTGTCAGCAGATGCGGCCAGCAAATGCCCACGCCAGCACCCACACCGGCCAGCGCCAGACCGCAGAAAAGCGTGCGCACAGCCGCAGGCAGATCGTCGCTCGCCGGCATCAGCACCGCCAGTGCCAGCAGGCTTGCCGCGCAGAGCATTGGACCGGCGCGCAGCAGGCGTGCCGCGTTGACACCGTTATGGCCCGATGAAAACAGTGACGCCAGGCTCCAGCCGCCCGCCATCGCTGCGCTCAGGTAGCCTGCCGCCAGAGGTGTCAGGCCATGCAGTATTTGCAAGAAATAGGGCACGAAGATTTCCGCTGTGGTGCCGATTAATAGCAAGGCCACGCTTGCATAGACGGCGCCAAGTGGCTTGCCGAGTGCGGTTGCGCCAACAGGCAGCAAGCGCACTGTGGCGCGCCGATCACACACGATGGCGCTCATACCCAATGCCAGCCCAGCGGCCACACCGATACATTGCCAAATCAGCGCCGCCGAAAGGCTACCCGCCGCGATAGCCAAAACGGAGGTTGCCAGCAGCCCGATCTGCAGGAAAGGAATGCGCGGAGCGCCGTCCACGGAGGCGTTGCGATCGCCAGCTGGCCGCAGTTGCCCAATGACCAGTAGCCCTTGCAACAGGGCCACCGGCAGTAGCGTCCAGAAGGCCCAGCGCCAATGTCCCGCTTGGGCGAACAGCCCGCCCAATGCCGGCCCGCAAAGCGTGGCCACCCCCCACATGCCCGAGACCAGCGCCACCGCACGTGGCCATAGCCGCGGTTCGAATACGACCCGGATCAACGCATAGCTCAGCGCCGCCAGGGTGCCGCCTCCCAGACCTTGCACGCTTCGACCCGCCAGCATCCATGGCATTGAGGTCGCGAGCGCGCAGCCGGCCGACCCCAAGGCGAACACTGCCAGCGCGGCAACGCAGGCACCCCGTTGGCCCAGCATCGCCAATAGCCAGACAGAGAGCGCCGCACCGACGATGGAGGCCACGACGAAGAGGGTGGTGTTCCAGGCGTACCAATCGAGTCCGCCAATGTCTTGCACCACCGACGGCAACACGGTGGTGACGATGTGTACGTTGATTGCATGCAGTGCCACGCCGCCCATCAGTGCCAGCGCCAGCAAGCCATTTCTGCCCCGCAACAAGTCACCCCAGGCGGTGACAGTCAGTGAATCAGTGTGCATTCGCGTTCCCTCGACAGGTGGATAACCAACGCTTAATATCCAAGCATTGACTTGGATAATAGGTGGCTGCATTGAGTTACACAAGAGAAAGCTTGGATAATTCAAGCTCGTTGCCGACGTCGGATCGCATCCTGTTTTTCATCAAAACCAAGGGCTCCGTTTCAAACGCAGCGATCGCCCAAGCGCTGGATATGACTGCGGAGGCGGCGCGTCAGCAAGTGCAGAAACTGCTGGCGGCGGGCTTGATCGAGGGGCGACAGGAAGCGGCCTCCGGTGTTGGACGTCCCCACCAGAACTGGGTACTCACCGAGGCTGGCAACAAGCGCTTCCCGGATACGCACGCCCAACTGACCGTGCAATTGATAGGGTCGGTGCGGCAGATTTTCGGGGATGAAGGTCTGGATCGTTTAATCGCCCAGCGCGAAGTGGACGCGCGGGCGATCTATCACCAGGTCTGCACAGGTGACTCCTTGCAGCAACGACTGGAACAGCTGGCGACGATACGCACACAGGAGGGTTACATGGCGCGCGTCGAGCGTGACGGCACGGACTGGCTGCTGATTGAGGACCACTGTTCGATTTGTGCGGCCGCCCGCACTTGCCAAGGTTTCTGCCGCTCCGAGCTGCAGTTGTTCCAGGAAATTGTCGGGCAGGGCGCAACCGTTATCCGGGAGGAGCATTTGCTCAGTGATTCGCGACGCTGTGTCTATCGTATTACGGGGCGTTGACCTTCCCATCGCTGATTCGATCGCGGTGCAGAGCGTGTTTGAGTATCACGTGCATTAGATGAAAAGTTATAAAGTAAGATCGTATTGGTATAAAAGATTATAAGAAAATTCGCTATGCTGCCGGCTAGATTTTATGTCGCCGCGCTTGATTTGCAGGTCTTGATGATGGATTTCGGTAACGTTGGTTTTGTGGTTGCTGGCTTGATTGTCGGGTTTGTTGTCGGCATGACCGGTGTAGGCGGTGGCTCTTTAATGACGCCTATTCTTTTGTGGTTCGGTATTAATCCGGCAACCGCAGTCGGAACGGACTTGCTATACGCTGCAATCACCAAATCCGGTGGCGTATTAGTTCATAGAAAGAACAACAATATCGACTGGCCAATTACCGGCTGGCTGACACTGGGTAGTGTGCCGGCGGTAGCGCTTACACTGTGGTTTTTGAAAAGCCTGCACACTGATCCACAAGCGATGAATGCCGTTATCAAGCAGGCATTGGGCTTCGTTTTGTTGCTGACGGCGCTGGCTATTTTCTTTAAAAAGCAGTTGCTGGCGTTTGCCCAAAAGCATGCCGGCGACCACTACAAACTCAGCGATTCGAGCTTGAACGGGCTGACTGTAGTCACTGGAGTCATACTCGGCACAATGGTGGCATTAACCTCCATCGGTGCCGGCGCATTGGGTACAGTGGCGCTCTTCATCTTGTACCCGTTTCTTCCCACCAGACGTTTAGTGGGTACAGAAATCGCCCACGCAGTGCCCCTGACGTTGGTCGCCGGTTTGGGCCATGCGAGCATGGGTAATATGGATTGGCATTTATTGGGCTACCTGCTGATAGGGTCACTGCCAGGGATTTACATGGGCAGTCATTTATCTGGCCGCATTTCTGACGAAGTACTGCGTCCTTGCCTGGCCGTCATGCTGGTTTTTATTGGCTATAAGTTAGCGTTTTGATCGCCCACCTTTTTCGGGGCGCCTCAGGCATCGCGCAAGAGGTCGTGGGTATCAAGCAGCTTGTAGGCAATCTCCGGGTGCTTCTCCAGGCTGCGGCGAATCGCTGCCGGGATCGACTGGCGAGTTTTGCGACACATTCCGGGCAGTTCGTCGATGCGAATGCCGATACCGCGCATGGTTCGCACTTCGTTGAAGCTTGGGGTAATTTCCAGGCGGATGCCTAACTGCTCGTACATCCGACGTTGCATATGCTCAAGATCGGTCAGGCTCTGAAGATTTTCCAGACGTTCGAGCAGACGCTTTTCCTCAGGGCGGGACAGGCTCAGGATGCGCAGATCAGCGTCGGGTGCGTCCAGCAAGCGTTCACGCCCGCAGTTGCAGGCGCCGGGCGGACAGGGTTGTCGGATCTGGAAAGAAGGTGTCATAGACTCCAATCATAGCCATCCGAGATCAACTTTGCCCATCGGGTTCGCTCGGGGCTGTGTCCGGTGTTATAGACAGCAAATTCAATTTGTTACTCAGCAGTTCTTGCTTGATAGAGGCTAGTATCTCGTCAGAGAACGAGGGCGTGCGGCGATTCGCACGCGCTAACGTCACCGCACCTATCATCGTCACCGCGATTGTCAGAGCCCTGCGTCTTGCCTCATTAGGAGCCAGGTCTGCGGGTAACGTTGCCTGTAGAGTGTTAACCATGTCTTCCAGGCCCTCGGTGAACATTTCCTGCAACTCATCTCCTTGACGACAGACCTCTCCGGCATATGCAGCCATCGGACAGCCAAACGGGCCGTCCCGATTGGCTTTGGATACGTAAAGCTCGACATAGGCTTGCAGGTCATCACTGGACGTTCCCTTGACTGCCAGTAAGTGGTTCTGACTTTCCTGTTGCAAGTAGCGGTTGGCTTCAGTCGCCAGCGCCTCCTTGGACTTGAAGTGAGCATAAAATGCTCCCTGTGTCAGCCCGGCAGCTTTGCTTATCTCCATGACTCCCACGCCGTCAAATCCGCGTTCCCTGAACAGCCGGGCGGCTGTTTCGATCAGTACCTGCCTATTACGAGCACTCTGTTCCTTGCTGACCTTCACGTAGCACCTCAATAAACCGCTTAATAAAATCGATCGCTATCATTGATTTTTGATTGTGATCAGTATCATTATGTCTCCTCGCGGCGGATCGACCAATATCGATCCGGCATACAGGGGTATTAGACGATGAAATCGGTCCAGTTAATCGGATACGGCGATGCGGTTGAAAATCTTGAGATGCGCGATATTCCCGAGCCAGCTGCGCCTGGGCCAGGTGAAGCGTTGGTCGGTGTTGAATATGCCCCCATTAATTTCAATGACTTAATGGTTCCCTGGGGAATTTATCTCTGGAAGCCTGAACTACCGGCCACAATCGGAAATGAGGGCTCCGGGATAGTCCTCGCGGTTGGGGCTGGTGTGAGTTCAGTGAAACCAGGAGAACGGGTCGTTCTACCGCCGACAGCGAAGAGCTTTCAACAGCGCCTGCTGGTGCCAGCAGATCAACTGGTAGTGGTACCCAGCGATGCAGATCCCAAGCAAGTGTCAATGATGGCAATCAATCCGGTCACCGCTGCGCTGCTGTTGAGTGAATACGTGGACCTTAAGCCTGGTGATGCGATCTCCCTCAACTCGGCAACTTCCGGGTTATCGCAGTGGCTATTTGCACTCGCGAAGAAAAAGGGTCTGAAGACAGTGGGGCTGGTTCGTCGCGCTGAAGACGTGGAGATCGTCAAATCACGCGGTTGCGACTATGTAATTGTTGATGATGAAGACATGGTGGTTGCCAAAGAACGCCTGAAGGACTTGAACATCCGCCTGGCTTTGGACGTGTTGGGTGGTCCCGCTGCAGGTCGCTTGCTACAGACGCTGAGCCCCAAAGGGAAGCTGGTTGTCTACGGTGCAGTTACGCTTAAGCCGATGGAAATTTCCGCTGGAGTCATGATTGCAGGTGATCTCACCATTGAGTCCTTTTTTGAGTACAGTGAGCGAATGGCTCCGAAGGTCATTCCGACGTTACGTCAATTGACCGGTTTGATTAGTGGCCCAGACGCCATCGTGCAACCCATCGCAGCAACCTATCCAATTGACCAAATCAAAGAAGCTGTCGCTCATGCCATACAAGGCAAAAAAGTCATCCTGGATATAGGGGGCGCTGCCCAAGCGTAATGTTCAACGTATCGCCGGTATGCATTCCGGCGATTACGCTTCCAGGCGTCGAGTTTGGCAACCGACTCAACCTCGAGGACTTGGTTTTGCTGTGCGCTTGGCTGGAGGCGCAGTCTTGCGCTTGGCGGTCTTGCGCTTGTTTTTCCAGGGGGCCGCGCCAGGGCCGGCTGGACTTGCCGGGCCGCTGATGGTCAGCCGCAGGCCGACACATCGGCTCACTTGTTTGCTCATCCAGGCGGCCTGTTTGGCGACGAACTCCTCCAGGCTCATTTCACCGCTCTGCACCATATCCAGTGCCTGTTCCCAAATGGCGGTGGTGCCGGGATCGGCGATGGCTCGCGGAACGGCATCGATCAGGCTGAAGGCCGCCGGGGTGGCCGCCAATGCCTTGCCGTGTTTGACCAGATAACCTCGATCCAGCAGACCCTGGATGATTCCAGCACGCGTTGCCTCGGTGCCGATACCGGTGGTGTCTTTGAGTTTTTGCTTGAGCAGCGGATCCTCTACCAGTTTGGCGACGTTCTTCATCGCCTTGATCAGATCACCCTCGGTAAAAGGCTTTGGCGGCTGGGTCCATAGATCCTTCAGCGCGACGTTGGCGATGCTGCAATCGCAGCCTTCGACCAGCGCCGGCAATGTCTGCGGGGCAGGTGCTTCGCGACCTTTGGCGGGCGCCAGTGCTTCGGGGAGTGCGCGCTTCCAGCCAGGCTCGACGATCTGCTTGCCCACCGCACGCAACGCCTGCCCGGCACAGTCGAAGTCGGCCTGGGTTCGATCGTATTCGTGATTGGGCAGAAACTGTGCCAGATAGCGCGCGCGAATCAAGGTGTAGACGGCGCGTTGTTTGCCCATCAGACGCTCAAGGTCCTTGTTTGCGCCAGTGGGGATGATGCCGTGGTGGGCACTGACCTTCGCATCGTTCCAGGCCCGCGAGCGGCGCTGTGGTTCGATGTGTTTGAACAGGTCGGCCAGACCCGGATCGGCACGCCCCAGAGCCGCCAGTATCTTTGGCGCGTCACTGTGCTGGCTCAGCGGCAGGTAGCCGCAATCACTGCGCGGGTAGGTGATGACTTTATGGGTTTCGTATAACGCCTGGGCGATATCCAGAGTTTCCTGAGCGCCCAGGCCCAGCTTCTTCGAGCAGACTTCTTGCAGCGTGCCCAGATCGAAGGGCAACGGTGCGACTTCGCGCATACGCTCGGTACGCAGCTTGATCACCTTGGCGCTTTTGGCGCTGCGCATTGCCGTTGCAGCCTCCTGGGCCAGCGCTGGGTTCAAGCAACGATCGTGCTCGTCGCAAACGTCTGACGCTGCGCGCCAATGGGCGGTGAAAGACGTGTTGTCGTGCAGCAGCTGTACCTCAATGGCCCAATACGCCACCGGTACGAAATCGGCAATGCTGCGGTCGCGATCCACCACCAGCCGCAGGGTCGGCGTTTGTACGCGGCCTACTGGAAGAACACCCTGATAGCCAGACTGACGCCCAAGCAGGGTGAATAGCCGGCTCATGTTCATGCCGATCAACCAGTCGGCGCGCGAGCGTCCGAGTGCCGAATGGTAAAGGCTGAACGTGTCGGCTCCGGGCTTGAGGGCCGCCAGGGCCTTGCGGATCGACGCGTCGTCCAGAGCCGATAGCCAGAGCCGTTGAATCGGCCCCCGGTAGCGACAATGTTCTACCAATTCGCGGGCAATCATCTCACCTTCACGGTCGGCGTCGGTGGCGATGACCAGTTCCTGGGCCTCGCCGAGCAAGCGTTTGACCGCTTTGAACTGGCCGGCAGTCTTCGGCTTCACCAGCATCTTCCACTTTTCGGGGACGATCGGTAGATCCGCCAGCACCCAGCGCTTGTAGCGGGCGTCGTAGGCATCCGGCGGAGCGGTTTCCAACAGATGGCCGATGCACCAGGTCACTGTGATGTTCGGCCCCAGCCAGCAGCCGTCGCCACGGCGGTTGGCGCCGAGCACCGCAGCGATATCTTTGGCCTGGGAGGGTTTTTCACACAGGAACAGCCGCATAACCACCATCATTTCTTGCAGGTCTGGAAGGTGCACAGAATGCGCAGTGATGTGAATTTGGGCAACCTTTATCTGTATGGATATACAGATAAAGATTTGCTGCTGATTGCTTGGTCGGCGGTGAGGGGTAAGTTTAGGAGCGGACTGTGAGGTAGCGATTCACTACTGATGAGCCTGCCATTCATCGCGAACCAAGAACCTAATTTCAAGCAGCCTGTCTCACTGGGGTGAATCGAACCGCCTGGAGGCATCATGTTTATTAAGAAGAAAAATTTGATGGTCGTTGCAGTGTGCAGCTTGGTGCTTGCAGGAGCATCCATGCTTCCTGGTGGGCTATCCCCGATCTCTTCTGCTTATGCAAAAGATGGCGGCGGTAATGGCGGAGGTCATGGAGGTGGTAACGGCGGCGGTAATGGCGGCGGTAACGGGGGTGGCAACGGCGGCGGTAATGGCGGTGGTCACAGTGGCGGTGATGGCGGTGTTGGTCATTCCGGTGGATTGGGCGGCGGGATTGGAGCGGGCAAGGGGCTAAGTGGCGATCATGACGGGAAAGCCGTCAGCAAGGGGCTCAGTCGCGATCATGACGGGAAAGCCGTCAGCAAGGGGCTCAGTCGCGATCATGACGGGAAGGCCGTCAGCAAGGGGCTCAATCGCGATCATGACGGGAAGGCCGTCAGCAAGGGGCTCAGTAGTAATCACGTCGGAAAATCCGTCAGTAAGGGACTAAGTCGTGATCATGACGGAAAAGCCGTCAGGGATAGAGGCCTCAACGGCAACCATTTCGGAAGTATTCGCAATGATGACAATGGTCATGGTGTGGCCACTTCCGCAGCGGCGCACTCTAAAGATACCAGAGGGTTGTCCAAGGCCACTGCGATCGCTAACACCACACCTGGCGTACACAACACAAAAGGTCTGAGCAACGCCGGCATATCCACGACCAAGATCGACCACTAACGGCTAATTTGACCGATACACCCCGGCATGGCGCCCAACACAGTCGGCGCCATGCCGGGGTGTCGATCACGCTATTACTTGCGTGCCTCGAGGATCAGGTTGAACGGCGTTTCCGTCGCCCGGCGGAAATGCTTGAACCCCGCCTCGGTGAACACATCACGCAGGCGCTTCTCTCCAGCCTGCGCCCCAAGACCAAGGCCGACCTCCTGTGACAGCGAGTTGGGTGTGCAGATGAAGGTCGACGCGGCGTAGAACAACCGTCCCACCGGGGTCATGTTCTCGTCGAGGGTGTCGTTGGCGTAAGGCTCCACCAGCAGAACCGTTCCGTCCGGTTTGAGCGATTGATACGCATGCTTGGCAGCGCCTACCGGGTCACCCATATCGTGAAGGCAATCGAAGTAGCAGATCAGGTCGTAATCGTTGCCGGGGTAGTTCTTGGCCGTGCCCTGGACAAAGCTTGCGCGATCCGCCACGCCACCTTCCTCCGCGCGTTGCTTCGCGGTGGTGATGGACGGTGCGTGGAAGTCGAAGCCGACAAAACGCGAAGCCGGAAAGGCCTGCGCCATGATCACTGTCGACGCGCCATGCCCGCAGCCGATGTCCGCCACTTTGGCCCCAGCTTTCAGTTTGTCGACCACCCCCGCAAGCGCTGGCAGCCACTCGGCTACCAGGTGCGCCCGATAGCCAGGCCTGAAAAAGCGCTCGGTACCGCTGAACATGCACGGATGGTGATCGCCCCAGGAAAGTGCGCCATTGCCGCGCATGGCGGCGACCAGTTTGTCTTTGTCATGGAATAACGCCGCTACCACCATGGCACCGCCCGCCACGTAGACCGGGGAATCCTCGATCGCCAATGCCAGGGCTTGCTCCTCGGGAAGACGGAACTGTCCGTTGATGTGCTCCATGTAGCCGGATGCCGCGTGGGCGCTGAGCCATTCACGGAGCAGGCGGGCGTTGCAGCCGGTCTTGCTTGCGAGTACTTCGGGGGTGATGGGCTGGCTGTCGGCCATTGCCTTGTACAGACCGAGCTCCTCGCCAAGGATCATATTCGCGAGCATCGCCGCTCCGCCCATGTCGGAAACCAGCTTGCCCATGAAGTCATTGAGTTTGGCCTCGTCCATTACGTGTCCTCCTGTAAAAGGCCACCGTTAACGGGCGTTGCTTGTCGAGGCAGCAACCTTGCCTTGCGGTGGTCGGATGTTGGACATGGCATTTTCCCCGGGAGGGGAGCAATTAAGTGTAGTACGCGGTCCATCGGTGCGGTGGCGCTGGTCGACGTTGGCTCTAGCGTTTGGCAGGCTGAGATCAGCAAAAGGTCAAGACCTCGAAACTCGGGCCGATACAAGGTAAACAAGTGCATTCCCGACTATTCGAGTGGTCTCCAATGCTGGCTCGTACTTCACTGCACCGCCTGGAGCAGTATGAAAAATAATAACGTTGACCCCCTCACGAGGGTGCAAACATCCAATCTGTCCCTTACCCGCATTTCTCTGATGGGGTTCTCAGGCCTTTTACTGTCGATATTCTTGCTGGCCAGCGTCCTGCTTATTTATATCGCCGTCGAGCAAAACCATGAGGCTGAGGTACGCAGCCGCTTCTATACCGAAAAAGCAGTCCAGTCCTTGGAGAAATCCGTCCGTTTGACGATCAAGGACTACGCATTCTGGGGCGATGCGTATGAGCACCTTCACAAGACGGTTGATATTGATTGGGCGTTTGTCAGGCAGAACCTTGGCCCTACGCTCTATAACGATTTCGGGTTTCAGGGGGTGTTTGTTATCGATCCGGCCGATCGAACGGTTTACTCGCTCATTGATGGCCAACTGGAATCGGTCGTGGCTGAGGGGTGGTTGAAACAACCCATTGCATCTCTGATCGCGCGTGCCCGTGCAGGCGTTGAAAGTGAGACGCCTGCCACAGCGTATTTCAATGTTGGCGGTACCCCCGTGCTGGTCGCCGCTGCGCCCTTGACCCCTGGAACCGACCCCCAGGTCGAAACTGATTCCAGGCGTCCCTCTGTCCTGTTGTTCGTCGCCAAACTGGATGCCAGAAGACTGAGCGCGCTGGGAAGTGATTTTGGTGTTGACCAATTACGCGCTCCCATCGGCGAAAGCGCAGTCCCCACCTTGCCGTTTCTACCATTGGGAGAAATGGGGGGCGCGGGAATCCTGCAGTGGACGCTGGCCCGCCCGGGTAATCAGTTGCTGACATTTGTCTTGCCCCTGATCGGTGTCGCGGGGCTGATTATCGGTCTGATGACCTGGATCATCCTGCGGCGCACGACTGCGGCGGCGCGCGCGATGGATGCCAATTACACCTCCCTGCACGTCAGCCAGTCGGCGCTTGCGGCCAGTGAGGCCCGGTTCCGTGATGTCGCGGAGGCTTCATCTGACTGGATCTGGGAAATCGATTCCGATCTACGCTTTACCTACCTGTCAGAGCGCTTCGAGGCGGTGACGGGACTATCAAGAGCCAACTGCATAGGCCGTTCTATCGATGAGTTGCTGGTCTCTGATCAGGGACCCCTTTCCCAATGGCTGAAAAACCACTCCCGACGTGCCAACGCCATTTTGCAATGCAGCTATCTGGCCGCAGACGGGCAAGCCAGAATCAGCCGTCTCTCTGTTCGAGAGATGGCGGGGCAGGGCTATCGCGGCACGGCGAGCGATATCACCGAAGAAGTGGCCGCCCGCCGACGTATCGAATACTTGTCGCAGCACGACGCTCTGACCGGTCTGGCAAATCGCACTCGCATGCAGGAATTCCTCGATGGCAAGCTCAAGGCCGCGCCTACCCTGGACGAGCCGCTGGTCATGTTGAGCATCGACCTTGATCGCTTCAAACCGGTCAATGACTTGTTGGGTCATGCCGCAGGCGATCAAGTGCTTAACGAAGTCTCCAAAAGGTTAGGGCAGTGCCTGCGCAATGATGATCTGGTGGCGCGAATCGGCGGGGATGAGTTTGTGTTGGTTCTGGCTAATATGGCGTCTCAGGATGAAGTCGAGGATCTGTGCAAGCGGTTGATCAGCTGTATCGAGCAACCCTTTCTGGTCGCCGAACATGAAGTGTTCATCAGTGCCAGCATCGGAATCGCCATGGCACCCGCCGACGCCACGCTGGCAGACGAGTTGCTGCGCTATGCCGACATCGCGCTGTATGAAGCCAAAGACGCTGGACGCAACACATGGCGCTTTTACGCAGGTGACATGAACGCTCGAATAATCGATCGTCGACAACTGGAACGCGACCTGCGTCATGCCATCAAACAGGGTGAGTTGCGACTGCATTTCCAGCCGCGCTACCAGATTGAAGGCCGGCGAATGGTCGGTGCTGAAGCGCTGGTGCGCTGGCAGCACCCGGTGCGTGGGCTGTTAGGTCCCGACATCTTTATTCCCGTTGCGGAAGAAACCGGGTTGATTTTGCCGCTGAGCAATTGGGTGCTGCATACCGCGTGCATAGCCGCGTCTACCTGGCCTGAACAGTTCTTTGTCTCCGTCAACCTGTCCCCAACAGAGTTTCAGCGCGGGCATTTGGTCGCCAGGGTTCAGGCTGTGTTGTTGGAGACAGGGTTGAGCCCGGCCCGGCTGGAGTTGGAGTTGGAGTTGACGGAAAACGTGATGCTGGACGATGCCAAGGGCGCGCTGAACATCATGCGTGGCTTGAAAGCGCTTGGCGTACGTCTGGCGATGGACGATTTTGGAACAGGCTATTCGTCATTGAGCTATCTGCGTTCGTTTCCCTTTGATGGTCTCAAGATTGACCGCAGTTTTGTGTGCGGGCTGACGGCCAGCGGTGACGATCAATCGATCATCCAGGCCATCGTTGGGCTGGGGCGAGCGCTGTCTCTTACCGTCACCGCGGAGGGTGTCGAGACGATGGAGCAGCTCCGGGCGTTACAGGGTGCCCGGTGCGATGAGGTTCAGGGGTACTTCCTGAGTAAGCCTGTGGATGCACGAGCGATCGGTGACCTGATCAATATTGAAGTCGAACGCTCCACCCATCGGGTGGTTTCGACTGTCGCCTCTGATTTCAATTCGACTGAACGCTCTTCATGAACGAAGGCACCACGGTGCGAACACAGCAACGAGTGACGTCAATACCTGCCCGAGCCAGGGTCTATGCTGAGTTGAGGATCGGCGTCCGGGTTGAACTCACTGTCCTGGCGGCGGTAAGCGCCTGAATGTCTATTCATCCGGTTTCTATCCGTCCAGTTTTTATAGGGAGGCCTGAGATGCTTCATATAAGAACACCCTTGGTTTTGCATCCGGGGCTATCGACCCCGACCCGACGAATCTGGCTCAAGCTGGAAAACCTGCAGCCTAGCGGGTCATTCAAGCTGCGCGGGATGGGCCTGCTGTGTACGCTCGCTGCCGAGCAGGGCAAGAAGAAAGTCGTCTGTCCTTCCGGAGGCAATGCCGGATTCGCTACGGCGGTAGCGGCGGCTGCGCTGGGGATGGAGGCGAGCATCATCGTGCCGCAGACAACCCCTGAAAGCACCCGGGCGCGAATCGCCAAAACCGGCGCGCAAGTGATTGTGCACGGGAAGGTGTGGGACGACGCCAACCAGCTGGCTCTGGAACTCGCCAAAGAGCCTGATACCGAGTACGTGCCCGCGTTCGACCATCCCACGCTATGGGAGGGGCACAGTACGATGATTGATGAGATCTTGCAGGACTGCCCCCAGGTCGACACGATTGTGGCCTCGGTTGGCGGTGGTGGCTTGCTGGCCGGCATCCTTACCGGACTGGAACGCCATGGGCGGATGGACTGCCGAATCATCGCCTGTGAAACCGAGGGTGCAGCGTCGTTCGCCGCGGCCATCAAGGCTGGACATCCCGTCAGGCTTTCCGGGATCAAGACCGTCGCCAGTTCACTCGGTGCGCTGCAAGTCGCGCAGTGGCCGGTTCAGCATATCCAGGGTTTTCAGCACACCTGCGTGGTGCTGACCGATGCTGAAGCCATCATGGGCGTCGTTCGGTTTGCCGATGACATGCGCCAATTGGTGGAGCCTGCTTGCGGCGTTTCCCTTGCTGTCGCGTATCTGGATCATCCGGCGATTGCCGATGCCCATGACGTGGTTATCGTCGTATGTGGCGGGGTCAGCATCAGTGCCCAGGTCGTTGCCGGATGGGAAAAGCCTTAAAGCGACTGTCGGGTAATATAGACGCGCGTTCAGGCACTCACTGCGTACCAAACATAGCCGTCCAGTAGATTCCCGCATCACTTTTCGGATCAACCGCATAGGCCGCGCCCAGCTCGCGGAACTGTGGGTTCATCAGGTTGGCGCAGTGACCGGGGCTGGCCAGCCAGCCATCGACCACCTTGCGCGCCATGTCCTGCCCGGCGGCGATGTTCTCGCCGATCTGCTGGCCGACGTAGCCTGCCAGTTCAGCCCGATCACCTGGCGTGTGGCCATCGCGGTCCTTGTGATCGAAGAAGTTGTTATTGGCCATGGCCCGGGTATGGGTCTGGGCCGCTGTCGCCAGCGTGGCGTTCCAGGCCAGCGGCGTCGTGGCGGCAAAGGATTGGGTGCCGCACTGGCGCGGCTGCTTGCGGGCGGTGTTGATCATTTCGAGCAGCTTCTGTCCTTCCGCCTGCCAGTCACCCAGACGCCCAGCCAACAGCGGACGCGCCAGCACGATGCGCCAGTCATGTTCCTCTCGGCTCACACCGATATCGACGAATTGCGGGTCCAGCACAATCTTGCAGAAGCTCTCCTGCACCGCTTTCATCGCCGACTGCGCATCACGCGGCCCGGACAGGCTGATCGCTTGCACATTGACCATCGGATAAGCCGCACGCGCGAGCGCCTGCTGCAGGTCCCCGGTACTGCTGGCGGACAGGACCAGACGCGGATCGGACGCTAGCGGTGGCAGCTCCTGGGACCCTTGGCCCGCACAGCGCTGCGCCTGGCTGCGGTAGGCGTTGATCGACTCGATCAGTTGCGTCTCCTCGGTCGCCACGGCAGTGGTGGCGAACACCAGTCCCAGTGACAACGCGGCAAGACGCCTAACCAATGATATGACGCGCATGGAACTCTCCCTTGAACTGACTGCGCCCATGATGCGCGATTTCGCCCCATCCAGCGCAATCCCTTTTCACGCCGAACCCGCATTCATTTTGTAAACACCATCTTGTAACAGGAAGTGCGGTGCTGTCTGACTTTGGAGAGATTTGACTACTACAATGAAGTCAAGTCGCCAGCAGGGCGCACCGACAGCGTCGGGGTTTTGTTGCTCAAATCGGCTTTAGTCAGAAGGTTCGACCATGCCCCTCAGATGGATAGCAATGTGCCTCGCAATAGCCTTTCTCGGGAGCCATGCGATCGCGGATGACGAGGAGCAAAAAAAGGAAGTGGCTGTGGACAAGGCGCAGGTCCTGGAGCAGAAAGCCGCAGACAACACGAACGCGGCACCTGCGCCTAAGGCCGAGGCCATCACGCCATCCGAAGTGCAGGCGGTCGATCCGGCAGGCAAAGCGCCTATGGACGAGGTAATCACCTGTCTTGCACGCACTATTTACTGGGAGGCCAAAGGTGGGAAATCAGCTGACATGGAAGCCGTCGCCAGCGTTGTTTTGAACCGACTAGGCCATGAGGGCTTTCCAGGCACGGTTTGCGAGGTGGTCAAGCAAGGTTCTGAAAAGCATGCCTGTCAGTTTTCGTGGTGGTGTGACAGGCGTTCGGATCAGGTAGACGAGGACGCCCCCTATGTGATCGCCAAGGAAATAGCGCGAAAAGCGCTCAACAAACAGCTGACGGACCGAACCCATGGCGCTATGTATTTCCACAGCAGGAAAGTGAAGCCCGATTGGGCCAGGAAATACATCAAGACAGCCGAGACCGGAAAATTTCTCTTCTATAAGCCTCACGACGACACAGCACGATAGTCCTTCAATCTTGCGATGATCACTCATGCGGCGTTTGACTCGCTTTACGGCATCAGCGCAACAGCACGTTATGATGCCCACGCCCGGTGCCAACTCTTCAAGTCGCGGGCAAGCCTTAACCCTCGGAGTCAGACACGCAATGCCCACGATCAGCCACTTTGAAACCCAGTGCCCGGAGCACATTAATAGCCAGATCCTCCAGATGGTCGTCGACTATTTAACCGACATCAGCATGGTGGCGATCGCGCCGAGCAACCTTCTGTACAACGTGTATCAATACGCTATCGGCTACGAGGTTCATCTCTACCTGGAGGCTATCGGCGGGTCTAAAGGCATTCCTGTCGAATTGATCATCGCGTTGGATGATGAGGACCCTTCGAAGGTCATCGGCTTTTTGCTGTATCTGCCAGTCAAGGACGATCCCGAGGCGTGCGGTGTGGCCTATATGGCTGTCCATGCAAGCCATCGGCGCCGTGGGGTCGCGCGCGCGATGCTGCAGGAGATGGTCGGTCGATACCCGCATGCCGAGCTGACGTGCACCGTTGCAAAGGTCCCTTGTTTCGAATCTCTGGGGTTTCAAGTGGTGGGTGTGCGCGGTACTCAGGTGCTGATGAATACCCGCGACCACAGCACTGACGGCTTGATGGGGCTGCTGGACGTCGCTCCGATCTACAGCTCTGTCGAGGTGCGGCAGATTCATACGTATCTGCTTCAAAAACATGGGAAGAGAGCGATGCTCGATGCGGAAAAGCAGCGTGACAGGCATCTCGACCACATGACTCGCAAGGCGAATGATTTTGTGCGCGATCGCTTGGGAGAAGCAGCAGTGCAAACCACCTCGCGCGGGCCACGCCTGGTCTAGTGTGGTGAGTCCCTTTCAGGCGCGCGTACTCACGGTACAGGTGGCTCGGTCTCGCCGGGCTTTTTTTGCGGTTCATGGACGACAGTCGACGTTCCTCAGTCCCAGCTAAGTTTGCCTGCGTACTCTCTCCCTTGCGCCAATTGCAGCGCTGTTATGGAGAAGTACTCACATGAAGCCGCTTATAAAAGCTGATTGGCTCAACAAAGTCCCCGAGGTGACGCTGTCGTTCTGGGTCATCAAGATCATGTCTACCACCGTGGGTGAAACCGGCGCCGACTTTCTCGCCGTCGATGCAGGTTTAGGGCAGAGCGTCACCAGTATCGGCATGGCCGTGCTGCTGGCGATCGCACTGTTCGGCCAACTTCGCACGCGCGCCTACACACCCTGGATTTACTGGCTTACGGTGGTGCTGGTAAGCATCGTCGGGACGCAGATTACCGATGTGCTCACCGACAAGCTGGGCATCAGCCTGTATGCCAGCACAGCCGTATTTTCTGTACTGCTGGCGATCACTTTCATGGTCTGGTTCAGGTTGGAGCGCAGCCTGTCCATCAATGAAATCGTCACGCCGCGTCGAGAATTGTTCTATTGGGCAACGGTGCTCTGCACCTTTGCGCTGGGTACGGCGGCCGGCGATCTGGCCACCGAGGCGCTGGGCCTTGGCTTCACACTGGGCGCTGTGATTTTCGGCGCGCTGATCGCCGGGACTTTCGCCGCCTGGCGCCTGGGCGGCAATGCGGTCTTGACCTTCTGGATTGCCTACATCCTGACCCGTCCTTTTGGCGCCTCTCTGGGCGACTTGCTGACCCAAGCCAAGACCTATGGCGGCCTCGGCATGGGCGCCACCTGGACCAGCGCGATTTTCCTCAGCGTCATCCTGATTCTGGTGGCCGTGGCGCAAATGAGCGTCGGCAATCGCAAACTGGTCACTGAATAACACGTTCAAAAGCACATCAAGGATTTATCATGGTCTACGTTCAAACTGTCATTCGTAAAGCCGCCAGCCTTTCAGCCATCGTCGTGTTTGGCCTGGCCGCCGGGTGTTCGAAACCTGCCGACGCCCCTAAAGCGGGCGCTACTTCGGGCGCGGTCCAAAGCTCGGTCTCGAAACTGGGTGACCTGTCGGCGTTCCAGAACATTGCGGTAAACGTCGCCGATCTTGTCAACAAGAACGACTTGCCGGGCGCGAAAACGCGAATCAAGGACCTGGAATTGTCCTGGGACTCCGCGGAAGCCGGCATCAAGCCTCGTGCTGCCAGCGACTGGCATGTACTGGACAAGGCCATTGACCTTGCGCTTGAGGCCTTGCGCTCCAGCAGCCCGAAACAGAGCGACTGCAAGGCGGCAATGGATGATTTGCTGAAAGTCTTCAATTCGCTGCAAGGAAAATAATGCCGGCGAGCAGTGAAGGAGACGGCTTTCAATGCCAATAAATCGCTTCGCGCACGCTTGAACAGGTGATTCAATGCAGGCTCGGCACTCATTGCGCAGGTTGATACCCGCGTAAGTGTCGAGTCTCACTTATCACCGGAGAGGGACATGCGGATATTACTGGTCGAAGACGACCCGATGATCGGGGATGCGATCCAGGGCGCACTGAAGGATGCCAGTTACGCCGCCGACTGGGTCAGGGATGGTCTGACCGCCCTTACTGCACTGGACACTCAACATTATGACCTGGTGCTGCTTGACCTCGGCCTGCCCGGCAAGGACGGACTGGAGGTATTGAACAGCATTCGCGGCCGCAACAACGGCGTCCCACTGCTGATCATCACTGCCCGCGACAGCCTCGACGATCGCTTGCGCGGCCTCGATGGCGGCGCTGACGACTACCTGCTCAAACCCTTTGAAATGGCGGAATTGCTGGCCCGCATGCGTGCCGTTCTGCGCCGCAAAGGTGGCAGCGCGCTGCCCGTGTTCAGCAACGGCGTGGTGTCGCTGGACCCGATCTCGAAACAAGCCAGCACCGAAGAAAATCCTGACGTCCAGCTCTCCAGCCGCGAGTTTTCGCTGCTGCAGGCGCTGTTGATCAGGCCGGGCGCGATTCTTTCGCGCAGCGAACTCGAAGACCGTATCTATGGCTGGGGCAATGAAGTGGAAAGCAATGCGGTGGAGTTCCTGATCCATGCACTGCGTCGCAAGCTGGGGAGCCACGTCATCAAAAATGTCAGAGGTATGGGATGGATGGTTTCAAAAAGCGACTGAGCGAGTCGGTCCAACTCAGGCTGTCCGTTTCCCTGTCGCTGGTCATCCTGATCGTCGCTATCGTGGCCGGCATTTTCGCCTACCTCTCTGCATTCGATGAAACACTCGAAATGCAGGACAACACCTTGCGTCAGGTGGCCGTGCTGTTTGAGCGTCAGCAGATGACGCTGGCCTATCCGGGCCATGGCAGGAGGATCGAAGGTGATGATGAAGAATCCAGGGTTATCGTTCAGTACCTGACCGATGGCAACAAGGCGTCGGGCAATGTTGATGCCGGAGCACCGCTGCCTTTGCCGACCACGCTACCCGATGGTCTGTCGACGCTGGACGTCGATGGCGAACCGTTTCGTGTGCTGATCAAAACCACTGCAAGGGGTGAGCGCATAGCCGTCGCGCAGGAAACCGGCGCGCGTGACAAGGACGCCCGCGAGAGCGCCTGGCGCGGTCTGGTGCCGTTTTTCATCCTGTTTCCCGTGCTCTTGCTGGTGGTTGCCGATCTGGTGCACAAACTGTTTCGACCCATCGCGGCACTGGCTTCTGAAATTGACCAGCGTGGCGAGCAGGAACTGCACCCCATCGACGAAAACCATCTGCCCGCGGAAGTTCGCCCCTTCGTGCTGGCCATCAATCGATTACTCAACCGTGTGGCCCAGTCGATGGAAACCCAGCGCCGCTTCGTCGCCGACGCCGCCCACGAACTCCGATCGCCCCTGACGGCGCTGTCCCTGCAAGCCGAACGTCTGGCCGCCGCAGACATGTCGACGTTGGCCCAGGAGCGTCTGTTTGTATTGCGGCGGGGGATCGAGCGCGGCAAGAACCTCATTGATCAACTGTTGGCGCTGGCCACCGCACAATCGACCTCGACGCTGCCTGCCTCACCGGTTTCGGTGCATGGCGTCTATCGTCGCGTGTTGGAGGACCTGCTGCCACTGGCCGAGATCAAGCAGATCGACATCGGCGTCGAGGACGAACAGGATGTGCAGGTCCTGATCAACGAATTCGACCTGCTTGCCGTGGTCAAGAACCTGGTCGATAACGCCATTCGCTATACACCTGCGGGTGGGCGAGTAGATCTTTCGGTGGGCATCGAGGAGGGCGGGGCGCTGTTGCAGATCAAGGATTCCGGCCCCGGGATTGTGGAGCAGGAACGGGAGCGCGTGTTCGATCCGTTCTATCGCAGCCTGGGGAGCCATGAGGTGGGGTCCGGGCTGGGGCTCTCCATCGTCAAGACGATAGCGGATCGCAACGGGGCACGGATCCGCCTGGGGTTTTGCGATGAGGTGGGAAGAAGCGGGTTGTGTGTCTCGGTGTGGTTGCCGTCAGCGATTTCCCGCAAGCCGGATGGTTACCTGGATCTTCGACACGCTCGCCAATAACTGGCCGGGTCGTCTTCAATTCCGTAAAATCCGCAGCCCTCTTTTCCCGCCACTCTCTGCGGCCGGTTTCGCCGGCCCATATTTTAGGTAAACCATGAACCCCAAACGTCTGCGTGCCGATGCCTTGGCCGGACTCACCACCTCTTTCGCCCTGTTGCCCGAATGCATCGCCTTCGCTCTGGTTGCCCACCTGAATCCGCTGATGGGGTTGTACGGAGCCTTCATCATCTGCACCCTGACGGCCCTGTTCGGGGGGCGGCCGGGCATGGTTTCCGGTGCCGCCGGATCGATGGCCGTTGTGATCGTCGCGCTGGTGGTGCAGCACGGCGTGCAGTACCTGCTCACCACCGTGCTGATGGGGGGCCTGTTGATGATTGCTTTCGGTCTGCTACGGCTGGGTAAGCTAGTGCGCATGGTGCCGTACCCGGTGATGCTCGGCTTCGTCAACGGCCTGGCGATCATCATCGCCCTGGCCCAGTTGGAGCACTTCAAGAGCGGCGAGACCTGGCTGAGCGGTACACCGCTCTACCTGATGATGGGGCTGGTGGCGCTGACGATGGCCATCGTCTACCTGCTACCGCGCCTGACCCGGGCCGTGCCACCGGCGTTGGTTGCGATCCTCGGCGTCGGTCTGGCGGTCTACCTGCTCGGCCTGCCGACCCGCACCCTTGGAGACATGGCGCACATAGCCGGCGGCTTGCCAGGCCTGGCCCTGCCGCAGGTGCCCTGGAACCTGGAAACCCTGCGCATCGTGGCCCCCTACGCGGTGTTGATGGCCTTGGTCGGCCTCCTGGAAACCCTCCTGACGCTGAACCTTACCGACGAGATCACCGAAAGCCGTGGCTACCCGGATCGCGAATGCGTGGCACTGGGGGCGGCCAACGTGGTCTCCGGTCTGTTCGGTGGCATGGGCGGATGTGCCATGATCGGCCAAACCGTGATCAACCTCAGCTCCGGCGGGCGCGGCCGGTTGTCCGGCGTGGTCGCCGGGGTGATGATCCTGCTGTTCGTGCTATTCCTTTCGCCGCTGATCGAGCGCATCCCGCTTGCCGCACTGGTCGGGGTGATGTTCGTGGTGTCACAGCAGACGTTCGCCTGGGCCTCGCTGCGGGTGCTGAACAAGGTGCCACTGAACGACGTGTTGGTGATCGTCGCTGTGACCGCCATCACGGTGTTTACCGATTTGGCCACCGCGGTGCTGTGCGGGATCGTCATTGCCGCGCTCAACTTCGCCTGGCAGCAGGCCCGCGAGCTATACGCCGACAGTCATCTGGAAGCCGACGGCAGCAAGCTCTACCGCCTGCATGGCACGCTGTTTTTCGCCTCTACCGCGCACTTTCTCAACCACTTCGACCCCGCCAACGACCCGCCCCAGGTGACCCTCGACTGTCGCCACCTGAGTTTCGTCGACTACTCGGCCATCGCTGCGCTGAAGACTCTGCGTGAGCGCTACGTCAAAACCGGCAAGCACTTGCGTGTGTTTCACTTGTCCGAGCGGTGCAAGCAACTGCTTAAACGCGCCGGAGTGGATCACGACTGAGTGAGTGCATGCGGGGGCCTGTCAGCTCTGGCCCCAAACGGGGTCAGCAGGGTGAATCGCCCTAATGCCGTTCAGTTAAGGCGTGACACTGAACCTGTGGAGAGTGGGGCCTGCTGCGGGCGGGTTCCTACGATGGCGGCCTGATAGCCGGCCGGGCTCTTTTATCGTGTACATATCCGTTTCTGTGGTAGCGGCTGCTTATGGTTCCGCCCTGACGGCGGGTCACTTTCGAAAAGCCGGAGTGCCGGCCCAGACCAAAGTAACCAAAGCGCTTTTGCCCCTTTCGTTCGGCCCTTCGCCTAGGCTCAGGGTGCCCTCGCTCCGGTCCTGCTCCGTGGGCCCGCCGCCATCGGCCATCCATGCCGGGTTGCCCACTGCGCAGAACCTCCACTCGGCCTCTCGAGGGGGCGTGCACCGCAAAAGCAGAAGCGAGGCGGCCTACCGGCCGGCCTGACCTGAAGCCGGCGCGTTTCCCTGTGGGAGCGAGCTTGCTCGCGAAGCTGTTGATCTTGCCGTTGCTGTTGCCGTGGCTTTTGAACTTGATCTGCCTGCCCCGTTCCCAGAGGCCGAACGCAGGCGTTGCGCAGGGGGCACCTCGGCATGGATGCCGAGGTAGCCGCCCCCGGAGCAATGCCGGAGTGAGGGCATGCCGAGCCTAGGCGAGGCACCGAATGGCGGGGCAGAAGCGCTTGGGTTACTTTGGTCTGGGCCGGCACTCCGGCTTTTCGAAAGTGACTCGCTGTAAAAGCGAAACCAATAGCCGCCGCTACCACAAAAACGGATATGCACCCCAACTCCAACTCCAACTCCAACTCCAATCCCATCCACCGTCACCACAATAAACGGATATGCACCCAATCAAAGCCCCAATCAGCCCCCCAAGCGATCCCAAAACTGGTAATCGCATCTCCACTGACACACCACACTCAATGGTTTTACGACGGCTGCACCGCCGAACGGGGCGGTGCGGCGTTCCGACAAACGGAACGCCGCCCGGCCCCTCGCCACAGGTTTTGCATTCGGCGCTTCTTTTTCTTAACTGACTGGCATTGGTGAATCGCCCTTGTTTTTTTTCGGGCTCAAGCGCTGGCATCGGCCTCATGCTCGTCCGCGAAGGCCATGAGCACCTCCAGATCGAGCACATCCAGCTTGATCTGGGCAATAAAGGCGGAGAAGGCCAGGTTGGCGGCGAGCCGACGCAGATCGCCAGCCCAGGCCGGGAGATGGACCGGTCCCTGGAGCCAGCCGGACTCGAAGAGCGGGGCCAGGCGTACGGTATCACCCAGACTGAGGCGCCCGGCGAACAGATAGCCCACCAGTTCTGGCCGATTGTCGCGGATCGCGATGCGCAGCAGGGTATGGACGCCGAGCAAACCGGTCAGGTAGGCGGCATCCTTGGTGAAGGCCGAACCGCCGCGCAGGTCGGCGCCGCGGAAAACCCGCTGGGTCGAGCGGAAGGACTCCTCCTGCGACTGACCGGCAGCGAGAAAACCTTCGAATACCTGGATGAAATCGGCGCCATCCAGCGCCTGCTGGACCGCGAGCACGCGCAGGGCGAGGCGGCGCAGGCGGTTGATGTCCATACTGCCGGTGAACAGCTCGGCCAGGGTGGCGATGCCCTCCTGAGTCTGGGTCGTGCGTGGCGCACCCAGGCCCAGGCTTTTCAGGTTGGGTTGGAGCGCGCCGTTTTGTGCAGTGGCGACATGTACGAAGGCCTCATGCTGCAATAGCTGGCTCTTGTCCAGTTCAGAGAACAGCGCGCTGGCACGCAGGCGGATGCGGTTCGCCCCGGCGATGGCCTTGGCGGCCAGGGTCGGATCGAGCACGACCGTGATCCGGCCCGGGCCGAAGAAGCGGTCCAGTTCTGGCTGCATCCACGCGGCGAAGGCCTCGGCCGGGATCTCGGCCGGGCTCGGTGGAATCCGGGCACCGCCCAGAAGGGCGTCGGTGGTCTTGAGGAAGAACTGGGCCGCGTCCAGCATGCTCAGTTTCTGGCTTGCGTAATAGAAGTCCGGGCGCCGGTACAGCGCTGACGAATACTGGGTGAAGGCGGGTGTGCCAATGGCACCCAGCATGCGCCCGGCCGTGGCATAGCTGCGCGCCGTCACGGCGAGGTAGCGCCCGGCCGGATGCCCCTCATCGCAGCGGCTGGTAAATGCTTCCAGGGCGGCGATGTCGGCGCTGTGCTCGCGTGGGCGTAGCTCGACCTTGGGTAGTTCTGCATGCCCGGCGCGCCAACGCGCCAGGAATACTTCCTCGACCCCATCCGGCCAGGCCAGGGCATCCAGCACGCGGATCTTGCGGGCCAAACCGGGTAAAGCGGCATCAAGTTCGGACAGGGGCGCGGTGCTCACAGAAATCACCTTGGGAGACGAGGGGCAATCTCAAAAGCGTAGTCGTTGTCGAAGCACCGCATGTATCCGGGTTTTTATCGCTCGCAGCCCTCGCATCGGCCAATGTCAGGGCTTCGTCGCGTTAAAATGTGAACTGACGCGCCGACCGCGACGAGCGCTGGGCCATCTCAGTCTCCAATAGATGTTCAACCAGAACATCATTCAGAAACCGAAATTGATCATTGAGCCCAACGACTTCATTGCTGAAGTGGTTGGCTGCTGCCGGGATCAGCAAAGCCTCGAAATTCTGGTCGAACACCAGTGCGACCGCCTTGCGAGAGACGGCTTGCTGCGCGTAGTAGTTGTTTCCAAAGACCGGGAAGCTCACGGCGAGGCTGACGGAGTGGATCATGATGTTGGCTCCTCGGTCTGACCGATATCCAGGACGAAGCGGGAAAACAGAGTCAACGTAACGGCCGTCAGGGCCAGGCACGTCAGGAGATGGATCAACATGATTCGCCCCTCCGATTCGGGTTTTTGCGTTGGGATGTGGTCGATCCTACGCTGACGCGTTTCAAGCGGAAGGCATTCGGAACGATGGTGAATATCAACGTGAATGATGGTGGATTCGTCGGTGTTTGTTCGAGCCTACGGCCAACCGCCTATACTCAGATATGCAGCAATGGGCCTGATTCAACTGTAGGAAACCGCGATTTTGAACCTGCGTTTGCTGATCGTCACCGTAGTGGTGTTGTTGGCGGGATGCGTCACGTCTGCGCATGCGCCGGTGGTGACGGAGCCGGTGGTGCTGGTTTCCCAGAGCACCTGGCAGCAGGTGGATCAGGAGATTGTCAGCGCATCGCAGCAAGCCACCGAACAGGCCAAACTGTTCGCCCAGGGTTCCATGGACCACTGGCGGACGCGGATTTACGAGCAGACCGAAGAGAAATTCATTCCGTGGTTCAGCAGTTACTGGACCCAGGAATGGCTGTCGATGAAGGTCAGCTGGTACACCATCAGTGCCGGGGGCGAGCAGGATGCCTCGGCCAAGCGTCTGGCGGCCTATCTGTTGGAGCAGTATAAGGAGCAGGTGCTGGCGCCGGTGGCGGTGGAGATCGATCCCGATGCGATCCTCGGCCAGGCTACGGCGTTTTATGTGCAGATCCTCGGTCAGCAACTGCAGGTCATCGCCCAGCGCCATGGCGTGCCAATGGCTCAGCTCAACGGCCGAATCCAGAAAGTCCCGGCGATCGCTCTGGGGCCGCCGCCCACTCGAAATGCTTCGCTGTACCAAGTCGTGAGTACCGAGCCGCTGAACACGCTGCCGGCCTACGCGGCGCTGATCGACAAGATTCACACCGCGGGCGGTGCCAAGGGCATTGCCTCGACGGACGCGGGGATGGCGCCAGTGGCGAAGCGCGCCAGCCAACGGATGGAGGCCGAGATGGCTCCGCGAGGAGCGGCCGGTGCAGTGGCCGCGGCGGCGGGAAAACTGGCCGGAGCGTTGATTTCCGTCGGGGTGGCGGGGATTCGCGCCATTGTTGAGGAACACGACCGGCCGGACAGCGAAGCGCTGATCCGCGAAAGCCTGGGCACTTCATTCGACAAGGCATGGCTGAAGCTGGTGCAGAACCCTACCACAGGGGTGATGGCGGGGACGCTGTACATGGCGGGGCAGATCGAAGGCAGTCTGGCGAGCAGTGCTTCCCTGCCAGTCACCAGCAGGTAGGAGGATTGCCCTCTCCCTCGCGGGAGAGAGCGGGTGCCAACCTTATGTGTGATGAATTTCCCGATCCTTGGTTTCCGGCAGGAAGAAAGTACCAAGAACGGCCGTCATCACGGCGATGACTATCGGGTACCACAGCCCGTAGTAGATATCCCCCGTGGCCGCGACCATGGCGAATGCCACCGTGGGCAGAAAGCCGCCGAACCATCCATTGCCGATGTGATAGGGCAGCGACATCGAGGTGTAGCGGATGCGTGCCGGGAAGAGTTCCACCAGCCAGGCGGCGATCGGGCCGTAGACCATGGTCACGTAGATCACCAGGACGGTCAGGAGCGCCAGCACCGCCAGATAGTTGGTCTTGGCCGGGTCGGCCTTCTCGGGGTAGCCGGCGTCCTTGAGGGCAGAGCCGAGTGTGGCGGTGAAGGCGTCGTTGCGGGTCTTGAAGTCGGCGGCCGGCATACCGCTGCCCTCGAAGCTCTGGATCACTTTGTCGCCGATGCGGACCTGCGCAACGGCGCCAGGTGTGGCCTTCTCGTTCGTGTAGGGGATGGCCCTCTTCGCCAGCAGGCTCTTGGCGAGGTCGCAGGAGCTGTTGAATTTGGCCTTGCCCACCGGGTCGAACTGGAACGAGCACCGGCCGGGATCGGCGACCACCGTGACCGGATTCTTCTCCTGCGCGATGAACACGTCGGGGTTACCGTATTGGGTCAACGCGTGGAAGATCGGGAAGTAGGTCAGCGCCGCGAGGATGCAGCCGGCCATGATGATCCCCTTGCGGCCGATGCGGTCGGACAGGCTGCCGAACACGACGAAGAACGGCGTGCCGATCAGCAGCGAGCCAGCAATCAGCAGGTTGGCGGTCTGCGGCTCGATCTTGAGCGTCTGCAACAGGAAGAACAGCGCGTAGAACTGCCCGGTGTACCAGACCACAGCCTGGCCGGCAGTGCCGCCGAGCAGGGCCATGATCACTATTTTGAGGTTGTCCCAGCGGGCGAAGGATTCGGTCAGCGGCGCCTTGGAGGACTTGCCTTCAGCCTTCATTTTCAGGAACACCGGCGACTCGCTGAGCTGCAGGCGGATATACACCGAGACAATCAGCAGCAGGATCGACAGCAGGAAGGGAATCCGCCAGCCCCAGGCTTCGAAGGCTTCGGTGCCGAGGATAGTGCGGCAGGCGAGGATCACCAGCAGCGAGATGAACAGACCAAGGGTCGCGGTGGTCTGGATCCACGAGGTGAAATAGCCACGCTTGCCTTTCGGCGCATGTTCGGCCACGTAGGTCGCCGCTCCGCCGTATTCACCGCCCAGGGCCAGGCCTTGCAGCAGGCGCAGGGTGATCAGGATGATCGGCGCCGCCACGCCGATGGTCGCGTAGTCGGGCAGAAAGCCCACTGTGGCGGTGGAGATACCCATGATGACAATGGTGATGAGGAAAGTGTGCTTGCGCCCGATCATATCGCCCAGTCGGCCGAACACGATTGCGCCGAAGGGGCGTACGGCGAAGCCCGCGGCGAACGCGAGCAGTGCGAAGATGAAGGAAGTGGTCTCATTGACGCCGGCGAAGAAGTGCTTGGCGATGATCGCGGCGAGGGAGCCGTAAAGGTAGAAGTCGTACCACTCGAACACGGTGCCCAGGGACGAGGCGAAAATGACCTTGCGCTCCTCCTTGGTGATCCCGTGGTGGGGCGCGCTGCTCGTGGTTGTGCTGTCGATTGTGGCCATGAGTCTTCTCCGTCTTGCTCTTGGTGTAGGCCGGAGTACCTCACTACCTTTTTACCGCACCCAGGCCCTAGGGCTGATGTCATCGGACTACCGATTGCGCGAAGCATGGAAACAGGCTGACGGCCTCCCTTGAAGCATAATCACCTTCGCGCAGATATCCACTCCGCCATCGCGCTCAAACCCAGGCTGACGCGCTGTCGAATGGCTATTCAGATCTGCGAGATCTCACGCGAAGCCTCTGAATGGCGCTTCCGCTGTTGATGACACGTGTCCAATTGTAAGAGCCATTTTCAGCGGCTACACTCCAGCCCATGAAACGCTATCTGCGGTTTTGCCTCATCTTCATGATTAGCCTGGCGCTTCCCCTCAGTGGGATGGCGGGCGTTCAGGCACCGACAGAACCTTGTCCAATGAAGACGATGGGTATGGCGATGATGGACGACATGGGGCAGGGCTGCTGCCACGACATGAAAAGCCCCTCGGATCACGGCAAACCTTGCAAGCCAGGCCAGGAATGTAAGACGGGGGGGATGTTGCAAGTCTCGATCATCAAGCCGCCTGTCACTCTATCCAGCCCCGTTGTACTTTCCTCCTCCAGCGATTTCCTGCCAGTACAAACCCCGTCAGGGGTATGGCGACCGCCTCGCGTTTGATTCCTGTAGCACGTTGAGCCTCATTCCGCTTTAGCGGGATGGCATAGCTGCACGCATGTCTTGTGACGCGCGCAGTGGATCATCACAGGAATCGTAAACATGAACTCCAAGTGCTATTGCACAGGTTGGTCCCTCGTGGCCGGCCTGGCGGCAAGCGTACTGGCATTGCCGAGCCTCGCGGGCGCTTTGACACTCGATGAAGCGTTGCGGCTGGCCGAAGACAATGCGCCGTCGTTGACCGCACAAGACGCCAAAATTCAGGCTGCCAGCAGCGCTGCCATCCCAGCCGGTGAACTACCCGATCCCAAGTTACTGCTGGGTGTGCAGAACTACCCCATTGGCGGTCCGGATCGCTGGAGCATCGACCAGGACTTCATGACCATGCAAATGGTCGGAGTCAGGCAGGAAGTGCCCAACAGCGACAAGCGCAAAGCCCGTATCGAGGTCGCAGATGCGGCCGTTGATCGAGCCGCCGCCGAGCGTCGAGTTGAACGTCTGAAAGTACGCCAGTCCACCGCATTGGCCTGGATCAGCAGCTACTCCGTTGAGCGTAAAGATGCGCTGTTCCAGGACTTCTACAAAGAAAACCGCCTGCTGACCGATACCGTCCGTGCGCAGATTGCCGGCGGCCGCGCTCAACCCGCCGATGCGGTGACGCCCAAACAGGAAGCGGCTCAACTGGCGGAGCAGCAGGACGATCTGATTCGCCAGCGAGCACAGGCCCGAGCGGCCCTCAAACGCTGGATTGGCGCCGCAGCCAATGACAAGCCTGTGGGCAGCTTGCCTGAATGGCCCGTCGAAACCTCAGGCTACTCCCATAAGCTGCAATACCACCCTGAACTGGCAGCGTTTGCGCCAATGACCCGCGAAGCGCAAGCCAAGGTCCGTGAAGCCGAAGCGCAGAAGCAGTCTGACTGGAGCTGGGAACTTGATTATCAGCATCGTGGCCGAGAGTTCGGCGACATGGTCAGCGTCCAGTTTTCATTCGATCTACCGCTGTTTCCTGACTCTCGCCAAAACCCCAGGATTGCGGCTAAACACGCTGAACTGAACCAATTGGAAGCTGAGCGTGAAGACAGGGTGCGCGAGCATACCCAGCAATTGGAGGAGAGTCTGGCCGACTATGAACGCCTGAATCGTGCCGTACGCCGAAACCAGGAAAGCCTGCTGCCGCTGGCCAAGGAAAAGGTCGAACTCAGCATGGCCAGCTACCGCGCCGGCAAGGGCGACTTGAGTTCAGTTGTTGCCGCCCGCCGCGAACTCATCGAAGCCCGCCTCAAGCAGGTTGACGTTGAAGAGCAGCGTGCTCTTACCCGTGCTCGCCTGTATTTCGCCTATGGGGAGTCCGCCCAATGAGTTCTAAAACCTGGAGGGGGGCGTTAATTGTCGGCGTCTCGATTGCCTTGGGTGTTGCCGGTGGTTATTGGCTAGCTCAACCGCGAGTGAGCGCAGTACCTGGTGTAGTACCTGGTGGAGCACCGGAGCAGGGGCCCAAAGCGTCTGCCGAACGCAAGGCGCTGTATTGGTATGACCCCATGTACCCACAACAAAAATTCGATCAGCCGGGTAAATCGCCCTTCATGGACATGCAACTGGTCCCTCAGTACGCCGATGCCAAAGGTGATAGTGCGACCGTGCGCATTGATCCGAGCCTGACTCAGAATCTCGGTGTGCGACTGGCGACAGTCAGCCGTGGAGTGTTTGCCTCGAGCCTGGACGTGGTCGGTGTGTTGACGTTCAACGAGCGGGACGTTGCAGTCATTCAGGCCCGTACTGCGGGTTTTGTTGAGCGGGTGTATGCCCGTGCTCCTGGCGATGTGCTCAAGGCCAATGCCGCCTTGGCGGATATCCTGGTACCGGAGTGGGCTGCGGCCCAGGAGGAGTTTCTCGCCCTCAAGCGCAATGGCGATGCTGGCTTGCTGACGGCCGCCCGCCAACGATTGCGGCTCACCGGGATGCCGGCTGCGTTAATCGCCCAGGTAGAACGCAGTGGCAAAGTCCAACCGAACCTGACCCTCACCAGCCCCATCAGCGGTGTGCTGCAAGAACTGAATGTGCGCGAGGGTATGACGGTAGCCGCCGGCGAGACGATGGCACGTGTCAATGGTTTGAGTAGTGTCTGGCTGGCCGTGGCCGTTCCAGAGTCAGAGGCTGGATCGATCGTCATGGGGCAAGCGGCCGAAGCGCACTTTCCGGCCTTCCCGGGGGTTGTACTCAAGGGCACTGTCAACGCGATTCTTCCAGAAACCAGTTCGGACAGTCGCACGCTTCGCGTTCGCATCGAGTTGCCCAACCCGGAGGGTCGTCTCAGACCCGGTTTGACCGCGCAGGTAAGCCTCAACCGTTCGACGGAGCAAAGTGTGTTGTGGGTGCCAGGCGAGGCCGTCATTCGCACCGGCCGACGTGCCCTGGTAATGCTCGCTGAAGACGCTGGTCGCTACCGCCCGGTAGAGGTGCAGGTGGGGCAGGACAACGATGGCAAGACGGCAATATTGAAAGGCCTGGAAGAAGGGCAGCAGGTGGTGACCTCTGGCCAGTTCCTGCTCGACTCGGAGGCCAGCCTCAAAGGCATTGTCGCCAGTTCAATGGAAATGTCACCGCCACGTGCAGCAGCCACCGCTCTTCATGAGGCAGACGGGCAGATCATTGAGATCAACAATAAAGAAGTCACGCTTGCCCATGGCCCCTTCAAGACGTTGGGTATGCCCGGCATGACCATGACCTTCCCGCTCGCCAATCCTGCTCTGATGCAGGGGCTCAAGACGGGCGATAAGGTTCGGATCGCGGTGAGCCAGACCGATGATGGTTTACGCGTTGAGCGCCTGAGCAAATCGGGGAGCCAGCCATGATTGCTGCCCTGATTCGTTGGTCGGTGGCCAACCGCTTTCTGGTGTTGCTGGCGACACTCTTCGTCACGGCCTGGGGGATCTGGTCGGTTCAGAACACGCCTATCGATGCACTGCCGGACCTGTCGGATGTGCAGGTGATCATCCGCACCCCTTACCCAGGACAAGCGCCGCAGATCGTCGAAAATCAGGTGACCTATCCATTGGCCACCACCATGCTTTCGGTGCCGGGGGCGAAGACCGTACGCGGCTATTCCTTTTTTGGCGACAGCTTCGTTTACGTGTTGTTCGAAGACGGTACGGACTTGTATTGGGCTCGCTCGCGGGTGCTGGAATACCTGAGCCAGATACAAAGCCGCTTGCCGGTCAGCGCCAAGCCGGCCTTGGGGCCGGATGCTACGGGGGTGGGCTGGATCTATCAGTACGCCCTGGTAGATCGCAGTGGCGGACACGATCTGGCGCAGTTGCGCGCACTTCAGGACTGGTTCCTCAAGTTTGAACTCAAGACGCTGCCGAATGTGGCGGAAGTGGCCACCGTGGGTGGCATGGTCAAGCAGTACCAGGTGCAGCTCGATCCGCTGAAGTTAGCCAGCCTGGGTATTACTCAGGCTGAGGTGACTGAGGCGATCGGCAAGGCCAATCAGGAAACCGGTGGTGCTGTGCTGGAAATGGCGGAGACCGAGTTCATCGTGCGCGCTTCCGGTTACCTGAAGACGCTGAATGACTTTCGTGCGATCCCGCTCAAGCTCGGCTCCAGCGGAGTGCCGGTGACCCTCGGCGACGTGGCGACTATCCAGTTGGGTCCGGAGATGCGCCGTGGCATCACCGAACTCGACGGCGAAGGCGAGACCGTCGGCGGCGTGGTGATTCTGCGCAATGGTAAAAACGCCCGCGAGACCATTGCGGCGGTCAAGACCAAACTCGACGAACTGAAAAGCAGTCTGCCGGCGGGGGTGGAAATCGTCACCACCTACGACCGCAGCAAGCTAATAGACCGCGCTGTAGAAAACCTCAGCCACAAACTGCTCGAAGAATTCATCGTCGTCGCGTTGGTCTGCGGGCTATTCCTCTGGCACTTGCGCTCATCCCTGGTGGCGATCATCTCTCTGCCGGTTGGGGTGCTGATTGCGTTCATCGTCATGCGCCACCAGGGCATCAACGCCAACATCATGTCCCTGGGCGGGATCGCTATCGCCATCGGCGCCATGGTCGATGCCGCCGTGGTCATGATCGAGAACGCCCACAAAAAGGTTGAGGCCTGGCACGCAGCCAATCCTGGAGAAGAACTGAAGGGTGAACGTCACTGGCATGTGATGACCGAAGCTGCGGTCGAGGTAGGTCCAGCGCTGTTCTTCTGTCTGTTGATCATCACCTTGTCATTTATTCCGGTGTTCACCCTGGAGGCGCAAGAGGGGCGGCTGTTCGGCCCACTGGCTTTCACCAAAACCTATGCAATGGCTGCGGCGGCCGGACTGTCGGTGACACTGGTGCCGGTGCTGATGGGCTATTGGATTCGCGGGCGAATTCCCAATGAGCAACAGAACCCGTTGAACCGTTGGTTGATCAGAATCTACCAGCCAGCCCTGGACGCGGTGCTGCGTCGGCCCAAAATCACCATGTTGGTCGCGCTACTGGTCTTTCTCAGCGCGATATGGCCGATGTCTCGCTTGGGAGGGGAATTTCTTCCACCGCTGGACGAGGGCGATCTGCTCTACATGCCTTCGGCGCTGCCGGGTTTGTCGGCGCAGAAGGCGGCGCAGCTGTTGCAGCAGACCGACCGCATGATCAAAACGGTGCCCGAAGTCGACCACGTCTTCGGTAAAGCGGGCCGCGCCGAAACCGCTACGGATCCGGCACCGCTGGAGATGTTCGAGACTATTATTCAATTCAAGCCGCGTGACCAATGGCGCCCCGGAATGACCCAGGAGAAGCTGGTGGAGGAACTGGATCGGGTAGTCCGTGTTCCAGGGCTGACCAATATCTGGATACCACCGATTCGTAACCGCATCGACATGCTTGCCACCGGGATCAAGAGCCCGATCGGAGTGAAAGTTGCCGGCACCAACCTGACGCAAATCGATGCCGCTACTCAGGCGGTCGAGCGCGTGGCCAAGGACGTGCCCGGTGTCAGTTCGGCTCTGGCCGAGCGACTGACCGGTGGGCGTTACATCGATGTGGATATCGACCGCAAGGCCGCCGCCCGCTACGGACTGAATATCGCCGATGTGCAGTCCATTGTGGCCGGTGCTATCGGCGGTGAAAACGTCGGGGAGACCATTGAAGGGCTCGCACGCTTCCCGATTAACGTCCGTTACCCCCGTGAGTGGCGTGACTCGCTCGGCGCCCTGGAGCAATTACCGATCTACACCCCACTGGGCAGCCAGATCACCCTGGGCACGGTGGCCAAGGTGAAGGTCAGCGACGGTCCGCCGATGCTAAAAAGCGAGAACGCACGGCCTTCAGGCTGGGTGTACATCGACGTGCGTGGCCGGGATATTGCCTCGGTGGTCGCCGATCTACGCCGGGTCGTCAGTGAGCAGGTCACGTTGCAGCCAGGCATGAGTTTGAGCTACTCGGGGCAGTTCGAATTTCTCGAAAGGGCCAACGCACGACTCAAGTTAGTGGTGCCTGCCACTCTGTTGATCATCTTCGTGCTGCTTTACCTGACGTTCGCCCGATTCGACGAGGCCTTGCTGATCATGGCCACTCTGCCGTTAGCACTGACTGGCGGGGCGTGGTTCCTCTACCTGCTGGGATTCAATTTGTCGGTGGCCACCGGTGTCGGTTTTATTGCACTCGCCGGTGTGTCTGCCGAGTTTGGCGTGATCATGCTGCTCTACCTGAAGAACGCCTGGGCCGAACGTGAGGACATCGGCGACAGCACCGAGCGCGGGCTGGTTGCGGCAATTCGTGAAGGCGCGGTGCAGCGCGTTCGACCCAAAGCCATGACTGTGGCCGTCATCATTGCTGGCCTCTTACCCATTCTTTTGGGTGGCGGCACTGGCAGCGAAGTGATGAGCCGCATTGCCGCGCCTATGGTCGGTGGCATGGTCACCGCACCGTTACTTTCCCTGTTCGTCATTCCGGCAGCCTACCGTTTGATGCGCCGTCGGCACCTCGCAGTTGAATCCACCCCCCTAAAAGGCCCGCAATGACCACAATGCTGTTCACTTAAGCGGAGCAGCCTTGCGATCCACCGGGTAACGGGTTTTTGACATCTTCACCGCCCTGGGCCTCGCTGGCCTGGGGCATTTTGTTATGAAAAGCACGCTGATACTTCCGCGTAGCTCCTCCAAACGTCTGAAAAAGCCCAGTCTAGCGCTGGGCTTTGTTGGTTTTGGGGATTCGTACAAGGTGCATGTGGAGTCTGGAAATCAGTGTTTGCTTGATAAAATATAAGCGATGTGCGTACACTTCAATCCAATGAGAACAGTATTCTTTGAAACCACTACTTTCACCGCAACAGTTGGCGACTACCTGACCGATGATGAGTACCGGCAGCTCCAGGTAGAAATGCAGGCCAATCCTCAAGCTGGCGATGTAATGCCAAGGACTGGCGGGTTCAGAAAGCTTAGGTGGGCTGATGTGCGGCGAGGTAAGGGTAAGCGCGGCGGCTTGCGAGTCATCTACTACTGGCTGCTTGATGACGGCCAGTTTTGGATGTTTGCCATCTATGACAAGGATGAGCTTGAGAACCTGACCTCAGATCAAGAGAAGGCGCTCAAAGTCGCAATTGGCGCCGAACTGAAGCAGCGAGGTAAGAAATGAAAAAGCGCGATCTGTTTGCTGAGATGATGCAGGGTGTTGGCGAGATGGCAGCGCAGCGCGAAGGAAAGATCACTCTACGTCAGTACGAAGTAGAGGACTTGCCAGCGCCAGAAGTATCGGCGCAAGAGATTGTAACGTTGCGCAAGAAGCTGCATATGTCTCAACCCGTCTTCGCTCGTCGCATTAGAACCAGTCCTGGCACTCTCAAGAATTGGGAGCAATCGAAGTCAAAGCCGAACGCCCAGGCAGCGCTGTTGATTAAGCTGGTTGAGCGTTATCCCGACATGGTGGATCGACTCGGCACTGTTTAGTTCTGATCGATACTCAGAAAGCCCAGCCCATCCGCTGGGCTTTTTCGTATCTACAGCCAAGCCATCACGCCACTATGCCGTGAGCACGTGCCGCGTCGGTGCTGGCTAAAACTGAGGGTCACTCTTGCGCGGCTAACGCTTTTCGGGCCGTTTTTTCTTTCTTCATCGCCGCTATTTCGCGCTCGCAAGTCGCTAGGTCGAACGATTTATCCCACTTGGCGATGGCAATCGTCCCGATACCATTGCCAATCAGGTTGGTGACGGCCCGAGCTTCGTTCAGAAAACGGTCGATGCCGAGCAGCAACACGAGGCCTACCAGAGGGATGGTGTGAATGGTCGTGAGCGTTGCCGCCAGGGTTACAAATCCGGCGCCTGCCACCCCGGCGGAACCTTTCGAGGTCAACAGCAAGACGCCCAATAGCACGACTTGATCCATCATCGTGAGCGGCGTGTTGGTCGCTTGTGCGACAAAAATTGCAGCCATGGTCAGGTAGATGCAGGTGCCATCCGCGTTAAATGTGTAGCCCGTTGGCAGCACCATACCCACGACTGACTTTTGGCAGCCCAGTTTTTCAAGCTTCACCATCATTCGCGGGAGTACCGCCTCGGTGGAGCAGGTGCCGAGCGTGATGAGAATCTCGTCCTTGAAATATCGTAGAAACTGCATCAAGGGCATGCCAGACCATCTGGCGACCGACCCCAGAATCACTACGATGAAGAGCAGGGTGGTGACATAGAGCGCGATGAGCAAATGCCCCAGCGACAGGAGGGTGCCGATACCATATTTCCCGATGGTGAAAGCCATGCCGGCGCCTGCGCCAATGGGAGCCAGGCGCATCACCATCGCCACAATCTTGAACAGCCCCTGCAAGAACAGATCGATGACGTTGATCAGCGGTTTGCTTTTCTCACCCATCTGAACCAGGGCGACGCCCATCAATACAGAAATCAGGATCACCTGAAGCATTGAGCCTTTGGCAAACGCGTCAATGAACGTGCCGGGAATGATGTTCATGAAGAAATCAACGGTGCCGCCCTGTTCCTGGGCGACCTGGGTGTACTTGCCAATCGCTGCACCATCCAGCGAGCTGGTGTTGATGTTCATGCCGACCCCAGGCTTCATCACGTTGACGACAACGAGACCAATGACAAGGGCGATGCTCGAAAGGATCTCGAAATAGATCAGGGCTTTGACACCGATCCGACCGACTTCCTTGATGCTGCCCATCTTGGCGATACCGACGACTACCGTACCGAAAATGATGGGGGCCAATAGCATTTTGATGAGTTTGATGAAGCCATCGGCGAAGGGTTGAAGCTTCGCTCCTATGTCGGGCTCCAGGTAGCCGAAGATTGCGCCGATCACGATACCGATCAGCACTTGCACATACAGCTGGCTATACCAGCGGGACTTGGACGTTTCCACGGATGCACCTCATTTTATTTTTGTGATCGGCGGTGTGGCGTGGCGTCACTGAGTGACGCCATCAACACTAAGGCCCCGCATAACGAGGCCTTAGTCGGCGGATGTCAGCCTTCGCCCAGCTCGCGCATAACGGCGTACAGTGCGGACTTGGCTTCGAAACCAACGCCCGGAATATCCGGCAGCCCGACATAGCCGTTTTCCACACGAATACCGTCAGCGAAGCCGCCGAAAGGCTGGAACACGTCCGGGTAGGATTCGTTACCGCCAAGGTGCAGGCCGGCCGCGATGTTCAGGGACATTTGGTGACCACCGTGCGGAACCACGCGACGGGACGACCAGCCCAGCTCTTCCATCACTTTCAGCGTGCGCATGTACTCGACCAGTCCATAAGACAAGGCGCAGTCGAATTGAACATAGTCACGGTCAGGGCGCATGCCGCCGTGGCGTAGCAGGTTGCGAGCGTCCTGATGGGAGAACAGGTTCTCGCCGGTGGCCATCGGCAGGTCATAGTGCTTCGCCAGCTCGGCCTGGAGGGCATAGTCGAGCGGGTCGCCCGCTTCTTCGTACCAGAAGAGGTTGTACGGCTTCAGCGCTTCGGCATAGGCGATGGCGGTCTGTTGATCGAATCGGCCATTGGCGTCTACCGCCAGACGACTGCCATCACCTACGACCTTGATCACGGCTTCGATCCGACGGATATCTTCGGCCAGCGGTGCTGCACCGATTTTCATTTTGACCACGTTGTAGCCACGATCCAGGTAGCTGCGCATCTCGTCCTGGAGCTTGGTGTCGTCCTTGCCCGGATAGTAGTAACCGCCTGCGGCGTAGACCCAGACTTTATCGTCTGCCTGACCGTTACGGTAACGGTCGGCCAGTAGGCGATACAGTGGCTTGCCTTCGATCTTGGCGACAGCATCCCATACGGCCATATCGATAGTACCGACAGCGACCGAGCGTTCGCCGTGACCGCCTGGCTTCTCGTTGGTCATCAGGGTTTTCCAGATGGCGAACGGATCGAGGTTGTTGTGCTCTTTGTCGATCAGGGTGTCGGGATCAGCTTCAGTGATTCGAGCCAGGAAGCGATCACGCATCAGCGCGCCTTGGCCATAGCGACCGTTGGAGTTGAAGCCGTAGCCGATAACCGGTTTGCCATCGCGAATCACATCGGTGACGACAGCGACGACCGAGCAGGTCATCTTGGAGAAATCGATGTAGGCATTGGCAATGGGCGAGGCAATGGAAACGGTTTTTTCGCGGATGTCGACGATACGCATGGCGTGGTCCTCTTGTTGTTGAGGCCCCCAAGTTAAGCTTTGCGATGAACTGCGCCCAATGCTATTAATGCCGCGCCCTATGCTCAGGAGGCATTGCCCTTGGAACTTGTTTGGCTCGAAGATTTTGCCGCGTTGGCAGAGTACGGCAGCTTCGTTCGCGCAGCTGAAGCTCGACACGTTACCCAGCCGGCGTTCAGCCGCAGAGTCCGTTCACTGGAGAACTGGATGGGGGTGGAGCTGTTCGTCCGTACGCCCCAAGGGGCAACACTGACCGAGGCTGGAAAGCAAATTTTGCCAAGCGTCCAAGAGGCCGCCAGTCGGTTGTACCGGATGCGAGGCGAAGCGCAGGAAGTGGCCGGTAAGGCCGCTAAAACGCTCCAGTTCGCAGCGACCCATTCGCTGTCCTTTACGTTCTTTCCCCGGTGGATCAGGAATGCGGAAAAGGGCACGCCGATTGAGGCTGTGCGACTGCATTCAGACAGCATGGTTGTCTGTGAACAGATGCTGGTTCAGGGGCAGGTGCAGTTCCTGCTGTGCCATCGCCATCCAGACGTTCCCCCGCTTTTTGTCCCCGATCAGTTCGTGAGCAAGAAAGTCGGTGAGGATGTACTCATTCCGTTAGCCGGTGCTTCTGCCAACTTTGGTACGTCACCGGCGTCGCTCCCGTACCTCGCATATACGCAGGAGTCAGGGCTCGGTCGTATCGTTGCTCACCGTCTTCAGGGCAAAGAAGATTTCCTGCACCTCAAACCTCTTTTCAGTAGCCACCTCGCCGCGGTCCTTATGTCCATGGCACTGGAAAGCAAGGGTGTTGCGTGGTTACCAAAAAGCCTTACGGAACAGGAAGTGATCGATGGTCGGCTTGTCCGGGCGCTCGACGAAAGCTGGGATATCCCACTGGAGATTCACCTCACGCGTCCTCTTGCCCCGATCAGTCCGTTCGCTGAGGCGTTTTGGGCCGGATTGGGTTGTTCCTGAATTCAATACAGGGTGGGCCGCGCCCCGCGACCAGTCGCTCCACATCCGGGCCTCTGAAATTGAAGTGCCAAACGCCTGGACTCAATAGCCAGCCCCTCGGTGTAAGCCGAAACCGTACCTTCTGGCCGGCTTTTCTTGATGCCGTTTTCGCCACCTATACTTAAGACTGCGTGGTCGGACGACCTGTCCGATGACGGGTGGGCTGCTGCTGTCGAATCTATTTTAGGGGGCTGCGATCTTGAATCTGCGTTCCCTGCTTGTCGTCTTGATGGTGGTGTTGGCGGGATGCGTCACTCCACATCGTGCCCCCGAAGTGACTTCGCCGGTTCTGATTTCAGAGAACACCTGGCGGCAGGTCGATCGGGACATAGTCGCCGCCTCGCAAGCCGCGACAGGACAGGCCAGAATCTTCGCACGCGGCTCCATGGAACACTGGCGGATCCGCGTCTATGAACGCACCGAGGAAAGCTTCATTCCGTGGTTCAGCAGCTACTGGACCCAGGAATGGCTGGCTATGAAGGTGACCTGGTACAGGATGAACGCAGGGGAGGAGAAGGATCTTTCGGAAAAGCGATTAACTGTCTATTTCCAGGAGCAATACCACGATCGTGTGCTGACCCCTGTTGCCGTGGAGATCGATCCCGATGCGATCCTGGGGCAGGCGACGGAAGTTTACGTCCAGGTCCTCGGCAAGCAACTTCAGGCTATTGCGCAGCGCTACGGTGTATCTGCGGCTCAATTAGACCGGCGGCTCAAAGACATTTCAGCGATCACGCTCGCGCCTCCACCTGCCCACAACGCTTCGCTCTACCAGATTGTCCACACAGATCCGATCACCAAGCTGCCGGCCTATGTGGCCCTGATCGACCGGATCCACAATGCCGCTGGTGGCACGGGAGCCGGGGCATCGGAGGCAGCCATATCGTCGGTGGCCAAACAGACCAGCGAAAAGCTGGAGGCCCAGATAGCCAGTAGAGGTGCCGTAGGCGCTGCCGCAGCGGTGGCCGGCCGGGTAGTTGGCGCGCTGATTTCCGTAGGCGTGGCAGGTGCCCGCGCAGTCGCGCACGAGAGCGAACGACCGGAGATGGAAGCGCAGGTACGCAAAAGTCTGGGCGCCGCCTTTGACGATGTGTGGCTTAAGCTGCTGAACAACCCCACCACGGGGGTGATGGCAGGGGTCAATTACCTGTCCGGGAAAATCGAAGGAAGTCTCGCCAAAACCATTGAGCTGCCGGTCGTACCAGGACCGGCACCGCGGGAAGTTCCCCTGCCAGGCACACAACCTCTTGAGGACGGAAACAGTGACGGCCAAGCTCCTTCGGGCGATGGGGGCGCGAGTGAATAAAGCGATGTCGCTGGTAAGCCTGAATTTCAGGTTACCAGCGACATCGCAGTCGTACTCAGCAGTACTTGTCTACCAGACACACCCCGGTCTGATTTTGCATCAGCGTCCATTCATGGCTCAGGGTTTGAAGGACGCGGCCAATGAAGTCTTTATCAGCCGCTGCTTTCTTACCGACATACCCTTGACCCCGGCGGTACATTTTCAGCCTGGCACGCATGCTGTGATGGGCCTTCTCGAATTCACTTTCCTGCGAGTGGGGCGCGAGGCAATCGATATGGACTTCGCCCGATTTGCATATCCACAGTACGTGGTTGTCGTGGCTGTCCTTGTGCGATGCGAACAGTCGAGCCAGTTCATCAATAGTCGGTTGATTGTTCAAATTCATTTTTAAGCCCCTTGACCACTGTCTAGTTGGTTAGCTGAAAACATGTCGCAAAAATCAGCCAATCGATTCTTAGGCACCCTCGGGACACGTGTGTCCGTCAAGTGCAGATCCGGCCCTGAGCTTGATGCATGTAGCATTGATGGAAGACGACTACACAGTTGTGTCACAAGGAGGAGAAACAGCGAACGCCAGGAGGCCGATGCTGACAGTAAAGCGGTCAGCCACAAGCGTCATGAGGACGTATCGCCAGCGTTTCTCGCCCTTGTACCGGACGATCCAGCCAGGTCGCTTCATCAATCTGCCTTGTGGGCAGTACACATCAGGGGAACAGCTCGGCGGTCTGTCGAGCGTATTCAGAAGACTCATGCCAACTCTCCCGATCGGGGAGACGAGATGGATAATGCAAGTCGACAAAGGCGTCGTCAATAGCTTTGTAGTGAATATTTTTTGGCACTACATAAATCGCGCCTATCAGCGGATTTCCTCGCGAAGCCGCCCATTAGAGGGATCTGGCAGCTGGGAGCACGCGGCGCTTGCGTTCGGACGAAGCGAATACACCCCACGTGGGCCAATAGGGTCCGCCCACTCGCCAGCAACACGGCGAATGGGCGGACCTTCATCTCAGTTCTTATCGATGTCCACGTTTTTGGTTTCCCGCAGGCAGATCATGCCGACGATCAAACTCACCCCGGTGATCACTACGGGGTACCACAGCCCGTAGAAGATATCGCCGGTGTACACCACCAATGCAAAGGACACGGTCGGCAGGAACCCACCGAACCAGCCGTTGCCGATGTGGTAGGGCAGGGACATGGAGGTGTAGCGGATGCGGGTCGGGAACAGCTCAACCATCAGCGCCGCCAGCGGGCCGTAGCACATGGCGGCGATACAGGTCAGGGCGACCATCAGCGCGACGATCATCGGTTTGTTGACCTGCTGGGTGTCCGCCTTTTGCGGATAACCGGCCAGGGTCACTGCGCCACGCAACGCGGCTTCGTCGTAACCGTCGATGCGCACGTCACCGATGCTTACCTGTACGCCGCTGCCAGCGGGTGCCGCTGCACTGCTGTATGGCAAGCCTTGTTTGACCAGGAAGGTCTTGACCTTATCGCAAGGGCTGTCGAAACGCGCCTTACCCACCGGGTCGAACTGGAAGGTGCAGGTGGCCGGGTCGGCCAGCACGGTGATCGGTGCCTGATGGCTGGCCAGGTCGATTGCCGGGTTGGCGTAGTGGGCAATGCTCTTGAAGATCGGAAAGTACAACACTGTCGCCAGCAACAGGCCGAGCATCAGGATCGGTTTACGCCCGACCTTGTCCGACAGCCAGCCAAAGAAGATGAAGAGCGGCGCACCGATCACCACGCTGACGATCAGCAGACCGTTGGCCAGCGCCGGGTCCATTTTCAGGAACTGGGTGAGGAAGAACAGCACGTAAAACTGCGCGGCATAGAAGGTCACCGCTTGCCCTGCGTTGATGCTGAACAGCGCGATCAACACCACCTTGAGGTTTTCCCATTTGCCGAAGGATTCGCGGATCGGCGCCTTGCAGACCTTGCCTTCTTCTTTCATTTTCACGAAGGCCGGCGACTCGTGCAGGCTCAGGCGAATCCAGGTGGAAATCCCCAGCAGCACGATCGAAAACAGGAAGGGGATGCGCCAGCCCCAGACTTCAAATTGATCGCCAGTGAAGTAGCGGCAACCGAGCACCACCAGCAGCGACAGCAGCAAGCCGAGGGTGGCGGTGGACTGAATCCAGCTGGTGTGGAAACCGCGCTTGCCGACCGGAGCGTGCTCGGCGACGTAGGTCGCAGCACCGCCGTACTCACCGCCCAGGGCCAGGCCCTGGAGCATGCGCAACGCCACCAGAATGATCGGCGCGGCGATGCCGATGCTTGAATAGGTCGGCAGCAGCCCGACGCAGAAGGTCGCCAGGCCCATGAGGATGATGGTCGCGAGGAAGGTGTATTTGCGCCCGATCATGTCGCCCAGACGGCCGAACACCAACGCGCCGAACGGCCGCACGATAAAGCCGGCGGCGAAGGCCATCAGGGCAAAGATAAACGCGGTGGTGTCGTTGACCCCGGCGAAAAACTGCTTGCTGATGACCGCTGCGAGGGCGCCATAGAGGAAGAAGTCGTACCACTCGAACACCGTCCCCAGGGACGAGGCGAAGATGACTTTCTGGGTGTCCTTGCTGGTGGTCGCGCCAAGCGTCACGTCCAGAGGTTGAGCACGTTCTGACATATCCATATCCCTTACAGTGATTGTTTTTGTTGTTCCACTGTCGCCACCATGGTTGGCGCGATGTCGGTGTTGCGCGGTCCTTGTGGGAGCCGAGCTTGTGTGGGAGCGGGCTAGCTCCTACAAGTGCGGTTCGGTGATCAGTTCTGTTTCCGGGGCGAGGCTCCTTGTATTGGGGGCGAGTATCAGCTGGGCAGCTTTCTCGGCGATCATCAGGGTCGGTGAACAGGTATTGCCCGAGGTGATGCGCGGCATGATCGAGGCATCGGCGATGCGCAGCCCGGGAATGCCGTGGACCCGCAACTGGGCGTCGACCACGGCGTGTTGGTCGTTGCCCATGCGGCAGGTACCGACCGGATGGAAAATCGTCGTACCGATCCGCGCCGCCGCTTCGTACAGTTGCTCGTCCGTCTGCAAAGCATCGCCCGGCAGGTATTCGGTGGGTTTGAACGGCTGCAAGGCCGGCGCGGTGACGATGCGCCGGGTCAAACGAATGGCGTCGGCGGCCACCCGAAGGTCTTCTGTGTGGCTCAAATAGTTGGGCTGAATCAACGGCGCCTGCTGTGGATCGGCCGAGCGGATGTCCACTCGGCCACGGCTCTGCGGGCGCAGGTCACAGACCGACGCGGTAAACGCCGGGAACGCATGCAACGGCTCGCCGAAGCGCTCCAGGGAGAGCGGTTGCACATGGTATTCAAGGTTGGCTGACGTCTGCTCCGGCCCCGAACGAGCGAAAGCCCCGAGTTGGCTCGGCGCCATGGACAGCGGGCCGCTGCGGTCATACAGATAGCGCAGACCCATGCCCATCTTGCCCCACAGGCTGCCGGCGATCTGGTTCAGGGTGCGGGCGTTTTCCAGTCTGTAGATCAGCCGCAACTGCAAGTGATCCTGCAGGTTGCCGCCGACGCCGGGTAGTTCATGGGCGACGCCAATCCCCAAACGTTGCAACAAACTGCTCGGGCCGATCCCGGAACGTTGCAGGATGCTCGGCGAGCCGACGGAACCGGCGCAGAGAACGATTTCCCGCCGTGCCTTCCAGGTTTTCTGCTGCCCCTGCCAGCGGGCGCTGACGGCCGAAGCGCGGCCGTTTTCCAGCAGCACGCGATCGACTTCGACCTCAGTTAGAACGGTGAGATTCGGCCGGTTGCGGATCGGTTTGAGAAAGGCCTTGGCTGCGTTCCAGCGCACGCCGGCCTTTTGGTTGACCTGAAAGTAGCCACAACCTTCGTTGTCGCCACGGTTGAAGTCATCGATGCTGGCGATGCCACTTTGTTCAGCGGCCTCGCGGAAGGCATCGAGGATTGGCCATGACAGCCGCTGACGCTCGATCCGCCATTCCCCGGCAGCGCCGTGAAACTCCGAGTCGCCGGCAAAATGGTTTTCGCTCTGTTTGAACAGTGGCAGTACGTCTTTCCAGGCCCAGCCCGGATTGCCGTCGGCGGCCCAACCGTCGTAGTCGGTGGCCTGGCCGCGCATGTAGATCATGCCGTTGATCGACGAGCAGCCGCCCAGCACCTTGCCGCGCGGGTAGCTCAGGCTGCGACCTTGCAGGCCAGGTTGCGCTTCGGTCTTGAAGCACCAGTCGGTGCGCGGGTTGCCGATGCAAAACAGATAGCCCACGGGAATATGAATCCATGGATAGTTGTCACGGCCGCCGGCTTCGAGCAGCAGCACCCGGTGTTGCGGGTTGGCGGACAGGCGATTGGCCAGTAAACAGCCTGCCGGCCCGGCACCCACTACCACGTAGTCGTATTCATCAACGTCAGGCTGCATCCATGACCTCTTCTGTTGTTGTTCTTGTTGCGACTCATCCTAGTTGTTAGCTTTCGTCAAAAGAATGTTAGTTTTTGCTCAGTGGCTGTGCGTTTTTAGACAGCCGCTTCCTCCAGCGTGTTCAAGGAAGACTCATGTTCGATTGGAATGACCTGCGGTTTTTTCTCGAGTTACAGCGTAGCGGACGCCTGCTGACTGCGGCACGGCGCCTGAAAACCACCCACGCCACCGTGGCCCGGCATATCGAGGCGATCGAGAAAAGCCTCGGCACTGCGCTGTTCGTTCAGCACGCCCAAGGCTACCAACTGACCCCGGCCGGTGAAGCGCTGCTCAAGCACGCCGAAGCCATGGAAAACGTTGCCTTGCTGGCCCAGGAAGAAATCACCCAGTCCAGTGCGCCGCTGGGCAAGATCCGCGTGGGGGTGACTGAAGGCCTGGGCATCATGTTCCTTGCCAGCCGCATGAACGGCTTGTTCGAACGCTATCCGGGGCTGGAAGTGGAGCTGGTGGCGGTGCCGCGTTTTGTCAGCATCCTCAACCGCGAAGCGGAAATCAGCATCCATCTTGAACGTCCGGCCGCCGATATGCTGGTCACCCGCAAACTCACCGACTACCGGCTGGCGCTGTATGCCAGTCGCGCCTACCTGGACCGTTCGCCCCCACTGCGCAGCCGCGAAGACCTGGCGCAGCACGTCTGGATCGGTTACGTCGATGACTTGCTGTTCAGCCAGGAACTGATGTTCCTCAACAGCTTCTGCCGCAGCCCACAGGTGGTCTTCCACAGCACCAGCGTGATTGCCCAGCAGCAGGCCGCACGCTCGGGTTTGGGGATCGCGGTGTTGCCGTGCTACATGGCCAGCAACGACCCGGAACTGGTGCCGCTGTTGCCGGCCGAGAGCATTCAGCGCAGCTACTGGATCAGCACCCGGCGCGAATTGCACAAATCGGTGCGGTTGCGGGTCTTGTGGGACTACGTGGTGGAGTTGTGTGGTCGGGAGCAGGCACTGCTGCTCGGTCCGCACGAGTCTCTTTTGTCCGAGCGCGATAACGGCCGCTGATCGGTTGTCTGGGCGAAGGCCGATGAATACACGCCAGACCTTGATCCAGATCACCTCGGCAAACGCCACCCGCCGTACAACTCTTGAAGGCCTTGCGAGTATTTTCATTTCCGGCCTGGGAGAAACACATGACCACTGGTCTATCAACCGCCGTAGAACTGGCCACCTTCTGTCCGGTCGATGCTGATGAACACTGGATCGAACCTTTGAATGACGGCACTCATGTGCTCATTCGCCCGCTTCAGGAGGAGGATCGCGAGCGCGAGTTTCAGTTCATCAAGCATTTGTCTGCCGGATCTCGTCGACTACGCTTTTTGGGGACTTTCAGTGAGGCGGATGCGCCACTGATGGACCGAATGATGGACCTGGACTATGAAAACCGGATGGCCTATGTCGCATTGGTGCATAGGGATGGGCAGTTGCTTGAAATCGGCGTCAGCCGTTACGCCTCTACGCCCGGGGCGGGCCGATGCGAATGTGCCATAACGGTCGCCGATGAATGGCAACGTCGCGGCCTGGGGACCTTGCTGGGCGGGCATTTGATTGATGCCGCGCGGCGCAATGGGTTCAAGACCATGACCTCGACCGATCTGGCGAGCAATTACGGTATGCATTGTCTGGCAAGAAATCTCGGTTTCACCAGCCGCTATCCCAGCGACGGATACAGCGAAATCATCCATGAACTCGATCTCGGAAAATGACGGTCGGTAAAGCCTTTCCCGGGTTTCAAGAGCAGGAGTCAGTGCTATGGCGAACATGAAAGCGGCGATCTTCGTTGAGAAAAACCGCATCGTACTGGATGACAAGCCGATACCCGAAGTCGGCCCGCTGGATGCGTTGGTGCGCATCACCACCACCACGATCTGCGGCACCGATGTGCATATCCTGCGCGGCGAGTACCCGGTGGAGAAGGGATTGACCATCGGCCATGAGCCGGTTGGGGTGATCGAAAAGCTCGGCTCGCAAGTTGTCGGCTTCGTCGAAGGGCAACGGGTCATTGCCGGCGCCATTACGCCGAGCGGTCAGAGCTACGCCTGCCTCTGTGGATGCTCGTCGCAGGACGGTCCCGGTACTCGCCACGGCTTTCGGGCTGCCGGCGGCTGGAAGTTCGGCAATACGATTGACGGCTGTCAGGCCGAATACGTGTTGGTGCCGGACGCGCTCGCCAACCTCTGCCCGATTCCCGACGCCCTTAGTGACGAGCAGGTGCTGATGTGCCCGGACATCATGTCCACGGGCTTTTCCGGCGCGCAAAGAGGCAAAGTCGAGATTGGCGATACGGTCGCCGTGTTCGCCCTCGGTCCCATCGGTTTGTGTGCCATCGCTGGCGCACGTCTGATGGGGGCTACCACCATCATCGGTATCGATACCGTGCCCGCACGAATGAGTGTCGCCCGCCAGTTGGGCGCGACCCATGTTGTCGACTTCAAGGACGGCAATGTGGTCGAGCGCATCATGGCCATCACCCAGGGGCGTGGCGTTGATGTGGCTATCGAGGCTCTGGGGACTCAGGGCACCTTCGAATCGGCGCTGCGGGTACTGCGTCCCGGCGGCACGTTATCGAGCCTTGGGGTCTATTCGTCCGACCTGCATATCCCGCTCGATGCGTTCGCCGCAGGGCTGGGTGACCTCAGCATCGTGACCACGCTATGCCCCGGCGGAAAAGAGCGCATGCGGCGCTTGATGGAGGTGGTCGCCTGTGGTCAGGTCGATCTCAAACCCTTGGTCACCCATCGCTTCAAACTCGATGACATCGAAGCCGCTTATGAGCTGTTCGCCAATCAGCGCGATGGTGTGCTGAAGGTCGCTATTACGCCGTGAAAACAGGGATTCCTTTAACGTCATCGTTTCCCAGATAAACCGCGTTATCGTTCATCGCGAGCAAGCCCGCTCCCACATTTGATCGCATTCAACTGCCATATCTATGGCCGACGCAGGCCTAATGTGGGAGCGGGCTTGCTCGCGATGGGGCCCTCAGATTCACCATCAACCTTGAACCTTTGCTCACCCTCTGGACTCTTCCTCCAGCTGATCCGCCTCGAACAACCGCGCCAGTTCGGCTCGGGCTTCCTGGGCGGTCTGCAGCACTTTGGCGGCATCGTCATAGACCGCATGCTGGGCCTCAAGCACCTGTTCGTCGTGGTGGGTGAAGCGCTTGATGCGGGCATCGGCCTGGGTCTGGCTCAGACCGAGGCCGACCAGGGTGCGCCGGCTCATTTCCAGGCTCGAATAGTAGGTTTCCCGTACCGCTTGCGCCCCGACATCCACCAGCCGGTGAACGTGTTGACGGTTGCGCGCGCGGGCGATGATTTTCATGTGTGGGTAGAGTTTGCGCACCAGTTCAGCGGTCTTGATGTTGGTGTCCGGGTCGTCGGTGGCGATCACAAAAAACTCCGCCTGTTCGACTTTGGCAGCCTTCAGAATCTCCGGGCGCATCGGGTCGCCATAGAATACCGGCACCCCGCCAAAACTGCGGGACAGTTCGATGGTTTCCACCGAGGTATCCAACGCCACGAACTTGATGTTCTGCGCCCTCAGGATCCGCGCGACGATCTGTCCCATACGACCCATGCCGGCGATCACCACCCGTGGCGCATCGGTGTCGATCTCGCGGTATTCCGGCGGCATGGTCACCGGTTTCACGGTCGGTTTGACCAGCCGCGCGCACAACAGCAGCAGGAGCGGCGTCAGCGCCATGGACAGGGTGATGGTCAGCACCAGCAGGTCGTACAGCTGTGGCTCGAACAGCCCCTGATCGCGGCCGATCTTGAACACCACGAAAGCGAATTCACCGCCGGCCGCCAGCACGATGCCCAAGCGTATGGCATTGAGTCGACCCAGTCCGCCGGCCAGCCGCCCGACGACAAACAGCAGCGGCAGTTTGATCAGAATCAGCAGCACCGTCAGCCCCAGCACCGCAGCCGGCGCGCTGAATAGCAGGCTGATGTTGGCGCCCATGCCGACGCTGATAAAAAACAGTCCCAGTAGCAATCCTTTGAACGGTTCGATTTGCGCTTCCAGTTCGTGACGGTATTCCGAGTCGGCCAGCAGCAACCCGGCGAGGAACGCGCCCAGTGCCATGGACACCCCCACCAGATCCATCAGCCACGCCGTGCCGATCACTACCAGCAGCGCGGTGGCAGTGGAGACTTCTGGCAGACCGGTTTTGGCCACCACACGAAACACCGGACGCAACAGATAGCGCCCGCCGATCACTACCACGGCGATGCTGCCCAGCACCCGCAGGCCGTGATTCAAGTCTTGCGCGGCAGTGGTGGTGTGATCGCCGCCGGCCAGCAACGGCACCATGGCGATCAAGGGAATCGCGGCGATGTCCTGGAACAACAGAATGGCAAACGCCAGCCGTCCATGGGGGCTGGTCAGCTCCTTGCGCTCAGCCAGGCTCTGCAAGCCGAATGCGGTGGACGACAACGCCAGACCCAGCCCGAGCACGATGGCGCTGTTCAGCGGTTGGCCGAAGACGAACAACGCGACCGTGCCGATCACCGATCCCGTCAGCATCACCTGCGCAAGACCCACACCGAACACCGCTTTGCGCATCACCCAAAGCCGCCGCGGCGACAGCTCAAGGCCGATGATGAACAGCAGCAACACCACGCCCAGTTCGGAAATATGGCTGACACTTTGTGGGTTGCCGATCAGGCCCAACACCGAGGGACCGATGATCACCCCGGCAAACAGATAGCCCAGCACAGCCCCTAGCTGCAGGCGCTTGGCCAAGGGAACGGTCAGCACCGCCGCGAATAGAAAAACAACAGCGGCTTGCAACAGGTTGCCTTCATGGGGCATGGATGACTCCTGGGTGTTTCTGACGATTGATGCAGGCTGGCGCGGCCAGCCTTGGTTGAGTGCGGATTCTACCGGCGTGGGTCGGATGCTGCAGCGGGCAACAAGTTCCGGTTCAGCGTGCGTCTCGTGATGCTCTGCGTGATCGTTCCCACGCTCTGCGTGGGAATGCCGCCATGGACGCTCCGCGTCCACTGTGACGCAGAGCGTCACTGGATGTATTCCCACGCGGGAGCCTGGGAACAATCAGCTATTCAGCCTGAGCCCGCCACGAAGACTCCTTGCCCAACCGATACTGGTTGTTCCCGCTGCGCTTGGCTTCGTACATCGCCAGGTCGGCGATGTGGATGAGTGTGTCCATGCTCGGTGCGTGATCCGGGAACACCGCGACACCCAGGCTGGTGCCAATGTGCCGCTGGTCATTGCCGATGGTGATGGGGGGCGATAGCTCGACGAAGATTTTTTCGCAAATGTTGTGGGCTTCGTCTTGCAGGCTCTTGCCCTGGGGCAGACCTTCCAGAATGACCACGAATTCGTCGCCGCCGATTCGGGCGACGGTGTCGGACGAACGCAGGATTTTTTTCAGGCGGGTGGCCGTGGTGACCAGCACCCGGTCGCCGGCGGCATGGCCGAAATGGTCGTTGATCTCTTTGAAACTGTTGAGATCGACAAACACAAGCACCACCCGCGTTTCGCTCAGCCGTGCCTGTTCCAGGGCCTTGGACAGTCGGTCTTCGAGCGCCAGGCGATTGGGCAGACCGGTCAAGAGATCGAAATGGGCCAGTTGCTGGAGATGGTTGGCCGAGGCTTTTTCCTCGGTGATGTCACGGACCACCCCCATCATTTTTACCGTCGAATCGTCTGTGCTTTTCACCACATTGCCGGTTTCCCGAAGCCAATGGATGCTGCCGTCCGGCCAGATGACCCGGTATTCCTCGTCATGGTTTTCACCGGTTGCGAGGCAACGCAATTCACCGGCACGCACCTGAGCCCGGTCATCCGGGTGCACGCAGCTACAGAACAGCTCATAGGAGGGCGTCACTTCGCCGACCTTGTAGCCGAACATGCCGAAGATGGCCTCCGACCAATACAGCTGCTCGGTATCGACATCCCAATCCCAGGTGCCGATGCGGGCGAAATACTGGCTGCGCTTGAAGCGTTCGACATCGTCGGGTGCGTTGCCGTGCTCCTTGGTGCGACGGATGAGGACGATCGAATTCGTGCTGCCAGATGCGGGCAAGCGAGTGATCTCGACTGCCCGCTGTTGGCCATTGGCGCTGACGGCGAGGGTGCGTTGACGTTCGATCCGGGTTTCACTCAACTGCGGCAGCCACCTGGAAAGCGCCGAGCCCACCAGTATTGAGTCGGCCGAATCCAGTAGTTGCGCTGCGGCGATGTTCTGCTGCTGGATGAGCCCATCGGCGTCGACCAGAATCACCCCGTCTGGCAGGCATTCGACCAATTCCCGATAGTGGGTCAACTGGTTTTGGATACTTCGCTCACGACGAAACAGCACGACGACGGCCGCCAGGATCAGTAGAACAGCACAGAGGCTGAGCCAGACAGAGGTCATGAGGATGTGGGTGACATGGGGTATCGAAACCTTGCGGGTAAATGGCCGTTGGCTATCTTAATCCAGACCCTTTGATTACAGCAGGCTTTTACCACCCGAGACCGACCCGTTGCAGCGCTGAAGAAGGTTGCCAAGTCACGAGAATTCTGGGAAAACCCTGCCTCTGGAGCCATCCAGGGCTACTGAACCAATGAGAGTGAGTGATGAGCAGCGAATTGCAGGTGACAGACATTCAACTGGGCGACGGCAAAGAGGCGGTCAAAGGCGCTTTGATCACCACCCAGTACCGCGGTTTTCTTGAGGACGGCACTCAATTCGACTCTTCGTATGAGCGTGGTAAACCGTTCCAGTGCGTGATTGGCACCGGCCGCGTTATCAAGGGCTGGGAGCAGGGATTAATGGGCATGAAAGTCGGCGGCAAGCGCAAGCTCTGGGTACCGGCGCACCTGGCCTACGGCGAACGATCGATGGGCGCGATCACGCCCAATTCAGACCTGACCTTCGAGATCGAATTGCTGGAAGTACTGACGCGAGACGATTGATCATCGCTACGCCTCGAACCCTGGTAATTGCACAGGCGACAGGCCTCGAGGAGACCCATGAAGTGAGCAAGCGAATTTACATAAGCGGAGCATCTGGAGCCGGAGTGAGCACTCTGGGGGCAGCATTGGCAGCAAAGCTTCAAGTGCCTCACTTTGATGTCGATGATTACTATTGGTACCCAACAGAACCGCCATTCGAGCGATCACGACCTCCTACAGAGAGAGTCAACCTACTCAACAGTAACCTGGCTGATGGCCAATGGGTACTTTCCGGCTCATTAGATGGCTGGGGAGACGAAGTGATTCAACGCGCTGATTTGGTCGTGTTCATTGATACTCCGACCCTGCTTCGAATTGCGCGTCTGAAGTCGCGCGAATCACAGCGTTATGGTGAACGTATCCTTCCAGGAGGGGACATGCATGCGAACCACCAGGCGTTCCTCGCATGGGCTGAAAGTTATGAAACTGGCGTTCAAGCTGGCCGCAGTCGACCACGGCATGAGCAGTGGCTCAAGGAGCTAAAGCTACGCTCCCTTAGGGTAAACGGAGAAACTTCGATTGAGCCGTTGCTTGCAGAGGTAATTGCTGCGATTCCAGAGTGATGAGGTTTCATAGGGGATTTCCAACCACGCGGAATTTGATGTGGGTATCTGTAGGGCAAGCGAGGCAAAAGAGGCTCAGCTACCCGTCAGACGCCTTGGTTACAGCGTTCCCGGTTTTCGCTATTTCGTGGCCGAGGCCATGAACACCCCAAAACAAAAGAAGGTAATGCCTGATAGCTTTCCTGCCAGCCAGGAACCTTTTTTCGTTGAGAGCCAACCCCGTGCGCTATTGGCCGCAAGTGCATAGGTGCTATGAATCAGGATCACCAGCAAAGCGTAGGAGCAGACCAGTGCAAAGAACTGGCTGTAATAATTCCCGGAAGGTTTGATGAACTGCGGGAACACCGCCAGGAAAAAGAACCCGGCTTTTGGATTCAGGAGTTGTATGGACAGCGCTTCGACGAAGCGGCGCCAAGGCCTGGAAGCCGTCCCATTGAGTTCGGGGATGAAGCTTTCAGCGCGCCACATTTTAAAACCCAGGTATAAAAGATACAGCGCACCAAAATACTTCAATGCCGTAAAAGCGCTCTGCGAGGTGGCCAGAATCAATCCCAGGCTGCTGGCACAAAGACCTGCAACGACAAAGGCGCCCAGCGCAATGCCTGCGATGCCTGGCAATGCTCCGGTCCAGCCATGGCGCAGCGAATTAGAAAGGGTTAACACAACGCCCGGACCGGGACTCAGCACGGTCAAGGCGGCGAACAATAAAAACAACCCATAGCTGGCCATGTTCCACTCCAAAAGTTAATGGCTGAGCGCAAGGCGAACGTTGTCAGCCGATGCGTGGCGTGCAGATTGGCGCGAAGAGACGGGGCTGACAAACGCTTTAATTGCGCCTCAGATGTGACTAAATTAGACACATGATTAATAACCTACCGCCCTTGAACGCTGTCCGTGCGTTTGCTTGCGCCGCTCGCCATCAGAGCTTCAGCCGTGCCGCAGAAGAGCTGCACGTCAGCCACAGCGCCGTCAGTCGCCATGTAAAACTGCTTGAGGAGCACCTCGGCGTACTGCTTTTCGAGCGGCGTATTCGACAATCAGTTCTGACCCCTGAGGGGCAGAGCTTCTATGAGCAGGTCAGCGCCGGACTGTCACAGATTGCCAACGCCGCCGCGGCACTCAAGCAACACGCCTCGCTGCGCACAGTGAAGATCAACGTTCGCCCGACCTTTGCCCAGCGCTGGCTGACTCCCAGACTGGCGGATTTCACGGTGCTGCACCCGGACATCAAACCTGAGGTGGTCACTTCCACTCTGGCGCCCGATCACACACGAGACGGGTTCGACATTGTTATTCGACGTGGCCGCGACGGCTGGGCGCCCGACATTCACGCGCAGGTACTGTTTGAGGACGAACTGCTGCTGGTCGCGGCGCCATCGCTGATCCAGCGAATACCGCTCGACGACTTGAACGCCCTGAGCCGACATACTCTGCTGACCGCCAAGACCCGTCGCGAGGACTGGCACAACTGGGCCCTGCAGTTTGGCGAAACGCAGTCAGAAACTCAGGCGACACTGCAATTCGATCACATGCAGCCGGTGCTTCAGGCTGCGGTGGAGGGACAAGGCATTGCCCTGTGTCCGGCCTCCTTGCTGGGCAGCGACGTGTCGAGCGGCCGGCTGATCTGTCCGTTGCCTGACTTGCGTATTCCGTTGCCGCGTTATTACTACGGAGTCTCGCCGGACGTGACGGCGCAGACTCAGGTCTTTCTGGAATGGCTGTTTGCCCGGCTCGAAGTAGATGCCGGTCAGGTGGGGCGATTGATTGCAAGGTGATTTGAAGATCAAAAGATCGTTCGAACGCGGCCCGAACCTTCGGCAGCTCCTGGTTTACACCGCTCTTTGTAGGAGCTGCCGCAGGCTGCGATCTTGGCACTTTTACTGGCGCTGAAAATCAAAAGCCCACCCACCGCGTTAGCGATGGGTGGGCTTTTTAGTACCGCAAACGCTGGATCAGACCTTGACGATCCAGCCCTCTGGCGCCTCGATGTCGCCAGTCTGCACACCGGTCAGCTCTTTGTAGAGCTTCTGGGTAACCGGGCCGACTTCGGTTTCGCTGTGGAACACGTGCAGTTTGTCGTTGTAGCTGATGCCACCGATTGGGGTGATCACCGCGGCAGTACCGCAGGCGCCGGCTTCCTTGAAGTCGGACAGCTTGTCGATGAACACGTCACCTTCGACCACTTCCAGGCCCAGGCGCGATTTTGCCAGCTCGATCAACGACAGACGGGTGATGCCCGGTAGCACCGAAGGGGACTTCGGCGTGACAAACACATTGTCGTGGGTGATACCAAAGAAGTTGGCCGAGCCCACTTCTTCGATTTTCGTGTGGGTCATTGGGTCCAGGTAGATGCAGTCGGCGAAGTGCGCCTTCTTGGCCTGGGAGCCGGGCATCAGGCTGGCGGCGTAGTTGCCACCGACCTTGGCTGCGCCGGTGCCTTGTGGTGCGGCGCGGTCGTAGCTGGAGATCAGGAAGTTGTGTGGGGTCAGGCCGCCCTTGAAGTAGGCGCCGACCGGGATGCAGAAGATCGAGAAGATGAATTCGGGGGCGGTGCGCACACCGACGTTGTCACCCACGCCGATCACGAACGGACGCAGGTACAGCGCGCCGCCGGTGCCATAAGGCGGGATGAAGCGTTCGTTGGCGCGGACCACGGCCTTGCAGGCTTCGATGAAGTCTTCGGTTTCCACTTGCGGCATCAGCAGACGGGCGCAACTGCGCTGCATGCGCAAGGCGTTCTGGTCCGGACGGAACAGGTTGATCGAGCCGTCCTTGCAACGATAGGCCTTCATGCCTTCGAAGCATTGCTGGCCATAGTGAAGGGCAGTGGAGCCTTCACTGATGTGCAGCACGTTGTCTTCAGTCAGGGTGCCTTTGTCCCAGGCGCCATCGCGCCAGTGAGACAGATAGCGCTTGTCTGTCTTGATGTAGTCAAAACCCAACTTGTCCCAATTGATGCTTTCGTTACCCATGACACCCTCTATCACTTAACAATCGCCTGAGCGGTTCAAGGCTTCTGACGTTTTTCTGGATGGGGACAACAATACTTCATTCTTGGGCTAAATCGCAGCCCGGAATGCGGTCCTTTGATCGTTCCCACGCTCCGCGTGGGAATACCTCAACGGACGCTCCGCGTCCGCTTTAGGGACGCGGAGCGTCCCGGGCTGCATTCCCACGCAGAGCGTGGGAACGATCACGGTGGGGCGGTTACAGGTGCAGCGCGTGCCCCAGGGCCCGCAACGCCGCTTCCTGTACCGCTTCACCCAGTGTCGGGTGGGCGTGGATGGTGCCGGCGATGTCTTCCAGTCGTGCGCCCATTTCCAGGGATTGGCCGAACGCGGTGGACAGTTCCGAAACACCGACCCCGACGGCTTGCCAACCGACAATCAGATGATTGTCGCGGCGTGCCACAACCCGCACGAAGCCGCTTTTCGACTCCAGGGTCATCGCCCGGCCGTTGGCGGCAAACGGGAAGTTGGCGGTAATACAATCCAGACCTGCAGCTTTGGCCTCATCCGGGGTCTTGCCGACCACCACCAGTTCCGGGTCGGTAAAGCACACGGCGGCAATGGCGGTAGGGTTGAACTCGCGGTGTTTGCCCGAGATCAGTTCCGCAACCATTTCCCCTTGGGCCATGGCGCGGTGCGCAAGCATCGGTTCGCCGCTCAGGTCGCCGATGGCCCAGACGTTACGCATGCTGGTCTGGCAACGGTTGTCGATCTTGATCGCCGAACCGTTCATGTCCAGGTTCAGGGCTTCGAGGTTCCAGCCTTGGGTGTTGGCGCGCCGACCGACGGCGACCAGCACCTGATCGGTTTCCAGATTAAGGATTTCGCCGTCCGGATCGCGCACTTGCAGGGTATTGGTCTGCGCATCGAAGCCTTCGACGCTGTGCTTGAGGTGCAGCTTCACGCCCAGCTGTTTCAGTGCTTCAGCGACCGGTTGGGTCAGTTCCTGATCGTAGGCCGGCAGGATGCGATCCTGCGCCTCGACCACGCTGACTTCAGCGCCAAGCTTGCGATAGGCAATCCCCAGTTCCAGGCCGATATAGCCGCCACCGACCACGATCAGCCGTTTCGGGACTGAGGTTGGGGCGAGCGCTTCGGTGGACGAGATAATCGGACCGCCAATTGGCAGCATCGGCAGGTTGACGCTTTTCGAGCCGGTGGCCAGCAGCAGGTGTTCGCACTGGATGCGGGTGTTGGCGCTTTCGACTTCAACGGTTTTGCCGTCGATCACTTTAGCCCAGCCTTGAATGACCTGGACTTTGTGCTTCTTCAAAAGCGCGGCGACGCCAGTAGTCAGGCGATCGACGATACCGTCCTTCCACTCGACGCTTTTGCCGATGTCCAGGGTTGGCGCCGAAACCTTGATCCCCAGCGCCGAGCCTTGGCTGTGGTGTTGGGTCTGATGGAACTGTTCAGCGACGTGGATCAGTGCTTTGGACGGAATGCAGCCGATGTTCAGGCACGTGCCGCCCAGCGCCTGGCCTTCCACCAGAATGGTCGGAATGCCCAGTTGTCCGGCACGAATCGCCGCTACATAACCGCCAGGGCCGCCACCGATGATCAGCAGCGTGGTGTTCAGAGTCTGTTGCATGCGTTGCTCCACAAATGCCTATTCAACAAACAGCGTGGCGGGTTGTTCGAGCAGGCCGCGAATAGCCTGGATGAATTGCGCCGCGTCCATGCCATCGACCACGCGATGGTCGAAGGAACTGGAGAGGTTCATCATCTTGCGCACCACGATCTGGCCTTTGATCACCATCGGCCGTTCGACGATCTTGTTGACGCCGACGATCGCCACTTCCGGCAGGTTCAGCACCGGGGTGCTGACGATGCCGCCAAGGGCACCGAGGCTGGTCAGGGTAATGGTCGAGCCGGACAGTTCATCGCGGCTGGCTTTGCCGTTGCGTGCAGCGGTTGCCAAGCGGGAGATTTCTGCGGCGCTGTCCCACAGGCTGCGGGCTTCGGCGTGACGCACCACTGGCACCATCAAGCCGATATCGCTTTGGGTCGCGACACCCACATGCACCGCGCCGAGGCGGGTGATGACCTGGGCTTCGTCGTCGTAACGGGCGTTGATCTGCGGGAAATCCCGCAGGGCGACGACCATGGCGCGTACCAGGAACGGCAACAACGTCAGCTTGCCGCGAGTCGCGCCGTGTTTTTCATTCAAGTGCGCGCGCAGTTCTTCGACGGCGGTGACGTCGATTTCTTCGACATAGCTGAAATGCGCGGCGCGCCGGGTAGCGTCCTGCATGCGCTGGGCAATCTTGCGGCGCATGCCGATCACCGGGATCTGCTCTTCGTCGTTACGCTCGGCGTAAGCGACGGCAGCGGTCGATTGCGGCTGTTGACCCTGAGCCTGACCCTGAGCTAGATAAGCGTCGAGGTCTTCGTGCAGCACACGACCGGCAGGGCCGGTGCCACGGACCAGACGCAATTGGATGCCGAGATCAAGCGCATGTTTGCGCACGGCCGGGGAGGCCAGCGGCCGCTCATCGGCCTCGCGAGCGACCATCGGGCCCTGGCACACGGCTGGGCGCGGGGCTGCAACCGGTTTGCTCTCAACCACCGCTTCAACCTTGGGTGCTGCAACCGGAGCAGGTGTTTCTTTCACTGCCGCAGGCTGAGCCGACTCTTTAACGTTGCCCGCGCCTTCGACTTCAATGCTGATCAGTATGCTGCCGACCGCCATGACTTCGCCCGGCACACCGCCCAAGGCGATGACCTTGCCATTCACCGGCGAAGGGATGTCGACCATCGCTTTGTCGGTCATCACATCGGCCAACACCTGATCTTCGACGACCATGTCGCCGACCTTGACGTGCCACACCGACAATTCAACTTCTGCAATGCCTTCGCCAATGTCCGGCATTTTAATAACGTGCGTGCCCATTCAGACCTCCATAACCCGTTTCAAAGCCGCGCCCACACGGGACGGACCAGGGAAATACGCCCACTCTTGCGCGTGCGGGTAGGGAGTGTCCCAACCGGTGACGCGCTCGATCGGCGCTTCCAGGTAGTGGAAGCAGTGCTCTTGCACCAGGGCGACCAGTTCGGCGCCGAAACCACAGGTGCGGGTCGCTTCGTGAACGATCACGCAACGTCCGGTTTTCTTCACCGACTTGACGATGGTTTCCAGGTCCAGTGGCCACAGGCTGCGCAGGTCGATCACTTCAGCATCGACACCGGTTTCTTCGGCGGCGACTTGCGACACATAGACCGTGGTGCCGTAGGTGAGGATGGTGACATCCTTGCCCGGACGGGCGATGGCCGCCACGTCCAGCGGCACGGTGTAGTAACCGTCCGGCACTTGCGCGGCCGGGTGTTTCGACCAAGGGGTTACCGGGCGGTCGTGGTGGCCGTCGAACGGGCCGTTGTACAGACGTTTTGGCTCAAGGAAGATCACCGGGTCATCGTTTTCGATGGAGGCGATCAGCAGGCCTTTGGCGTCATAGGGGTTGGATGGCATCACCGTGCGCAGGCCGCAGACTTGGGTGAACATCGCCTCGATGCTCTGGCTGTGGGTCTGGCCGCCGTAGATGCCGCCACCGCAAGGCATGCGCAGGGTCATCGGCGCGGTGAACTCGCCGGCCGAGCGATAGCGCAGGCGTGCGGCTTCGGAAATGATCTGGTCCGACGCCGGGTAGACGTAATCGGCGAACTGGATCTCGGCCACCGGCCGCAGACCGTAGGCACCCATGCCCACGGCGACGCCGACGATGCCGCTTTCGGAGATCGGCGCGTCGAACACTCGCGAGGTACCGTACTTGCTCTGCAAGCCTTCGGTGCAGCGGAATACGCCGCCGAAGTAGCCTACGTCCTGGCCGAAGACCACGACGTTGTCGTCACGCTCAAGCATCACATCCATGGCCGAGCGCAGGGCCTGGATCATGGTCATGGTGGTTGTGGTCATGGCGGTTTCCAACTGGATAGTGTTGTTGTGATCGTTCATATCAGATCCCCAACTCTTGACGCTGGCGCTTCAAGTGCTCCGGCATCTCTTTATAGACGTCTTCGAACATCGTCGCGGCGCTCGGAATCTGGCCACCGGCGAGAGTGCCGTACTGCTCGGCTTCTTTCTGCGCGGCAATGACTTCGGCTTCGAGTTCGGCGCTGACAGTGGTGTGTTCTTCTTCAGACCACTGACCGATTTTCACCAGGTGCTGCTTGAGGCGCGCAATCGGGTCGCCCAACGGGAAGTAGCTCCAGTCGTCGGCAGGACGGTATTTGGAAGGATCATCGGAAGTCGAATGCGGGCCGGCGCGGTAGGTGACCCATTCGATCATGGTCGGGCCGAGGTTGCGGCGGGCGCGTTCGGCGGCCCAGGCAGAGGCGGCGTAGACCGCGACGAAATCGTTGCCATCGACCCGCAGGGAGGCGATGCCGCAACCGACGCCACGACCGGCGAAGGTAGTGGCTTCACCACCGGCAATCGCCTGGAACGTGGAAATTGCCCACTGGTTGTTGACCACGTTGAGGATCACCGGCGCACGGTAAACGTGGGCGAAGGTGAGGGCGGTGTGGAAGTCGGATTCAGCAGTGGCGCCGTCGCCGATCCAGGCCGAGGCGATCTTGGTGTCACCCTTGATCGCCGACGCCATGCCCCAGCCCACGCCTTGTACGAATTGGGTGGCGAGGTTGCCGGAAATGGTGAAGAAGCCGGCGTCTTTAACCGAGTACATGATCGGCAGCTGGCGGCCCTTGAGCGGATCGCGCTCGTTGGACAGCAGTTGGCAGATCAGGTCCACCAGCGGCACTTCGCGAGCCATCAGGATGCTTTGCTGGCGGTAGGTCGGGAAGCACATGTCGTCGATGTTCAAGGCCAGGGCCTGAGCGCTGCCGATGGCTTCTTCGCCAAGGCTCTGCATGTAGAACGACATTTTCTTCTGACGCTGGGCGACGACCATGCGGTTGTCGAAAATCCGCGTTTTGAGCATGGCGCGCATGCCTTTACGCAGGATCTCGACCGGCACGCCTTCGGCCCACGGACCGAGGGCATTGCCCTGGTCGTCGAGCACGCGAATCAGGCCCTTGGCCAGGTCGGCCGTGTCGGCGGGTTCAACGTCGATTGGGGGTTTGCGCACCGTACCGGCATCGGTCAGACGCAGGTAGGAGAAGTCGGTTTTGCAGCCGGGACGGCCCGAAGGTTCGGGAACGTGCAGGCGCAGCGGTTCGTACGGTTGGTTCATGGCTTCTACGCTCGATCTTGTGAATTTCTTGTAGTGGGCGCGCTAGCTGACGATCTTTCTTTGGGTAAAAGAAATCTTGTCCTACAACAATCATAGGCCTCGCCAAGAAGAATATTTATCTCTGTTTCGTTGCGCTTTAAGCCATTTGAGGATAAAAAATCTGCATAAACACAATAAACAGGTGGTTTTGTCTCATGCGCAAGCTGGACCGTACCGATATCGGGATTCTCAACAGCCTTCAGGAGAACGCCCGCATCACCAACGCCGACCTCGCACGTTCGGTCAACTTGTCACCGACACCCTGCTTTAACCGGGTCAAGGCAATGGAAGAGTTGGGGCTGATTCGCGAGCAGGTCACGCTGCTCGACGCTGAGCTGCTCGGGCTGCACGTCAACGTGTTCATCCACGTCAGCCTCGAGAAACAAGTCGAAGAAGCCCTGCAGCACTTCGAAGAAGCGATTTCCGACCGACCGGAAGTGATGGAGTGCTACCTGATGGCCGGCGACCCGGATTACCTGATCCGCGTACTGGTGCCGACCATCCAATCGCTGGAGCGTTTCATGATGGACTTCCTGACCAAGGTTCCGGGAGTCGCCAATATCCGTTCAAGCTTTGCGCTCAAGCAGGTCAGGTACAAGACCGCGTTGCCGTTGCCGGCCAATGGTTTGACGCTGGCGGGGTAGCTTCATTAGGGTGGCTTCATTAGGTGTAGCCCCCGTTCATCACGGGACTTTGCCATAACGCTCGCGCGGTGCTTTATTCATAAGGTGCATAAGAGAGCCAGTCGTCCTCATCTGCGCAAGCCGATAAGCGTTGCCGAGCCTGAGGTGATGAGATGGGCAAAAGGGAGGTTTGCGAGTGTAAGGACGCAGCTTCCTGGTCGGGTTGGCACAGGTTGCTCCCAGTGCTGCTGCTGTGCATTGCCTCGCAGGGTGTGCCCGCTCAAGATCGGCCCGTGCTGATCGACATCGCGATTCCCCATAACGCGACATTTGACCAGGCCGCGGGCGCTATCCAGAAAGGCCTGGAAGGCATCGCAACCGTTAGAAACCTCGATGTGGCGTCTGCCGATAGCGCGATCAAAAGTGTCATGGAAGGGGAGACAGATTTAGCGGTCGTCCCCGTTTCAGCCCTGAGCAAATTTGTCCCTCCGTTCGGCATCTACGGCCTGCCATTTACCTTCTCAGAGATCAAACCGTATTCATTTTTCATGAAGTCACAGTTGCAGCCGCAACTGGCCGAGCAACTTAACGCCCAGGGATTGCAGGCGTTGGGTGGGGTCTGGTACGGGGGAACACGGGTGATCGCCAGCCAGCTCCCCCGGCGTTCACCTTGGGACTTCAAGGACACAAAGCTCGCGGTTTCCAGCGATGATTGGCAGGCGATGGATTTTTCAGGCGTGGGCGCCAAGTCGATCAAGATGTCTGATACGGACATGGCGTCGGCCTTGGCCACCGGGGCGGTTGATGCGGCAGAAGTCCCCTGGGATCGCGTGACGAAAATCAAAGCCGCATTCGTGACGCAAAGCGATCACCGCTACAGCGGGTTGATTGCCATCTACAAAGCTTCGCGTTTTTCAGCATTGCCTGATCCAGCACGTGAGCGCATCACTCAGGTCATGAACTACGCCGAGGAATACGTCACCTCGAACATTGTCGCTCGGGAGAGTGAGGCAATCGATGCGGTGCAGTCCTCCCCGACCATCACCTGGATGGGCGTCGATGAGGGGGTGCGCGCTCAATGGCAGGTGGCATTGGCCAACCGCCAGGCATCGGCTATCGAGATGATTGGTCCATCGCTGGTGAGCGAGGCGAGAATCACTCCGAGCTACACAATGAACTTGAGCAAGGCCAGTCCTACTTTTTCCATCAATTGGAATGCCTGGTTTCAATCCTCGCCCAGGCAGCTCAAGAATGTGTTGGTCGCAGGCAAACCCTATGATTTTGTGCTGGATCTTGGCCGGGGGATCTATCCCGGGGCATTGAGTAGCGGGATCAGCGGCCTGCTGCAGGAAGAAATTGCTGCGGACCCGGACAGCGACGAGATCCACTTGCTGGTTCGACCAGTACTGATGGGCGGCATACTCGAGCCGGCACCGGGTTCGGATTTTCGGGCACGCAGATTCAATGTCCACCGGGATCGCCTGCCGGCCAGACCCACTGACGAGCCTCTGCGGGAAAAAGCGCGCCAACACCTCATTACCTTGAGCGACCTGGCCAAGGCGTTGAGTGTCGATGCGCCCATGGTGTGGCCGCTTATCGCCCGTCAGGCGGGTTGTGCGCAGGTAGTCCTCTCGATTTGGGACGCTGCGGGGCTGCGGCCTCTGGACTACATCGTGGTCAGCCTGCCGGTGAGCGACGTCGGTCAGCAGAACCCGCCGGCGTGCGACACCAGCCTGAGAGGCGGCGAACTGGTGTCCGGGTTGGAGAGGCTGCTGGAGGTGGGGAAAAGTGCGCGGCAAACGTCGCCCACAGACGCGGCCTTACATCTATTCGACTCGATCCCCAAGGGCGAGGGGGACCCAACGACGGTTGCGGTGTTCGTGGATCGCTCGGAGTTTAAAACGGCCAAGGATCAAGGAAAGGCGCCGCCGGTTTATGCGTGGGAGCTTGCCGGCAATCTGACGCACTTTCTGGAGCAGGACTCCATGCTTCCAGCCTCCATCGCGAGCACCCGCCAGCATTTGAAGACCCCCCAACCGTATACCGAGGTCGTCAGGCAGATGAACAATATGCTGTTCAACGGCCGTACCCCGGGAGATCAGCGAAATGCCGATGCGGCAAGGGCGGCCATGCAGCGCCTGACCAAACGAGTCGAAGCGCCGGTGGTATTGGTGCGTTATTTCGACCCGTGGGGGGAGATGCAAAATTTGCCGCTGGCCTTGTTGGGCGCCGATGCGCCTGACCAACTATTCTCCCGGCGAATTACCGTCGTCCAGCCGTTACAGGATGCTCAGACGCTCGAACCCGGTGCGTGTTTCAGCGGTTGGGACTTTGCCATTCCCAGGGCGTTGGATGGTGTGAATGCCGAGTCCGCCGAGTTGTTGATGAAGGATGACTGGCGGATGCAAGGGCGTGACGTCAACTGGTACCAGAACAACACCGATTTGCTCAAGTTCATGACCCAGGCGGATACGCCTTCCGCGGCCAGCAGTGCGTTGGTGCTTCTCGCACATCACGGCAAGGGCGACGTCACTTTTTCTGCGTCAGAGCTTCCTGGCCGGGTGCTGGACTCGGATATGCGAAGGCATTTCACGCCGGGTAGCGTGGCAGTCCTGGCGGCGTGTTCCACCCTGGGTGTCTCGGCGGCCAGCCAGACGTTCGTCAACATGCTGGTGCGTCGAGGCGTAGGCGCCGTGGTGGCGTCACCGTTCCCGGTAGACAGCGATTTCGGTACCCGGCTGTCGGTCAGTTTCGTTGCGGTGGCTCAGCAGCTGCGGGCCAGCGGTACCTCTGCCCGGGTCATCGATATCTTCAATCAGGCCTTGCAGAAAACCATCGATACCTATGGCAAAGGCTCGGGCTATGCGGATATGGCCCTGGAATTCCAGATCATAGGTGATCCTGAATTACGCATGTGTGCGGCCCCCACAGCCTCCAATCAGCAAACCGGAGGTCTGCAATGAAGCGTCGCCTCTGTGCGGCTTTATTGGCATTTTCAAGTCTGTTGGTCGTGTGCAATGGGTATGCGCAAGAGCGTCTGAGTGTATTTATCAGTGATCTTCATCTCGGGCTCGGGCGAACGGCCGACGGGAGCTGGCATCCCTATGAGGATTTCAGATGGCCGCAGGCACTCAAAGGATTTCTGAGCGCTGTTTCCAAAGAGGGCAATGACACTGTCGATCTGATTATCGTCGGCGACTTCCTGGAGCTGTGGCAGTTGCCGGATGACATTCACTGCGAAGGATCCGGCGCGGGCGCGGGCTGTTCGGTACCGGAACTGGTCGACCTGACCACACGGATCATCAAGGCCCATGATGCCGATCTTCAGGCATTGAAGGACTTCTCCGTGCGCGGGACCAATCGACTCTATCTGGTGCCCGGCAACCATGACGCCGCCTTGCTCATTCCGGCCGTCCGGGCGCCGCTTGTCGAGCGTCTCGGGGCGCAGAGCAGGCGAGTGATATTTGTCGAAAGCGGCCTGTGGGTCTCCGAAGACAAGCGGGTCGTGGCTGAACACGGGCATCAGATCGGCAGTGATGTAAACGCTTTTGCCGAGTGGCCGAAGGTCACCACAACCGGCCCCGATGGCAAGCAACTGATGATTCGCCCCTGGGGAGAGCGTTTCGTACAGCAGTTGTTCAATGAGCAGGAAATGAACTATCCCATCATCGACAACCTGAACCCGGAAACCGCCGGAGCACGCTATCGAATGAGCGAGCGGGGGTTGGGTGGAACCCTCAATGATCTGGCCAGATTCATTGCGTTCAACATTTTCGAAACGACGCCGGGGCAAAAATACAGCGCGTTATCGACCAATGGGGCGCAAGACCCGACGTTTGACAGAGGGGCTGCGGTGAAAGCTGGATACCTGCTTTTCAGCTTTTCGCTCCCTGACGGTGATTCATTCAAGGAGCTGCTCAAAGACACCAACCCGGCAGGCGCGCAATTGCGCAGCGAGCTCAATGAGATAGTCAAGAGCTTGCCGTCCGAAGACCTGGAAATGTTATGCCGCAATGCCGTTGTGTATACCCACAGCAATCCGTGCAACCCGGTTCTGTCCGCGCTGGTGGTGGGGGCACTGGTCCCCAAGACAGCCATTTTCCAGAGTCACCTGAGGGCTCGCGAAGAGGCTATAGGTCCATTCGATCTGTTTGTCTATGGGCATACCCATCGCTGGGAATCCAGGTGGAAGGTGCCGCTCAGCACGACCCACAGCGTGACGGTGGTGAATACGGGAGCCTTTCAACGGCTGGTCGATGAGGAGGCGTTCCTGGAACTGGCCGCTGCGAAAGCAATGACGCCCGAACAAGCGTTACGCAAGTTGCGCCCTGAAGATCTCAAACCCTGTTATTCGGCCGTATTCGTCAGGCCTGGCACCTCGCCGTCACAGGCCGAACTCAGGCTGTGGGAAATGCCGGAGTCTGGAGGCGGGCGCTTCAGGGCTCCGGGTGTTGCCGACTGTCGATGAACCGCTGGCGCCTCACAACCGATTGATCGGAATTTTCAGATAAACCACCCCATTGCCCTCGGCCGGCGGCAGATTCCCTGCGCGCACGTTGACCTGGACGGCCGGCAGCAACAGCGTCGGCATGCACAGCCCAGCGTCGCGTTGAGTGCGCATGGCGACGAAGGCGGCTTCGTCGATACCCTCATGTATATGGATATTGTTTTGGCGTTGTTCGGCGACCGTGCTCTGGCACTGCGCGGTGCGGCCGGCGCACGGGTAGTCGTGGCAGACGTATAGGCGGGTGTCGGGGGGAAAGGCCAGCAATTTGCGGATTGAGGCGTACATCTGGTTCGCATTGCCGCCAGGAAAGTCGCAACGTGCAGTACCCACGTCGGGCATGAACAGCGTGTCGCCCACCAGAATCAGCTCATCCTCGATGAGGTAAGCCATATCTGCCGGGGTGTGTCCCGGGACGTGCAACGCCTTGGCCTTGAGGTTGCCGATGGCGAACACCTCGTCCGGGGCAAACAGATGGTCGAACTGCGAACCGTCGACGGGAAATTCCGGCTCAAGGTTGAACAGGCTCTTGAACACCTCCTGAACCTTGCTGATGGATTGGCCGATGGCAATCTTGCCACCCAGTTCCTGACGCAAATAGGCCGCCGCGGACAGGTGATCGGCGTGGGAGTGGGTTTCCAGCAACCACTGCACCTGCAAGCGGTGTTCGCGGACGAAGGCGATCACCCGATCAGCCTGGGTGGTCGCGGTTCGCCCTGAGGCGGGATGGTAGTCGAGCACCGAGTCGACGATCGCGCAGTGTTCGCCATCGCGCTCAAAGATCACGTAGGTGTAGGTCGACGACGCTTCGTCCAGGAAGGCTTGAATCAACGCTGACATGGGGGCGGATCCTTTCGGGATGTCCTCAAAGATTAGGTACTTTATCCGCACACTGACTAGTCTTGATGTGATTTAAATGATGGGCGCCCTTGTGGGCTGTATCGTGGGCGCCATTCAAGGGCCGGGTCTGTACCGGTTTTACGTAACGTGGATCAAGAGCGTTTTATGCTGCTGGCAACTTTGTTTGGTGTGGTCATGGGGTTGGTCCTCGGCTTGACGGGGGCGGGTGGCGGTATTCTCGCGGTGCCGGCGTTGGTGCTGGGTTTGGGCTGGAGCATGACTCAGGCGGCGCCTGTTGCGCTGTTCGCCGTGGGCAGCGCGGCGGCGGTCGGCGCCATCGATGGGCTGCGACATGGTCTGGTGCGTTACCGCGCGGCGTTGTTGATCGCGTTACTCGGGGCCCTGTTTTCGCCGGTCGGCATCTATTTCGCCCATCGCTTGCCCGAAAAAATTCTGATGATTCTGTTCAGCCTGCTAATGATGATCGTGGCATGGCGGATGCTGCGACGAGAGTCGCCAGATCCCGGGCCGAGTGATCATGGCAGTGCCTCGTGGGGGCAGAAAAACTGCATGCTCGATCAGCAGACCGGGCGCTTTTCCTGGACGGCGAAATGCACGGCGACCCTGGCCGCGTTGGGCGCTGTCACGGGGGTTGTTTCCGGGCTGCTTGGTGTCGGTGGCGGCTTTCTGATCGTACCGGCCTTCAAGCAACTGACCGATGTGCAGATGCGCGGGATCGTCGCCACCTCGTTGATGGTGATCAGTCTGATCTCGGCGATAGGCGTCATCGGCGCGTTCCACGCCGGAGTGTCTATTGACGCCACGGGCGGGGCGTTCATTGTTGCGAGCATCGTCGGGATGATGGTTGGCCGACGGTTGTCCTCCCACGTGCCAGCCAAAGGGTTGCAGGTGGGATTTGCGAGCATTTGCATCGTCGTGGCGGGCTATATGTTGTTCAAGGCATAAGCTCAAAGGGCCGGCTACAGCGCCTGATAGCCCCTGGCAAACGGGGCTGTTGGTGATCAAGGATCAATATGACTTTGCATACAGCGCCCAGGATGTGGTGGGTTGGCCTGTAAATAAACAGGTGGCTGCAGCCTTGGGTTGAACGAATGGAATGCATCGAACGGTTACACCCAGTTCGCTGATGGTTTTCTCAACGTTCTCGTCATCAATGAAGGGGGCGATAACGAATGTATTGAGTTTGTCCTTGCGTTTGAAAGCTTGTTTAAAGTTGTCAAGCGTAGTAACTGTTTCGGTATTGTCCGACAGCTTTTTTCTGGCACTTTCAAGTAGGCCTGTCTGAATAGCCTGCAGGGTTTTTGGCAAGTCTTTAACAAAGCTATTCATCTCAACTTTTAACGTATTCTTGCTGTTGTCTCTGCAGGAATAAGAAACCATGTTCTGCTCCAGTTCCTTTATTCCGACTTCGACCCGAACAGGCACGCCGCGCTTGATGTGATACCACTTTTTTTCGCCGCCACTCATGTCCCGCTTATCAACGCTGGCACGCAGGTTTTGCCCCTTCAGTCTTTTCCGGGAGATCTGCTTTTGCAACTTATCGCAGTAGGCATGGATGGCTTCGGCATCCTGTTCACTGCGTACGATCGGAACAATGATGACTTGCGTCGGTGCCACCAGCGGTGGAATCACCAGTCCGTCGTCATCGCCATGGGCCATGATCATGGCGCCAATCAAACGTGTGGAAACGCCCCACGAAGTGGTCCAGGCCAGCTCTTTTACCCCTTCCTTGTTCACGAAGCGGATGTCTGACGCCTGGGCGAAGTTCTGTCCCAGAAAGTGTGAAGTTCCCGCCTGCAGGGCCTTGCCGTCCTGCATCATTGCCTCGATGGTGTAGGTACTGACGGCGCCCGGGAAACGTTCCCATGAGCACTTTTCACCCTTGATTACTGGTATGGCCAGGTGATCGACAGTAAACCGCTCATAGATATCCAGCATCTTCAGCGTCTCGTCCAAGGCCTCTTCACTGGAGCCGTGAACGGTGTGGCCTTCTTGCCACAGGAACTCTGAGGTGCGCAGGAAGATCCTTGGACGCATTTCCCAGCGCAGGACGTTGGCCCACTGGTTGATGAGTAGCGGCAGATCCCGATAACTTTGCACCCATCGTGAAAAGGAGGCACCGATCACCGTTTCGCTGGTAGGCCTGATGATCAAAGGCTCTTCCAGTTCGCCAGCGGGAGTGAGTTTTCCATCTGCTGTCTGTTCCAGACGGTGATGGGTTACAACTGCGCACTCCTTGGCAAAACCATCGACATGTTCGGCTTCTTTTTGAAAAAAGGATAAGGGGATCAACAGTGGGAAATATGCGTTCGCATGGCCTGTATCTTTGAATTTTTGATCAAGCTCTCGTTGAATCTGCTCCCATATGCCATAGCCCCAAGGGCGGATGACCATGCAACCTCTAACGGGAGAATTTTCAGCCAGTTCAGACTGGATGATGACTTGTTGATACCATTCGGAAAAGTTTTCACTTCTTGTAGGTGATATTGCGTTTTTCATAATGCCTCGACGTTGAAAAGACAGCGTGTGATGTTGAGAATTGTGTTGTGTAGACGTATGTATATTTTTTGCGGTTTGAAATTTCAAGAACTCATGTTTTTTGTTTGATCTTTCGGAAAATTCTTTCAGACAGGTCTGCTTTTTTGTAAGGTTTTTTCATTTTCTTTGCGCAACGCTTGAGCATTATTAAGGATTGCTTGGCGTCATCATCGGTTTGCACGGATGTCTTCCCATATTCCCGCCAGAGGGTTGCAGCTGGGATTCGCCAGTATTTGCGTGGTCGTGGCGGGCTATATGTTGCTCAGGGCATAGGTTCAGGATATGCACCTGCAAAAAACCACCGTTGCGGCGAATCCACCGCGCTAGCTGCCGCTTCTCGCCGATGGGATTCTGACGGTGCGGCCAGCCGAACCTGTTCAGGTGTTTTTCACCTGAGGGAACGGCATCGAACTGGCCTTCCGACAAGCGAGGTTCACCATGCAAGCCCTGGTTCTGGAAAAACAACACACCCTCAGGATCCGCGATATCGACCTGCCATTGGAGATGGGCGCGGACGATGTGCGAATTCGCGTCCACACCGTCGGTATCTGTGGCAGCGACGTGCATTACTTCACCCATGGCAAGATCGGCCCGTTCGTGGTCGATCAACCGCTGGTGCTCGGGCATGAGGCGGCAGGGACGGTGGTCGAAGTGGGCAGCCGGGTTCGGCATCTGGCGGTCGGTGATCGGGTGTGCATGGAGCCGGGGATTCCTGATCCCACCTCGAAGGCTTCGCGCCTGGGCCTCTACAACATCGACCCTGCGGTGGTGTTCTGGGCCACGCCGCCGGTGCATGGTTGCCTGACGCCGGAGGTGATTCATCCGGCAGCGTTTGCCTATAAGCTTGCGGCCCACGTCAGTTTTGCCGAAGGCGCGCTGGTCGAACCTTTCGCTATCGGCATGCAGGCCGCGGTGAAAGCGCGGATCAAACCCGGGGATGTGGCGGTGGTGATCGGTGCCGGCACCATCGGCATCATGACCGCTCTGGCGGCGCTCGCAGCCGGGGCCAGTCAGGTGCTGGTGTCCGATCTGATGGAAGAAAAACTGGCGATCGCCCGGAGTTACGACGGCATTATTGCAGTCAACGTCCGCGAAACCGCGTTGCCGGCCAAGGTCGCCGAGTTGACCGACAATTGGGGTGCCGACGTGGTGTTTGAAGCCAGTGGCAGCCCACGCGCCTACAACGACGCCTTGGCCAGCGTTTGCCCGGGCGGCGCCTTGGTGCTGGTGGGCATGCCGGTCGAACCGGTGGCGTTTGATGTGGTGGCGGCTCAAGCCAAGGAAATCCGTATCGAGACGGTGTTCCGATATGCCAATGTCTACCAACGGGCGGTGAACCTGATCGCCAGCGGCAAGGTCGATCTGAAACCGCTGGTGTCGGCGACTTTTCCTTTTGAACGCGGCGTCGAAGCCTTCGAGCGTGCCGCCAGCGCCTTGCCGGGGGATGTGAAGCTGCAAATCAGCTTCGACCCGACCTTGATATGACCTGCCAGAACGGAACCCTTGGGTGATGAGCAGCAAGAAAACCGGCGAGAAGCCCTCCGAGCTTGAGGTGATCTTTACCGAGCCACAGCACAGTTTTCGCTGGTACGAGCATGACTACCCGTACCCGTTGGCGCGCTGGAATCATCACCCGCAATTCGAGATACACCTGATCCGCCATGGCAGCGGCCGGTTGTTTGCCGGGGACTACATCGGGCATTTCGGTGTCGGGCATCTGGCGTTGATCGGCCCTGGCTTGCCCCATGACTGGATCAGCGATCTGGCGCCCGGCGAGCAGGTTGTCGGGCGTGATGTGGTGTTGCAGTTCGACGGCGAAAGCTTGTTGAAATTGCGCGAGACCCTGCCGGAGCTGGACGAGTTGCAAGGCTTGTTCAGCCGCGCACGGCAGGGCATTGAGTTCAGTGGCGCGACTCAGCGTCAGGCCATCGAATTGCTGGAGGAAATCGGCCGCAGCAGCGGTTTGAAGCGCCTTGCGCTGTTTGTCTCGTTGCTGCAAACCCTGAACGAGGCGGAGGCCGGGGAGAGCCGGACCCTCGCCAGCCAGCAATACGCGCCGATGCTCGACAGCCTGACCACCGAACGCATGGCCCAGGTCTTCGATTACATCCTCAAGGATCTGAACGAAGAACTGCGCATGTCGGTGATCGCCCGGCAGCTTGAGATGAGCGAACCGGCCTTTTCGCGCTTTTTCAAGCGCACCACCGGGCACACCTTCGTCGACCTGACCCGCAAGCTACGGATCCAGCGTGCCTGTCGTCTTTTGCTGCAAAGCAAGCTGTCGGTATCGGACATCTGCTTCGAGGTGGGCTACGCCAACCTGTCGAACTTCAATCGGCACTTTCGCCATGAAATGCTTGAGACACCCTCTGAGTACCGCAAGAAAGTGGGCGCAGGACATTGATCGTTCCCACGCTCCCGCGTGGGAATGCCGCCCTGGACGCTCTGCGTCCGATCATTTCAGCCAGCCACCATCGGCGGCATCGTCCCCAGCAACGAAACCGCCGCCACGGCGGCAACGCCCAGCAGCCACTCGATCATCACGCTGGTGCGCAGCACCGTCAGGCGCTGCCCACAGTCATTCACTTTCAATCGATTACGCAGCGCGAGCGCGAGCATGCCGCTGACGAGGGCGACCTTGATCAGCAGAATCAGCGCAAAACCGGAGAACAACGGGGTCGGCCAAAAGGCGCCAGTGAGCACCCGGACATTGATCAATCCGGTGACCACCAAACCCGCCACCAATCCGTAACCGATGCCACTGAAATGCAGCAGGATCAAACCCAGCGGATAGCTTGCCGGTTGCCGCAGGATCAATACCAACAGCATCAACCCGCCGAGCCAAGCGCCGACGCACGCTAAATGAATCACCTGATTGAGGATCAACAGTTGGCCGCTGAGGCCGTCGAGCATGGCGCCGTGGCCGACCGGTGCCAGTGTTGCCAGCAGCAGACCGCTCAGGGCAAGGCGCAGTGGAAACGAGGTGCTTAACGGCGTGATCAGGCACACCACCAACAGCAGATTGAGCAGCAGGTGCCAGCTCCAGACCTGCCCGAAAAAGGTATTGCTCAGGACGACGTACACGGTCGGCAGGTCGAGCGCCGCCTGCCACGATCCGGCCATGCTGGCGGTGATCAGCAGCAGCCAGCAGACCCCGCTGGCCAGGGCCAACGAGGCCAGCAGCCGGGTGATGCGAGCCAGACGTCGATCCAGCGTCGTGAGCGCTTCAGTCCGCGGCTCGCGGCCTAACAGCAGCGGTCTGAAGACGCAGGCACCAAACAGCATCAACACCATTGCGAAATGCAGGAAACGGCACAGCACCAGCGCGTTTGCCATGAATTACTGGCCAACCTTGAAGCTGTAGTTGCCTTCGCTTTTATGGGTGTCGACCGATACCGCGTGCCACTCGACCTTATAGTTGCCTGCTGCCAATGGCGCTGCCGGCGTCACGATCAGGGTCTTCTTGTCGGCGCTTTCAGTGGCAATGCTTTTGATTGCGACAGCAGCGCCGTCCTTGCTCAGGCTGACTTTGGTAAAGGTTGCTTCCACCCCTTCGGAGAACACCAGACGCAGTTCCTTGGGCGCAACAGCGGTGCTGTCGGCGGCCGGTGTCGCGCTTTTCAGATGGGCGTGAGCAAACACTGAAGAAGCGGCGAGCAGCGTGCTCAGCAGAGCGGCAGTGGTCAGGGCTTTTTTGATCAGCATCATTGGGTACCTTCTATGAGTAGGACGGGGCGCTAATAGAACATGAAGCGAGGTGTGTGTGAAATGGAGCTCGCATTGTTCGCGGGGGAGTCGAGGGTCTGTTGACGTTTGGTGACGACCGCGACGGGTGTCCACTTGGCGCAGGGCAAGGCGCGAGGAACGTGGTTTGGTCGTTCCAAATAAGTTCCGAGCAACGCCGCCCTGCGCCAAGTGGGCCCCGTCCCTTCGGGTTGCGCGCCAACGTGCGCGAGGCTGCGTTGCGGGATTTGCCAAGGGAACAACCATTGGCGGCATCCCGCGCCTTGCCTCGCACACGTTGGCACAGCAACGCGGTTCGTCACCAAACGTCAACAGACCCTGGCGCACGAAGTTCGTTGTCGGCTGTCGCCCCGAGGCTAGAGCGGATGCTAGTCTTGGCCAACGCTGTAGTCAGGGAGCCCTCATGGGCAATCACAAGATCGAGATTCGTCGCAGTAACGTCGAGAAAATTCTTCTGGCGGCTGAAAAAATCTTTGCCGAGAAGGGTTATGGCAGTACGGCGATGGCCGATATTGCCAAAGAAGTGCAACTGCCTCGCTCCAATCTGCATTACTACTTCAGCACAAAAAGCGAGTTGTACAGCGCCGTGTTGTTCGACCTGCTGGAAGTGTGGAAGCAGGACGCGATGTGCTTCGAGATGTTCGATGATCCGCGGGTGGTGCTGAGCAGTTATATCCGCGCCAAGATGAACCATTCCCGCACCCGGCCTTATGGCTCGAAAGTCTGGGCCAATGAAATCATCCACGGCGCACCGACCCTGGGCGAGGCGCTGGATGCCAGCCTGTACGACTGGGCGAAGATGAAGGAAGCGAAGATTCGCCAGTGGGTGGATGACAAACGCATCCTGGCGGTGGAGCCGTCGGCCCTGCTGTATATGATTTGGGCCTCGACCCAGCACTACGCCGACTTCGATCATCAGGTGATGATCCTCAACGATCACCAGCCGCTGTCGGACATGCAGTTCGAGCGGGCGGTGCAGACCGTGACCAGTGTGATTTTGCGGGGGATTGGGTTGGAGCCTTGAGTTGTGGTGTGGCCAAGGGCCCCATCGCGAGCAAGCCCGCTCCCACACTAGATTGGGGAACGGGCATAGAGCCTGTGCACACTGAAGGTCCAATGTGGGAGCGGGCTTGCTCGCGATAGCGGTCTATCTGACGCAGCGGCCGCCAGGCACTGACTCGGGTTTCAAACCACCACGCTATACGGATTCCTCGGATCGTGGTTCCAGTCCAGGAACGGCTTGCCGGTGTCGACGGGCACCATCTCGATGCAGTCCTGAACCGGGCAGGTGATCTGGCACAGGTTGCAGCCCACGCATTCGTCGTCGATCACTTCATATTTGTGCGTGCCGTCAGGCTGTTTGAGGCTGGCGATGGCCTGATGCGCGGTGTCTTCACAGGCGATATGGCAGCGACCGCAACCGATGCAGGCCTCCTGGTCAATTTTGGCGATGACCTGGTAGTTCATGTCCAGGTACTTCCAGTCCGTGGTATTGCTCACCGCACGTCCCGAGAACGCCTGCAGGTTGGCGTAGCCTTGGCTGTCCATCCAGCGCGACAAACCGTCCTTCATCTCCTCGACAATGCGAAACCCATGCAACATCGCCGCGGTACACACCTGCACCGCACCGCTGCCCAGCGCGATGAATTCCGCCGCATCACGCCAACTGCCAATCCCGCCAATGCCGCAAATCGGCAGGCCTTGGGTTTGTGGGTCGCGGGCAATCTCGGCAACCATGTTCAGCGCAATCGGTTTGACCGCCGAACCGCAGTAACCGCCGTGGGTGCTTTGGCTGCCGACCATTGGATGAGCGACCATCCGATCCAGATCGATGCTGGTGATGGAGTTGATGGTGTTGATCAGCGACACCGCATCGGCACCGCCACGATGGGCCGCCCTGGCGGCAACACGGATGTCAGTGATGTTCGGCGTGAGTTTGACGATCACTGGCAGCGAGCAGTAAGTCTTGCACCAGCGCGTCACCTGCTCGATGTATTCCGGCACCTGGCCGACCGCGGCACCCATGCCGCGTTCAGGCATGCCATGGGGGCAGCCGAAGTTCAGCTCGACGCCGTCGGCGCCGGTGGCTTCCACCAGCGGCAGGATGGCTTTCCACGATTCTTCGACGCAGGGCACCATCAGCGACACAATCAGCGCGCGGTCCGGCCAGTCCTTTTTGACCTGAGTGATTTCCCGCAGGTTGATTTCCAGTGAGCGGTCGGTGATCAGCTCAATGTTGTTGATGCCGATGACTTCGCGGTTGGCGCCGAAGTGGGCGGAGTAACGCGATGACACGTTGACCGCCGCCGGATCTTCACCGAGGGTTTTCCAGACGACACCACCCCAGCCGGCCTCGAAGGCACGGACCACGTTGTAGGCCTTGTCGGTGGGCGGCGCGGAGGCCAGCCAGAACGGATTGGGGGCTTTGATACCGGCGAATACAATCGAAAGATCGGCCATTTACGCAGCCTCCACATTGAGCATGAGTTGGGCATTGATGGCTTCAGCGGCCAGCTTGCCGTGCTGCACGGCCTGGACGGTGAGGTCCTGGTCGAGGCTGGTGCAGTCGCCGCCGGCATAGACGCCGGGGATGCTGGTGCGCAGCTGTTCGTCCACCAGAATGCGGTCGCCCTGGCGCTTCAGCTCACGGGCCAGCGGATCGCTTAATGCGGCGTCATCGAAGGATTGGCCGATGGCTTTGAAGATCGCATCGGCGGCCAGTTCGAAGGTTTCGCCGGTACTCTGCAAGCGACCATTCTCCAGTCGCGTGCGGGCAAAGCGCATGCCGCGGACCTGGCTCTTTTTGTTCAGCAACACCTCTTCGGGCTGGGCCCAGGTCAACAGGCGGACCTGATTGGCCTTGGCAATGTCCTGTTCGTGCAGTGTGGCGCCCATTTCCTCCAGGCCACGGCGGTACACCAGGTTCACGTCGCGCGCACCGAGGCGAGCCATTTGCACCGCCATGTCGATGGCGGTATTGCCGGCACCGAGGACGATGCAGCGATTGGCCAGTGGCAATTGAGTCAGGTCATCGGCCTGACGCAGTTCGCGAATATAGTCGGTGGCCGCGAGCATGCCGGGGGCCTCTTCATGGGCCAGACCGAGTTGCTTGCTGGCGGCCAGGCCGAGGCCGAGGAACACCGAATCGAACTGCTGACGCAGTTCAGTCAGGCTGAGGTTGTCGCCAAGTTTTTGCCCGTGACGAATCTCGATCCCGCCGATACCCAGCAGAAACTCCAGCTCTTGTTGAGCGAAGTCGTCCACCAGTTTGTACTTGGCGATCCCGTATTCGTTGAGTCCGCCGGCTTTCTCGCGGGCTTCGAAAATCACCACCTCATGGCCGTGCATCGCCGAGCGGTGAGCGCAGGACAACCCCGCCGGCCCGGCACCGACCACGGCAATGCGCTTACCGGTGGGTGCTGCGCGTTTGAATGGGTGTTCGCTGAACTGCGCGTTATCCACGGCATACCGTTGCAACAGGCCGATCAGTACGGGTGCGCATTCCTGGGCGTTGTTGCGCACGCAGGCTTGTTGACACAGGATTTCCGTCGGACAGACCCGTGCGCAACTGCCGCCGAGGATGTTCGCCGAAAGGATCGTCTGCGCGGCGCCCTGAACGTTTTCCTGATGGATATTGCGGATGAACGAGGGGATGTCGATCTCGCTCGGGCACGCGTTGACGCAGGGTGCGTCGTAGCAATACAGACAGCGTGAGGCTTCAAGTGTGGCCTGACGGGCATTGAGCGGCGGCGCCAGATCGGTGAAATGGCCGGCAAGGGCGGCCGCATCCTCATGGGGATGCGGGAGGTGGTTCAGGGTCTTGATCACGGTGATGGCCTCACGGTTTTTGAGGTACTGCCTCTAATGGGCATTGGATTTTTGTCGCCAGTGATGACGCTTTCGCGGGCAAGCCCGCTCCCACATTTCGATCGCAGTCCCCTGTGGGAGCGAGCTTGCTCGCGATAGGCCGAAGGCCGCTTTCAGCGTTTCACAGCAACCGGCTTGTGCAACTCAGCCCGCTTACTCAGCAGATCGAACACCGCCGGGTAGGCCGGCCGCTCGATATAACGCCCGGCGCCGCGTTCGGCCCGCAGGTCGCCGTCGACCCAGACCAGCCGACCCTGGCTGATGGTATGGCTGGGCACGCCGCGCACGGTCTTGCCTTCGAAGATGTTGAAGTCGACCTGCTGGTGATGGGTCTTGGCCGAAATGGTCCGGGTGCCTTCCGGGTCCCAGAGCACCAGGTCGGCATCGGCACCGACGCGGATCGAGCCTTTACGCGGATACAGGTTGAAAATCTTTGCGGTGTTGGTGGAGGTCAGGCCAACGAAATCCTGCATCGACAGCCGCCCAGTGTTCACGCCTTCATGCCAGAGCACGGCCATGCGGTCTTCGATACCGGCAGTGCCGTTGGGGATCTTGCTGAAGTCGTCACGGCCGGCGGCTTTCTGCTCGGCGCAGAAACAGCAATGGTCGGTGGCGGTGGTGTGCAGGTTGCCCGATTGCAGGCCATGCCAAAGTGCTTCTTGATGGCCGCGAGGGCGGAAGGGTGGGCTCATCACATAACCGGCGGCGGTTTGCCAATCCGGGTGCTGGTACACGCTGTCGTCCAGCAGCAGGTGCCCGGCCAGAACTTCGCCGTAGACCGGCTGGCCTTTGCTGCGGGCGTAGGTGATTTCATCCAGCGCCTCGCGGGTCGAGACGTGGACCAGATACAGCGGCGTACCGAGGGTTTCGGCGATCCGGATAGCGCGGCTTGCGGCTTCGCCTTCAACCTGAGAGGGCCGCGACAATGGATGGGCTTCGGGGCCAGTGATGCCCTGGGCCATCAGTTTGCGTTGCAGGTGAAAGACCAGCTCGCCGTTCTCCGCGTGCACCGTGGGTATGGCGCCCAGCTCCAGACAGCGCTCGAAACTGGCCACGAGCGTATCGTCAGCGGCCATGATCGCGTTTTTGTAAGCCATGAAATGCTTGAAGCTGTTCACCCCATGGTGGTTGACCAGCTCGGCCATTTCCTCGCGAACCTGCTCGCTCCACCAGGTGATGGCGACGTGAAAGCCGTAGTCCGCGGCGGACTTTTCGGCCCATCCGCGCCACTGATGAAAAGCCTCCATCAATGATTGCTGCGGATTGGGAATCACGAAGTCGATGATCGAGGTGGTGCCGCCTGCGAGCCCGGCTGCCGTGCCGCTGAAAAAGTCCTCACTGGCGACAGTGCCCATAAAGGGCAGTTGCATGTGGGTATGGGGATCGATGCCGCCCGGCATCAGGTACTGACCACTGCCATCGAGCACTTCTACGTCTGCCGGAACATCCAGGTTGTTGCCGATGGCCTGGATCAAGCCGTCAGCACACAGCACATCAGCGCGGTAACTTTCATCATGGGTAACAACGGTGGCACCACGGATCAACAGCGACATTGCGAGTTCCTCACAGGCCTGACCGGCTAATGCCAGTTCTTGATGTTGTAGTTGCGGCAGCCTGTAGGAAGTTGTATTCCTGTCAACGCTGTCAGGAATAGACGCTAGCTGGTGTTATTGGATTGAGCAAATTTATTTTTTATAAGCTTATATTCAATATAACCAATTGATTTATAAGTAATTAATTATGAAATCACCAAAATGGTGAGGCCTCTCACCATTTTGACGCACTTGACAGGATCCAAATATGGTCAAGATTTCTTATGTGAAATCAGCTGCTTGAGCTATGCCTATGAGCGTGTGGAATCATTTGAAAAAAGAGTGATGCACCAGATTGAGTCCTGACTGTTTGGATAACGTGTCTGGCATTCGGCCTGAGTGTCGGAACACCTACCGAAGGGCTCGGTAATGCTTTTAATAAAACTGATAAACATCAGTGAGTTGTATGAACTGTACGGATTGGATGGGCAAGCACGCGGGAGAGTCGGCACGTTTATTGAGTGCCGCTGCTAGCAAGCTGGCCGATCCGTATGAGTCGTGTTGGACGTGCAAGTACTCCGGCCATCGTTTCGGTTCGCGGCTTAATCCGCCAGCCAACCCGATGAGCAAAAATAATCAAAAGAACAGTGGAGCGGACATGCAACAGATCAGATCACAGGTGACCGAGCGCAACGGCTTGTACGAGCTTCAAGCCGGCAGCGATGTACTCGACAGTCCCCGTTACAACCACGACATCGCGCCGACCAAGGTGCATGAACGCACCTGGAACAAATGGCACATCACGGCGCTCTGGATCGGCATGTCGGTCTGTGTGCCGACCTACACCCTCGGCGGGGTGCTGACCGCGTACTTCGGGCTGTCGGTCGGTGAGGCACTGCTGGCGATTCTGTTCGCCAATATCATCGTATTGATCCCCTTGACCCTTAATGCCTTCGCCGGCACCAAGTACGGCATTCCGTTTCCGGTGTTGCTGCGTTCGTCGTTCGGGGTGATCGGTTCCAACGTGCCGTGTTTGATTCGGGCGCTGGTAGCGTGCGGCTGGTTTGGCATCCAGACGATGTTTGGCGGCCTGGCCATTCACTTGTTTCTCGGCTCGGTGTTCGAGGGCTGGAAAGCCCTTGGCGGCACCGGCGAGGTGATCGGTTTCATGATGTTCTGGGTACTCAACCTGTGGGTGGTGCTGCGCGGGGCGGAATCGATCAAGTGGCTGGAAACCCTGTCTGCGCCGCTGCTGGTATTGGTGGGCGCAGGTCTGTTGATCTGGGCCTTGCCGAATGTCTCGTTGACTGAGTTGATGGCGCAACCGCCGAAACGTCCTGAAGGCGCTGGCGTGACCAGCTACTTCATGGCTGGGCTGACCGCCATGGTCGGGTTTTGGGCGACGTTGTCGCTGAACATTCCTGACTTCAGCCGCTACGCGAAAAGCCAGAAAGACCAGATCCTTGGGCAGATTTTCGGTTTACCGCTGACCATGTTCCTGTTCGCTGCGCTGGGTGTGGTGATGACCGCGGCTTCAGCCAAGCTGGTTGGGGTGACGGTCTCCGATCCGGTGACCCTGATCGGTCATATTCAAAGCCCCGTCTGGGTGGCGCTGGCCATGGCCTTGATCATCATCGCGACCCTGTCCACCAACACTGCGGCGAACATTGTTTCGCCGACCAACGACTTCCAGAACATTGCGCCCAAGTTGATCAACCGGACCAAAGCGGTGATGTTCACCGGGCTGGTGGGCCTGGCATTGATGGCCCATGAACTGCTGAAGAAACTCGGTTTGCTGGTTTCTGATATCAGCCTGGAAACCGTTTATTCGAACTGGTTGCTGGGCTATTCCAGCCTGCTGGGACCGATCGCTGGGATCATGGTGGTGGACTATTTCCTGATCAAGAAACAGCAACTCGACCTGGCGGGCCTGTACCGCGATGACGTGTACCCGGCATGGAACTGGAACGGCTTTATCGCCTTCGCAATCCCGGTGGCGCTGACCGTGCTGTCGTTGGGCAGTGACGCCTTTAGTTGGTTTTACAGCTATGGCTGGTTCACCGGCTCGGCGCTGGGCGGCTTGTTGTATTACGGATTGTGCTTGATGGGTCGTAGCAACACGGCGGTGGCCAAAACGACGGTGTGATGGCCAAAAAGCTTCGCGGGCAAGTCGGATCGCCGCACCGCCGCTCCCACAGGTATTGCACCGTCCATGTGGGAGCGGGCTTGCCCGCGAAGACGGCCTTACAAACATAGAAGATTTGAGTGAGAGCCAAGATCCCGGATTCGCCTGAGAAAACCAATAAATTGCCTGAGGAGATCAACATGAACGCTGCCCTTGACGTTCTGCAGTCCACCCATCAGCACATTAATCGCGACCGTCTGTGGCAGTCGCTAATGGAACTGGCCAAACTCGGCGCCACGGTCAAGGGCGGTGTCTGTCGCCTGGCCCTGACCGACCTCGATCGCCAGGCTCGCGACATCTTTGTGCAATGGTGCGAGGAGGCTGGCTGCACCGTGAGCATCGACGCCGTCGGCAATATCTTCGCCCGTCGCGCCGGGCGCAATCCGGAACTGCCACCGGTGATGACCGGCAGCCATATCGACACCCAGCCCACGGGTGGCAAATTCGACGGTTGCTTTGGCGTGTTGGCCGGAGTGGAAGTGCTGCGCACGCTCAATGACCTGGGCATCGAAACCGAAGCGCCGCTGGAAGTGGTGGTCTGGACCAACGAAGAAGGCTCGCGGTTTGCCCCATGCATGATGGGCTCCGGGGTGTTCGCCGAGAAATTCACCCTGGAAGAAACCCTGGCCAAGACCGATGCCGCAGGCGTGACCGTCGGCGAAGCGCTGAACGCCATTGGCTATGCCGGTAGTCGCAAGGTCAGCGGCCATGCCGTCGGCGCTTATTTCGAAGCGCATATCGAGCAAGGACCGATCCTTGAGGATGAGCGCAAAACCATTGGCGTGGTGATGGGCGCGTTGGGGCAAAAGTGGTTCGATCTCAAACTCAAGGGCGTTGAAGCCCATGCCGGTCCAACCCCGATGCACCTGCGCAAGGACGCGTTGGTCGGCGCTGCGGTGATAGTTTCTGCCGTCAACCGCGTCGCGTTGGGTCATCAGCCTCATGCTTGCGGCACGGTCGGTTGTCTGCAAGCCTATCCCGGCTCGCGCAACGTGATTCCCGGCGAAGTGCGCATGACGCTGGATTTCCGTCATCTCGAACCCGCGCGGCTGGACTCGATGATCGACGAGGTCAAACACGTGATCGACACCACCTGCGAGGAGCACGGCCTGAGCTTCGAACTGACGCCGACCGCCGATTTCCCACCGCTGTATTTCGACAAGGGCTGCGTCGATGCCGTGCGCAGTGCCGCGCAGGGACTGGGCCTGTCACACATGGACATCGTCAGTGGCGCCGGGCATGACGCGATCTTCCTCGCCGAATTGGGCCCGGCCGGGATGATCTTCGTGCCGTGTGAAGGCGGCATCAGCCACAACGAAATCGAAAACGCCGCGCCGGACGATCTGGCGGCCGGTTGCGCGGTGTTGTTGCGGGCGATGTTGGCGGCATCGCAAGCGATTGCCAGCACGTTGGCAGCGTGACGCAAGTGGTTACCAAGACCTGAAGCGATTGGCGGGTGGGATTTGAAGCCGTGGTGTGCTTCGAAGCCCACCGCGCCAGCGCGCTCAGTTAGACCTCATCCACCTTGACCCAACGCTGCTCCAGCGCGGCCAACCGAATGGCCGTCGCCAGGCGTTCCACTTCCCAGGCTTCTTCAAAGTCGGTCCCTTGCGAACCTTGCCCGGCCAGCGCCATGATCAGCCCGTGCACCTCCAGGGTTTTCAACTCGTTGTACCCCAACTGATGCCCCGGCGCCGGACTGAAGGCGGCGTAACCCGGCAGGGAAGGGCCGGCCAGTAACCGCTGAAAACCATCCTGACCCGCGCGGCACAGGCGTAACTCATTCAAGCGTTCCTGATCGAACGCCAGCGTGCCGCGAGTGCCACTGATTTCGAAGCTCAGATGATTTTTGTAGCCATGCTTGAGCCAACTGCTGCTGAACGTGCCGCGCGCACCGTTGGCGAAACGCAGCAGGGCATGGGCCTGATCATCGACTGCGATGCTGCGCTGATCGTGGCTCCCAGTGGTGGCAGGACGTTGCCGATGCACGGTCTGGGTGTCGGCACACACGGCTTCCACCTCACCCACCAGATACCGAGCCATCGCCAGCAAGTGACTGCCCAGATCCGCCAGTGCGCCACCAGCATGTTGCGCTTCGCAGCGCCACGACCAGGGTGATTGCGGATCGGCCATGAAGTCTTCGCTGAACTCGCCCTGAAAACTGATGATCTCGCCGAGTTCACCGCTCTGAATCAAGTCACGGGCCAGGCCGATGATCGGGTTGTGCTGGTAGTTGTAGCCGACCCGTGTCACCACGCCCGCAGCCTTGGCGGCGCGGCGCATCTGGTCGGCCTGTTCGAGGCTGACGGCCAGTGGTTTTTCGCAGTACACCGGTTTGCCCGCGGCCAGGGCGGCCATGGCCATGGGGTAGTGCAGGTGGTTGGGGGTAGTGATGGCTACGACGTTGACCTTTGGGTCGTCGATGAGTTGTTGCCAGTCGCTGTGGGCTTTTTCGAAGCCCCAGGCGTTGGCGCAGTGTGTGGCGCGTTGGCTGTCGGCGTCGGCCAGGGCGGCCAGATGCAGGTGTATGGGGAGTTCGAAGACTGCACTGACGTTGCGAAAGGCGAGGGCGTGGGCGCGGCCCATGAAGCCTGTGCCGATCAAGCCGATTCCGAGTTCGCGCATCGTTGGGGTCCTTTTGGATTTTTGTTTTCGGGGTGCGTATTTATGGAATAAAAATTCTTAATGTTCAATAGGTAGAATAAATATTCATTATTTATAAGCGAGGTTTTCTCGCGATGGCAGCCTGACAGCGACCGAGTGGTTGTTCGGGGGGCGTCAGCCCGGGAAGTGATCGCCGAACATGGGATGGCCGCCGGCGGAGCTTTCGCGCGTCGCCTCGTCCTGGATGACGTCCCAATGTTCAACCATCACGCCGTCCTCGAGGCGCAGGATGTCGACCACGACCCAATTAGCCGACTGGCCGAGGCCAGAGAACCGGCCGTGCAGCATGACGAAATCGCCTTGCGCCACAGCGAGCTGGCATTCGTAACGCAGGTCGACCGGCCCGGCGGCGACCAGACCGAACAGGCCCTCGCGACCTGGGGGCACATGAGCACTGTGTTGGATATAGGAGGGCGACCAGAAGTGCTCGGCCGCAGCCAAATCCTTGCGATTGAATAGGGTTTCGAAGCCTTCGAGAACGATGGCCTTGTTCTCGTCTGGTGTGCGTGCGGTCATAGTCCTGGTCCTGTTAGCAATGTGAGGGGCAGGCGACCGCAGGGGCCGCCTGATGTTGCCAGTTCTGACATAGTCGCGGTCAGCCCAAAGCCGGCCCGGCTGCGATCATGTCGTTGAACTGATTGACCCACGCATGCTCGTTCGGGCTGGGGTTGGCACGCATAGTCTCGGCGGGAGAGACGAGGACTTCGTCCACGCCGCTCTCGAACTGCGTCATCGCTTCAGTAATGAACTGGTCGAGAGGAATAGCGCGCTCTTCCTCGCTGCTATCGAGCAGTTCGGTGCGTACCCAAGGCGGCGCGATTTCGACCAGTTGGATGCCATGTCCGCGCAGCAGGTAGCGCTGTGACAACGTGTAGGAATGGAGCGCTGCCTTGGTCGCCGAATAGACCGCCGTCACTGCCATCGGCACGAAGCCGAGAACGGAGGAGACGTTGACGATCACCGCATCAGGCTGTGCCTTCAGATGCTCGACCAGAGCCGAGGTCATGCGGATCGGGCCGAGCAGGTTAGTGGTGACGGTCGACAGCGCGAGCGCATCGTCCACTGGCCTGTCGGCGTGATCCACCATCATGATGCCGGCATTATTGATCAGCACATTCACCTCCGGGTAAGTGGAGATGAGCGTCTGCGCTGCCGCCTGGATGCTGCCCGGATCGGTAATGTCGAGCTCAATGGCGGCCATGCCGGGATTGGCGTCGAGCGTCTCCTGCAGCCGTTCCTTGCGCCGGCCAGAGATGATCACTTTATTGCCGAGCGTGTGGAAGGCTTCGGCCAAGCCTCGGCCAATGCCGGAGCCGCCGCCGGTGATGAAGATAGTATTGCCGGTCATACGCATGACACTTCTCCTTGATTGATGAAGTAAGGGCGTCCAGCGCGCCGCTCGGATGAAAAGGTCGACCGATGCGTCGTGCGGGATGACGGCACTAAATTTGGCAGCTGCGGCGGGATCAGAGTAGCCACTCTTTTTCGCTATCTTCTATGCAAGGGATGCATAGGCAATGCTGGTGGCATCAATCTACAAGCTCGACCTGTCGCTGCTTTCGGCGAGGAGACTGGCTACAAGATGCTCGATCAAGGCGCGACCGGCACTGCGGGTACGCGAGCCATGGGGAAAGTAGGCATGAACAGGTACGGATTCGGTCTCCCAGTCGGTGAGCAGTGGGACAAGTTCACCACTTTCCAGCTCCCGCCGGCACGCCCATGCCGTTGTCGACGTGATTCCCAACCCAGCGGCTGCGGCTGCGACAGCCCCCTCATTTTCATCGGTCGAGAAGTGCGCCTCGAGCTGAATGGTCCTGGTCTCTCCATTGCGTTTGAACATCCAACCGCTCGGGACAGTCGAGGCTGGACCCGCGATGATTCGATGTGATTGCAGGTCCTCCGGTATGGTCGGTTCTCCAGCGGTACGCAGATAGGACGGTGAGGCGAGAATAAACCTGGAGATCGTCATGATCTGGCGGCTCGTTGCGCTGGAATCCACCAGCCGTCCCAGTCGTATCGCAACATCGATATTTTCGCGCACCAAGTCCTGCCAATGATCGGCGAGCAGGACCTGGATATGAAGGTTGGGGTGTATCGCTGCGAACGGCGCTATACGCGGAATGATTTCCCTGACGCCTATGCTGGTTGGCATGCTGATCCGGACGACGCCTCGCAGCTCTCCACCCTCGCGCACGCTCTGCTCTGCTGCTTCCACCGCCGCAAGGATGGGCTCCATGCGTGACAGAAAATCTGCCCCCGCCTCAGTGGGCACGACTGCGCGTGTCGATCTCGCCAAAAGCAGGGTGCCGAGATCGGCTTCGAGTTCGGCAACAATCCTGGAGACCTGGGATTGAGAAAGACCCATTTCGCGTGCCGCGGCCGAAAAACTGCCCAGTCGCGCCACCCTTGTGAAAAGCCTGTAGGAGAAAAGGTCCTTCATATGGCTGGCACCTCCCATCAGCCAGAATACGCCTTTGGCCCGCCAGGCCCCGTTGCTGAGGTGAGTCAGGTTTTCTGGACAGCTGGGGCACTATGGCCCCAGTTGCCGGCGATGCAGAGTATCAGGCAGCTTCGGTGTAGAAAGGATAGTCCGTGTAACCCACCTGCGTGCCACCGAAGAAGCTCTCGCGGTCGTACGGGTTCAGCGGCCAGCCGTTGCGCAGGCGCTCTGGCAAGTCAGGGTTGGCGATGAAGTGGCGGCCAAAGGCGACCAGATCTGCATCGCCTGCCTCCAGGATCGCCTTGGCCGATTCACCGGAGAAACCGCCCGCTGCGATAAGGGTGCCCTTGTAGTGCTGGCGGATGAGTTGGGACGCCACCGGATTCTGGTCCCGGCTCTCGTCCTCGGCGACACCCAGGATGCGCGGCTCGATCAGATGCAGATAGGCGAGGTCCAGCTTGTCCAGCTCGCGCGCGACATAGGTGAACAGGCCAACGGGGTCGCTGTCGGACATATCGCCGAAATTGCCGCTCGGCCCCAGACGCACCGCCACCCGATTGCTGCCCCAGACGGAGATCACAGCCTCTACCGCTTCCAGCAGGAACCGGCTGCGGTTCTCGAACGAGCCACCGTAGATATCCGTACGTTTGTTGCTGCCGTCCTGCAGGAATTGATCGAACAGGTAGCCGTTGGCCGAGTGCAACTCCACGCCGTCGAATCCGGCAGCGATACCGCGTTCGGCCGCGGCGCGGAAGCTTTCTACCAGCCCGCGGATTTCAGCGATGGTCAGTTCGCGCGGCGGGCTGCCGGGGGTCCAGCCGGTCTCGGTGAAGGCCAGGCCGCCGTGGTCCACGACGGAAGGGGCCACCGGCTGGGCGCCGTCCGGCTGCAGCAGGCTATTGGACTGGCGCCCGCATGGTAGAGCTGCAGGAAGATTTTGCCGCCCTTGGCATGGACTGCGTCGGTCACCAGCTTCCAGCCGGCGATCTGGCTGTCGTCATACAGACCGGGAGCACCGAGGTAGCCATTGCCATTGGGTGCGGCGATAGTGGCTTCGCCGATCAGCAGGCCACCGGCGGTGGTACGCTGGGCGTAGTACTCGGCCATCAACTGGCCAGGGATGGCGCCCGGCTCGGCACGCATGCGGGTAAGTGGCGCTAACACGATGCGGTGGGCAATATGATAAGGGCCTATTTGGATGTTCGTATGCAGCTTGGACATGTCTTCGATACCTGTCAGTGGTGGGATGTGCGCACTGTAGGCGTACGACGGTTGAAGAAAAATATCCCGCGATGCCGAACATTTCGGATGGTTTTTCCGTAATCCCGCCTTGTTGGTGGGGCACTACCGGGGCAGGCAGGAAGTGATGGAAAGTCTCAGTGGCATTTCAATGTTCGTGCAAGTTGCCGAAACGCGCAGCTTTACCGAGGCCGGCCGGCAGCTGGGGGTGTCGTCATCGACCGTGGGCAAAACCATCGCTCGGATGGAAGAGCGCTTGCATGTACGGCTGTTTCATCGCAGCACACGCAGTATCACGCTGACTGCCGAGGGGACCCTGTTCCTTGAGCGATGCCGCCGCATCCTCAGCGAGGTCACCGCTGCCGAGTCCGAGCTGTCAGGCCTGGCTGGCAGCCCGCGTGGGCGGCTTCGCGTGGGCACTCCTCTACTGGGCGACCTGATGATGCCGGCCTTTGACGGGTTCATGGAGCGGTATCCGGAAGTCGAACTGGATATCGATTATTGCGACCGCATGGTCGATGTGATCGAGGAGGGGTTCGACGCGGTGATTCGGACCGGCGAGCAAACCGATTCTCGCTTGGCCGCGCGCCGCTTGGGTTCCTGCGCACATGTGCTGGTGGCGTCACCCACGTACCTCAAGCGCCATGGTGTACCCACTTATCCGCGTGAACTGGAACGCCATTTCTGCCTGCAACACAAATTCCCCGCAACGGGAAAGCTGGAGCGTTGGCCGCTGCGGCTCGAAACCTCCGAGGCTGAACTGGTGCTGCCCGCCACGATGACGTCGAACACGATCGAGCCTCTTGCCTATGCCGCAATCCAGGGCAGGGGCATTGCCTTTCTGCCTACTTTCCTGGTGCGCGAAGCATTGGAAAACGGGCAGCTGGTAACGGTGCTGGACGACTACATCGACCGCCAGGTCGTCTTCTGGATGCTGTGGCCAGCCAGCCGCTATGCCTCGCCCAGGCTACGCGTTTTTATTGACTACATGAGTGCGCACTTGCGCATCTGACTCCGCAAGCCAGGCGGCCGTTGGCATAGGCCAAGGTCAAGGCCGCCGCCGCGCAGAGGGCACTGACAAAGCCAAGGTTGGCTAACGAGCTGTAGCGCAAAGTCAGGGAGCCGAGACCCGCACCCAGTGAGAAACCGAGGTACATAAAGGAGGCATTGAGCGACAACACCACCGGCGCGCTCGCAACGCCCGCCACACCGACCAGCGTGGTTTGCTGGGCAGGATAAAAAGCCCAGTGCGCCACGCCCCAGGCGGCGATGGCGAGGACGATCGGCACAACCACGAACTGTTTGCCGACAAAGTGCGGCGCCAGTGACAAGACGATGAAGGCGGTAGTGGATGCCGCCAACGCTGGCAGGATCACTGCGCGCGGACCTCTGCGGTCTACCGCTGGGCCGCTGATGGCCAGGCCGATTGCGGCTGAAACACCCCAGCCAAACAGCACGAAACCTATCGCCGGGCCATTTATGAGGGTGGTGGATTCCAAAAACGGAGCGAGGTAGGTGTAAGTGGTGTAGCTGGCCATCGCCCACAACGTAGTGATCAGCAGCGTACGCAATACCGCTGGCTGAGCCGCGGTTGAAACACGCTGGCGCAGGCTGGCAGTGGCGAGTCCGGCCCCTATCTCGCGTGGAAGTCCTATTAGCAAACCGGCAACAGCCAACGCGGAAATGATCGCGACGCTGCCGAACGTGGCGCGCCAGCCCATTGCCGCACCCAGCACGGTGCCCGCCGGAACACCGAGGGCGATGGCGAGCGACAGGCCTCCGTTGACGATGGCGATGGCGCGACCACGCTGCTCGGGTGGCACGACCACGCTGGCCAGCGCATTCGCACCGGGTACATAAACCGCCGCCGCGAGTGCTAACACCATTCGCGCGGCCATCAACGACCAGTAACCGCTGGCCGCAAAGGCCAGCAGATTGGCAGCCGCAAATAACGCCATGGCGCCGATCAACAGCCTGCGCCGATTCAGATGCCCTGTCAGCGCAGCAAGCACCGGAGAGCCCAGTGCATAGGCCAGTGCAAATACGGTGACCAACTGGCCCGCCACGCCGACGCTAACGTCAAGATCCTTCGCCATGCCGGGAAGCAGGCCAGCAATCATGAAGCTTTCGGTACCGACGGCAAAAGTGCCCACAGCCAGCCAGTACAGCGGCCGTTTGCCTTTGATGAATTGGGTTGAGTCCATGGTATTCCCGCTGCGGAAAAGTTGATGGACCTAGTGTAGGAATAGAGAGGGTCGGGAAAAATGCGTTAGAGGTCCGAACATTTCGGACGTCGATGTCCGCAATCGAGCATTTCGGCGCGTTGAGCGAACCAGCAGGTCCGTGCCTGCGGCGTTACCCGACGCGCCAGTCTGTCATTTGCTCGCGTCCAGCACGACGCGGTAGCGCGCCTTGCCACTGCGCAGGTGATCGATGGCTTCGTTGACCCGGCTCATGGGAAAGTGCTCGACCTGCGGCAGGATCTGATGACGTGCGCAGAATTCCAGCATGGTCGCCGTGGTACCGGGGGAGCCGACCGGCGAGGCGGACAAGGCCTTTTGTTGGGGAAGCAGGTCGAACACATGCACTGGAATAGCGCCGGGCACTGCGCCAACAAAATGCAGGCGACCCTTGCCGCGCAGGATTGCGAGCATGGCTGGCCAGTCGAGGTCGGCGTTGGCGGTCACCAGGAGAAAGTCCAGGGTGCCGGCAATGGACTTCAGCGCGTTACTGTCGGTCGAGGCGACTACGTTGTGCGCGCCCAGGCGCCTGGCTTCGTCCTGCTTGCTCAACGACGAGGTAAAGGCTGTGACTTCGCAGCCCCAGGCGTTGAGGAAGCGTAGTGCCAGATGACCGAGCCCGCCGATTCCCACCACACCGACCCGGTCAGTGGGCTTGACGTCGAATTCCACTAGCGCGTTGAACACCGTCGAGCCGGCGCAGAACAGTGGTCCGGCCATGGCCGGGTCGAGTCCGTTCGGTATTGGAAGAGCCCAGGCCCAGTGCGAACGCAGGCGGTCGGCGAAGCCTCCGTTGCTGCCGATTATGGTGGGTTGGACTGTGCTGCATAACTGGTGGGAGCCTCCGATACACGAGGAGCAATGCATGCAACTGCCCTTGTACCAACCAATGCCCACCCGTTGTCCCACTGCGAGGCCACGCGCCTGTGCGCCCACTCGCACGATACTGCCGACCACCTCGTGGCCGGGGATAAAGGGGTAATGGCTCAGGCCCCATTCGTTATCGATAATCGACTGGTCGGAGTGACAGACGCCGCAGTACTCCACTGCGACTTCTACCTCTTCTTCCCCCAATGGACCGGGATCGTAGCTATAGCGCTCCAGTGGAGCGCCGGCCGCCGTTGCGGCCCAGCCGGTGAAAAGTTCGGTGCTATCGCTCATTGGATACCTCCAGATCAGGAGACAGGGGCTATGGCCGCTCAGACGCTGCGGCGGAACCTGAAAAGTGTAGCGTGCCGCTTGCAGTCGTCTCTGTTGTAGCCATCGCCATCCGCGATGGCAAGCTCGCCAATGCCTGATATACGACGCCCTTTTCCCCTCCTAACATCGGTCGCATATGACCATTCGCTCGCCGATCGCTTTCGTCGGCGCACGAGTTCCCAAAAATAATAAGTTGAGTCCCATGAGGTTTAACCCATGAAAACCCTAGCTGCCAGATCTGCGGCCAGTGCCCCTTTAGTCGATGGAGGCGGTCAACTGACCGCCAGCCAGCGTTACGTTACGTTGGGTGGCTCCTGGGCCGCCTGGTTGTTTGATGCTCTGGACGCGACCATCTTCGGCTTTGTGCTGCTGGCGATCGCCAAGACCTTCTCCGTTGGCCTGGGCGATATCGTCTCCACCGTTGCCTGGTTTCTGCTGGCGACCGGTATTGGCGGTTTCTTCCTCGGTAATGTTTCCGACAAGATCGGCCGCAAGAAAACCATGATGCTGTCGGTGTTCGTCTACGGTACCGGCACCTTGCTCTGCGCTTTTGCCGACAGCCTTTGGCAACTCAATCTGTTCCGCTTCTGCGTCGGCATCGCCGTGGGGGGGTTGTGGTCCGCCGCTGCAGCGCTGGTTTCGGAGATCTGGCCACCGGCCGGTCGCGCCAAGGCGTTTGCGGTGATGCAGACCGGTTGGTCGGGTGGTGGTCTTCTGGCGGCGATTTTCGCCTGGAGTTTCCTGGACGGCGGCAACCCCGAGTCCTGGCGGACGTTGTTCATCTATGCCTCGATCCCGGCCTATTTCACCCTGGTGTTCATCTGGCTGTTCGTCAAGGAGTCGCCGGTATGGCTGGCCAACCGCGAATACATGAGCCGCAACACCGACAAAGGCCGATTGATGGAAATTTTCCGTCCGCAGTACCTGAAGCTGACGATGCTGGGCCTGAGCATTTCGGTGCTGGGCATGTACGGCTACTGGATCATCACCACCTTCATGCCGGCTTATCTGCAGAACATTCTGAACGTACGCATCGATCAAGCACCGGTGTTCGTCATCTGGATCGGCATCGGCGCCACCATCGGTTATCTGGCCTACGGCTACCTGGCGGAAAGCATCGGTCGACGCTTGTCGTTCGCGATCTTCTTTGGCGGTATGGCGATCATGGTGCCCGTGTTTGCCTACTCGGCGACCTTGATGCCATTGACCGACGGCAAGCTGCTGTTCACCACTCAGAACGTCATCACCCTCGGTTCGCTGGCCGCGCTGATGGGTTTCTTCACCGGATATTTCAGTGGCTTCGGCGCCTGGTACTCAGAGTTGTTCCCGACCAGCATCCGTTCTACTGCGTCGGGTTTTTGCTTCAACTTCGGGCGGGTCGGCGCCATTGCCGGCATCAAGCTGGTACCCATCTTGATCCCGCTCATCGGCTTCACCGCCACCATTTCTCTTGCCTCCGTTTCCTACGTCATCGCCGCCGTCATGGTGTTCACGCTGCAGGAAACCAAAGGCGTTCAACTCACCAGCGGCAACTGATCTGCACTGTTCAGAGGACAAACCCATGAAAAACTTCCGAATCGGCCAAATCGTACCCAGCTCCAACACGACGATGGAAACCGAAATCCCGGCGATGCTGACTTCGCGTTACTCGCTGTTTCCAGAAGAGCGTTTCACCTTCCACTCCTCGCGCATGCGCATGATGCACGTCAGCCCCGAGGAGCTGAAAAAGATGGATATCGACAGTGACCGCTGCGCGCTGGAGCTGAGTGACGCGCGGGTTGATGTCATGGCCTACGCCTGCCTGGTGGCGATCATGTGCCAGGGCGCGGGCTATCACAAAGTTTCGCAAGAGCGTCTGAGCAAAACCGTTGCCTCTAACAAGTCGACCTCTCCGGTTCTCAGCTCCGCAGGTGCGCTGATCGATAGCCTGAACATGCTCGATTACAAGAAAGTCTCGATCATCACTCCGTACATGAAACCGCTGACCCAGCAGGTCATCGACTACATTGAGGCGGCTGGAATCGAAGTGGTCGACTCCATTAGTCTGGAGGTGTCCGACAACCTCGAAGTCGGTCGTCTGGACCCGATGAATCTGGTGGCCCACGCCGACAAGCTGAATATCGGACAGGCCGACGGAGTGGTGCTGTCGTGCTGTGTACAGATGCCTTCGCTGCCAGCGATCCAGGTCGTACAGGATCGCCTCGACAAACCGGTGCTGTCGGCGTCGGTCGCTACCGTTTATCAGATGCTGAAAACCCTCGGCCTCAAGGCTCAGGTGCCGAACGCCGGCCATCTGTTGTCCGGAGCATTCTGAGCCGATGCCTGAGGAGGTACTATGCTGGCCATTCAGGCCAGCAAACCTGGTACCTCACATGAAACTCGATCCGGTCTCGTTGCGACTCTTCGTCAGCGTCGTCGAAGAAGGCACCATAGCTGCCGCTGCCAAGCGCGAACACATCGCTGCGGCGGCGGTCAGCAAGCGGCTCAGCGAACTGGAAGAACTGCTCGACTCGAAACTGCTCAACCGCACCAACAAAGGCATTTCTGCGACCGACGCCGGCCTGTCGCTGTTGTTCATGGCTCGCAGTGCCCTGAACAACCTCAACGAAATCGTCGTTCAGATGCGCGAATACTCCTACGGCCGTCGTGGCTCGGTGCATGTCCAGGCCAACATCTCCGCCATCACCCAATTCATGCCCGGCTTGATCAAGTCGTTCATGGAGTTGTACCCGCTGATCAACGTCAGCCTCGAAGAAAAGCAAAGTCTGGCCATCACCAAAGCGGTAGCCGAAAACCGCGCCGACATCGGCATCTTCACGCGTCTGCCGCATGGCGCCGACATCGAGGTCTTCCCGTTTCGCACTGATCGGCTGGTGTTGCTGGTGCCCAACGGAGATCCGCTGGCCGCACGCCAATCAGTCAAATTCAGCGAAACCCTGGAACACGAATACATTGCCTTGCGCAGCGGCACTCACCTCAACTTTCAGTTGATCAAGGCCGCCAACGACCTGGGGCGCTCACTGAAAATCCGTATGGAAGTCTCCAGCTACGACGCGCTGTGCCTGATGGTTCAGGCCGGAGTGGGCATTGGCATCATGCCTGAGGGGAGTGCGCGGATTTACAAAATGGACGGGGCGAAGGTGGTCAGGCTGGATGAGGCGTGGGCGTCCCGCGAACTCAGCTTGTGCGTAAGGTCGCGAGAGGCGTTGTCGGTCGCTGCGGGATTGTTTTTGGGGCATCTGCTCGAAGGGGAGTGAGCGTCATCAGTCTCGGTGGTTCGAAAGCAAAATGGCCACTTCCGGAAAAACAAAAGGCAGCCTGGATGGCTGCCTCACATTCACCAGAAACACTGAATCAGGACAAAAACCCACCATCCACATTCAGCGAAACCCCAGTGGTATAGCTCGAAGCATCACTGGCCAAATACAACACCGCCCCGGCCATCTCACTCGGCGCAGCCACTCGCTTGAGCGGAATCTGCTGCAGCGCGGTATTGAGAATCGCGTCATTCTTCACCAGCGCCGAAGCAAACTTGGTGTCAGTCAGCCCCGGCAGCAACGCATTGCAGCGGATGCCGAACTGCGCGCACTCCTTGGCAAAGACCTTGGTCATATTGATCACTGCAGCCTTGGTCACCGAGTAGATGCCCTGGAAGATGCCCGGCGAGATGCCGTTGATCGAAGCGACGTTGATGATGCTGCCGCCACCGTTCTCGCGCATCAGCTTGCCGGCTTCCACCGACATGAAAAAGTAACCGCGAATGTTCACATCGACGGTTTTCTGGAATGCGCCGAGGTCAGTATCCAGTACGTTGCAGAACTGCGGGTTGGTCGCCGCGTTGTTGACCAGAATATCCAGACGCCCGAACTGCTCGCGAATCCCGGCGAAGACTTGGGTGATCTGGTCCATTTCACCGATGTGGCAGGCGACCGCCGTGGCTTTGCCGCCATCGGCGATGATCGCGTCGGCAACAGGCTGGCAACCGTCGAGTTTGCGGCTCGAGACGATCACGTGGGCACCTTGCTGGGCCAACAGTTTGGCGATGGCTTCACCGATACCGCGGCTGGCGCCGGAAACGAAAGCGATCTTGCCGTCGAGGTCGAACAACTGAGTCTTAGACATGGTTTTTCCTTGTTGTATGCCAGGCGCTGGGCGCGCAGTCAGAGGCTGGATTTGTGGATGACTTGCAGGCTCATGTGCTCCAGCAGTGTGTTCATGTGAATGAACTGCGCGAAGCGTTTGTCCTGGGTCTGGCCATGGAAGAAGCGGTAGTAGATCTGCTGCACGATACCGGCCAGGCGGAACAGCCCGTAGGTGTAGTAGAAGTCGAAGTTGTCGATTTGGAGCCCTGCGCGTTCGGCGTAGTAATCGACGAACTGGCGGCGGGTCAACATGCCGGGCGCATGGCTCGGCTGGCGGCGCATCAGTTGTACGGGAGCCGGGTCGCCGGCTTCGATCCAGTAGGCGAGGGTGTTGCCCAGGTCCATCAGCGGATCGCCCAGGGTGGTCAGTTCCCAGTCCAGCACGCCGATGATCTGCATCGGGTTGTTCGGGTCGAGGATCACGTTGTCGAAGCGATAGTCGTTGTGCACGATGCTTGAGGTCGGATGATCGGCGGGCATCTTGTCATTGAGCCAGGCTTTGACCGCTTCCCAGCTGGGTGCATCGGGGGTCAGCGCCTTGTCGTAGCGATCGCTCCAGCCACGAATCTGTCGCTGGACATAACCTTCAGGCTTGCCCAGATCGGCCAGGCCACAGGCTTTGTAGTCGACCCGATGCAGTTCGACGAATTTGTCGATGAAGCTCTTGCACAACGCTTCGGTCTTCTGCGCATCAAGGCCCAGTTCCGGCGGCAGGTCGGAACGCAGGATGATGCCCTTGACCCGCTCCATCACGTAGAACTCGGCGCCGATCACCGACTCGTCGGTGCAGTGCACATAGGCTTTCGGGCAATACGGGAAGCCGTCTTTGAGCTGATTGAGAATGCGATATTCACGGCCCATGTCGTGGGCGGATTTGGCTTTATGGCCGAACGGCGGTCGACGCAGGACGAACTCCTGCTCGGGGTATTCCAGCAGGTAGGTCAGATTCGAAGCACCACCCGGAAACTGGCTGATCTGCGGCGTTCCGCTCAAGCCTGGAATGTGCGCCTTGAGGTACGGGTCGATGAGGTTGACATCGAGTTCTTCGCCGGAGCGGATGCGGGTGGACTGGTCAGTAAGCGCCATGCTTATCCCTTCTGCTTATTTTTAAGGGCCATCATCATTGGCTAATCTAATGCGCCCACCCGGAGCCCACAACCACAGCAAGCCTTTATAGGTGAGCGTGTTGCCGGACAATCATTGCTTTTGATACAAACGTTTGAAAGCCCAATGCGTCACCCCCGATCATTTCGCGAGCGGTAGCTCAATTGGCGTCAACAACGGGCGACCGGAGAAATAGGCCAGAAGGTTCTTGCCCACCAACTCAACGGTGCCTCGGGTCGCTTCTGGAGAGAGCCCGGCGACATGCGGCGTGAGGATCACATTGGTCAGCACCTTGAGCGCTTCCGGCACTTGCGGCTCGGCATCGAATACGTCCAGTGCAGCACCGGCGATCCGGCGTTGCTCCAACGCCGTGATCAGATCAGCGGTGACAATGACGCTGGCCCGAGCAATGTTGACGATAAAGCCGTTAGGACCCAGCGCGCTCAGCACCTGTTTGTTGATCAAATGGTGTGTGCCCGGACCGCCAGGGGTAGCGATGATCAGAAAGTCAGAGGCCCGGGCCAGTTCGGCGGGGGTCGAACAAAAGCTATAGGGCACGTCGCTGCGCAACTGACGATTGTGATAGCTCACCGTCATGTCGAAGCCGTTGGCGGCGCGTTTGGCGATGGCCATGCCGACAGCACCAAGGCCGAGAATGCCCAGGCGTTTGCCAGCGAGTGACGGGCGCATGATTTTCGGCCACTCACCGCGCCGGACCGCCGCATCCGCTCGAGGGATGTCACGCACCAGGGACAGCAGCAACGCCATGGCGTGGTCGGCCACCGACGAAGCGTTCACTCCAGCGCCGTTGGTCACGCGGATGCCCCGGTTGCTGGCGGCTTGCAGGTCGACATGTTCATAGCCAGCACCGATCACGCAAATGATTTCCAGATGCGGCAGGGCGGCGATTTCTTCAGCGTACAACCCAAGGGGACCGCGGGTCAGCACGGCCTTTATCTGTCCGGCGTGAGTCTTTATGGCCTGAGCCCGCTCGGCGGGTGTAGGCGCCAGAATCAGGTGAAAACCGCTTTTTTCGAGGATCGGCAGGTAGTCGTTAATGGTTTCAACCAGTACCAGAACGGTGACGGGCATACTGCGCTCCTAAGGATTTCAATCGATGGATTTGCCGAAGCTTTAAATAGTGCGCTGCCCATCCCCAGGACATTGTTGAAGAAGACCCAAGATTGCTGGCTCGGGAAATGTTTGACAAGGGTAGTTGGCGCGGCGCGGTGTGGGTTGAAAGATCGCAGCTTATCGAAACAGGTGTCCCCCGCAACCCCGGCGCGTTTAGAGGTCAGGTGCAAGATCAAAAGATCGCAGGCTGCGCCAGCTCCTACAGGGGGATCGGTGTTCACCCATCGGTCGGCGTAGGAGCTGCAGCCACGCTGCGATCTTTTAGCGGCTGGCACTTATCCCGTCAGAATTGAACATCTGCCGTGTTCAGCAGTTTCACGAAAGCCCCGCCAAGCGTCGCATTGTGGTGTTCGATGATCGCTGCCGCCGGCAGCGCTGGCGTGTTCATACAGGTATGGGCGTCCGCTACCAGGGTTGGTTGAAACCCCAGTTCGACGGCAACACGGCAAGTAGTGTCGATGCAGAACTGGGTTTTCATGCCGACGATGACCAACTCATTGATCCCGCCCGCTGTCAGCTGATCGGTCAGAGGGGTGCCGAAAAAGCAGCTGGGTCTGGTTTTATCGAACAGCGTGTCAACGCTCGAGTCCAGTTCAAGGGTGGGCAGCAGTTGCCACAATGGATTCCCGGAGGCGATGGGCGAACCTTGAGGGCCGGTATGCCTCACCGCAAAAATGGGCGCGCCGGTCAGGCGAGCTTTGCTGATCAGTTGATTGATGTTGGCCAGAACGCGTTCCCCGTCATGGGGTTTTTCCGGTCCATCGAATAGCCCGACCTGCATATCGATGATCAACAGAGCGGGGTGTTTGGCGCTGAGTGATGGCATGGTGTTTCTCCTTGTGTGCCAGATGGACGGAGAAACAAAAGGCCCCGTCCATTGCTGGCGGGGCCTTGGGTTCACTGCGCGATGTTCAATCCACGTAACGACCACACGACCCGCCGTAGGCGGTCGTGGTGGTACGGGTGAGAATGAGCGCGAAAATGTTCATGGGCCGATCATGCTGTTGGCTGTCGAAGCTTGTCAACGCTACCGTCAGCGCTGCGCCATCAGAAACGTCCGGGCGGCGTCGAGGATTTCATCGGACAACGACTCGCCGCGAGTGGCCCGCGCCAGGGTCAAAGCGCCGACCAACAGCGAGTACTGCACCAGCGCGGCTTGTCGGTCGGTGTCGGGGTTGTCGGATTCCATCAGCGAGGAGAAGGTCTGCAGCAGTGTTTCCAGGCCTTGTGTATAGGTCTGATGCAGCCCGCTTTCGCAGGCTTCGTGGCACATGTCGCCGGCGAAGGCCGCCACCGGACAGCTTTCTCCAGGATTATCGCGATTGGCGGGTGACAAGTAGGGCTCGACGATGGCCCGTCGCGCAGTATGTTTGTCGGTGCTTTCGTCGATTTTGACCTGCCAGCGCTGCGCCGATTGCTCGAATGCGCGGCCACAGGCCTCCTGCGCCAGCGCTTCCTTGGAATCGAAGTGACCGTAGAAACCACCATGGGTCAGCCCGGCAGCACCCATCACGTCGGCCACGCTGATGCCGTGCAGGCCCCGTTCGCGAAACAGGCGCGTCGCAGCCTCGGCGATGATTTCGCGGTTGAGGTCGGCTTGTTTGCGGGAGACTCGGGGCATCAGTGGCTCACATAAAAGATAAAAGCAGATTCAAGCCGTCATGTTGGGGTCAACCGGCGTACTGAGCAACCCCGTTGCCGAACGACCAATTCTCTTTCTTGACCTCTACCAGGTTGATGAACACATCTTCCAGGCGCACGGCCAGTTCACTGTTGAGGCTTTCGGCGATGGTTGTGTAGAGCAGCTTCTTCTGCTCAAGGCTGCGGCCTTCGTTCAGGGTGATCTGGATGATTACCAGGTTGTCGGTGCGGTTGATGCCCAGGTAGACCGGGTCGTAGATGAAGTGCTGTTCATCGTGCTCGGCGAGGATCTGGAAGTTGTCGTGCTCAGGGACGCCGATGGCGGTGTGCATGGCGTTGTAGATCAGCTTGCCGACCCGTTTCACGTAAGTGGGGTCCTGGTGCTTTTTGATGTCGACACGAACTAAAGGCATGGGATGACTCCGCAGGAGGGTGGCTGTTGAGTGGATCAAAAATACATGTTAAGTAACATTTATAAAATAGATTTCTTTAAAAATCTATTTTTCGAGAGAGACGGCAAAACTGATCCGCATAACCGCTCCTCAGCTAAGTCTTTGCTTCTGTTCATTAATCCCGGAGAATCGCGCCCCTGTTACGGCCGGGGCGCTGCCTGTCAGCTTTTTCTGACTCGCTCCGACTGTGTGGCAAATGACCGGAATGCGGAGATCCGACCGGATGAATGATCAAGCCAATAGCGTCGACGAACGCTATGAAGCGGCTCAACCAGCTAGCCTCAGTAGCTGGAATCGCCATGACACCACCTGGATGCTGGGCCTGTTCGGCACGGCGATCGGTGCGGGTACCCTGTTTTTGCCAATCAACGCCGGCATTGGCGGTTTCTGGCCGCTGTTGATCCTGGCGTTGCTGGCGTTCCCGATGACTTTTTATGCGCACCGTGGCCTGACTCGCTTTGTGCTCTCCGGCCGCGCAGGTGCGGACATCACCGAAGTGGTCGAAGAGCACTTCGGGATCAAGGCGGGCGCAGTGATTACCTTGCTGTATTTTTTCGCGATCTTCCCGATCCTGCTGATCTACAGCGTAGCCCTGACCAACACCGTGGGCAGTTTCCTCGAACATCAGTTGCACATCACGCCGCCACCGCGAGCGATTCTGTCATTCGTGCTGATTATCGGTTTGTTGGCGGTGGTGCGTTGCGGAGAGCAAGCGATCATCAAGGCCATGAGCCTGATGGTCTATCCGTTCATCGTTGCCTTGCTGTTTTTAGCGGTTTTTCTGGTGCCGCACTGGAACGGCGGCATTCTGGCTACCGCCTCCACGCTGCCTGAGCCGTCGGCCCTGCTGCATACCCTGTGGCTGGCGATTCCGGTGATGGTGTTCTCGTTCAACCACTCGCCGATCATCTCGGCGTTTGCAGTGGATCAGAAGCGCAGTTATGGCGCCCATGCCGAAGAGCGCAGCTCACAGATTCTGTCGCGCGCCCACGGCTTGATGGTGGTGATGGTGCTGTTCTTCGTCTTCAGCTGTGTGTTGACCTTGTCACCGGCACAACTGGCCGAAGCCAAGGCGCAGAACCTGTCGATCCTGTCGTACCTGGCCAACCATTTCAGCAACCCGACGATTGCTTTCGCCGCACCGCTGATTGCATTTGTGGCGATCTCCAAGTCGTTCCTGGGCCACTACATTGGCGCCAGCGAAGGCTTGAAGGGCTTGATCGTCAAGAGCGGTCGTCGCCCGACGCCGAAGGCTCTGGATCGCATGACTGCAGCTTTCATGCTGGTGGTGTGCTGGATCGTCGCGACGCTCAACCCGAGCATCCTCGGCATGATCGAGACCCTCGGTGGCCCGATCATCGCGGCGATTCTGTTCCTGATGCCGATGTATGCGATTCGTCGTGTGCCGGCCATGGCTCGGTATCGCGGTCAGGCCTCCAACGTCTTCGTGACGCTGGTAGGGCTGGTGGCGATTTCGGCGTTGATCTATTCGCTCACAGCCTGAACCTGAGCCGGCGGCCAAGGGTCAGTTAAGTTGCAGAAAAACCTGTGGGAGCGGGCTTGCCCGCGAAGAACGATGACGCGTAATGCCTGAAAAACCGCGGTGTTCGCTTCGCGGGCAAGCCCGGCTCCCACAGGTTTCGCACCTTAACTGACCCTTGGCGACGGCCGGTTCAGCGTGTGAACGCTGCCCGGTTGATTGATATCAAGGCCGTATCGCTATTGGCGACTATGCTTGCGGCTTACGGACGCGACGCCGTTCAGTAAGTTTCTCCGGGCTGATTTCCCCCCCAGAGCCGAATCGCCAGTGACCTTGTAACCGATCAGGGTCAGAAACTTCAGGCCAACACCATGAATCTTGCACGCAGTCAGAAGCCCCGTTTCCTGTCGAGCGGGGTCAGTTCGATTGCTGAGTAGTCCGCGCGCCCCAACCTCTGCGCCAGCCCCAGAGCAGGCGGCACCGCCGCAGGCAAGCCGGACGCAGGATCTGCTGGCAGGCTTGTCGATTGCCGGCTTGCTGTTGCCTGAAGCCGTTGCCTATTCGAGCATTGGTGCATTACCGCCTCAGGCCGGGGTCATCGCCTTGTTCGCCGGTTTACTGTGTTACGGGCTGTTCGGTACCAGCCGTTTCGCCATTGTGTCCGCGACATCCTCTTCGGCAGCCGTTCTGGCAGCGGCAACCGCGACGCTTGCCGGTGGCGATTCGGCGCTGCGATTGACGCTGGCAATCGGTCTGGTATTGGTCACCGGGGCGTTCTTTTTACTGGCGGGGCTGTTCAAGCTCGGCAGCGTGACGTCCTTCATTGCCAAGCCCGTGTTGCGCGGGTTCGCTTTAGGGCTGGCGATCACCATCATCCTCAAACAGGTCGCGACGGTTGTTGGCGTGCACCTGACGAACAGCAACCTGATTCGCTTTCTGCCTGAGTTACTGGAGCAATTACCGCGCTGGAACTGGACCGGCGCCGGTGTTGCGGCGGTTGCCCTGGCGCTGTTATGGCTGTTTGCACGGGTCAAACACATGCCGGGAGGACTGTTGGTGGTGATGGTCGGCATCGCGGCCGGTCAGTGGCTGAACCTGCCGGCCTATGGTGTGAATCTGATCGGTGTGATCGACCTGAGCCTGGAAGTCCCACAGTTGCCGGTGTTGCCATTCACTAGCTGGTTGCGCCTCGGTGAGTTGGGCTTTGCCATGGTGATGATCTTGTATGCCGAGTCGTACGGCTCGATCAGTTCTTTTGCCCTCAAACATGGCGATCGGGTGTCTACGAACCGGGATTTGCTGGCGCTGGGGGCGGCCAATCTGCTGTCCGGCCTGTTTCATGGCATGCCGGCGGGCGCTGGCTATTCGGCGACCTCCGCCAATGAAGCAGCAGGTGCCGGTTCACGTCTGGCGGGGGGTGTCGCGGCCTTGGTGGTGCTGGTCATCGTGTTGACCGTGCTGCCATATATTGCCCTGACGCCGGAGCCGGTACTGGCCGCCATCGTCATTCAGGCCCTGGCTCGTGGGCTGAGCCTGGAGCCGCTAGGGCGCTATTTTATCTGGCGCCGCGATCGGTTGCTGGTCATCTGTGCCGTGGTTGCGGTGTTGGTACTCGGCGTGCTGGACGGATTGTTGGTAGCGGTTGCCATCAGCGTGATGCTGATGCTGCGGCAGATGTCCTCGGCGGATATCCAGATCCTTGGGCAAATGGGCGGCGGGCATGATTACGTCGACCTGCAGCGGCATCCTTTGGCCCTGAAAATTCCTGGTGTGCTTATTCTTCGCCCCGGTGAGCCACTGTTTTTCGCCAATGTCGAACGGATCCTGGGCGGGGCGCTCAGGTTGATACGAGACAGTGAGGAGCCGATTCATACGGTGATTCTGAGTCTGGAGGAGTCACCCGACCTGGATGGCACCAGCATCGAGGCGCTGGAGGAATTCTTTGTTCATGTCAGCGTCGAAGGCCGGCGATTGGTGTTGGCACGATTGAAGCACGAGGCCAAAGCAGCATTGTCGGCCTTGCCGGAAACAGAGCGTTTGCAGGTAGTACTCAGTGGTTTGAGTGTGGACGGTGCGGTGCAGCAGGTACTGAAGGCACCGTCTGCATAACGAACGAGTATTAAAAAAAGCCTCATCCGGTTGCGTCTTGCCGCCAGCGGGTCCGGCGCCTAATGTTAAGAAGCAGGCACCAGGCAAAGGAGGAGGTCGTATGCGCTGCGCAAACTGCGAATTCGAGAATCCCTCCGGGGCCAGCTTCTGTGAAGCGTGCGGCACCAGGCTGTCTTGCAGCTGTCCGCGCTGTGGCCACGAGGCGGGCCTTGGCGCCAAATTCTGTAGTGAATGCGGCGCACCGCTAACCGATGCGCCTGCTGCGCCATCACCGCGCCCCCAGCCTGTTTCAGAGGCTTCTCCAGCGCCCATTCATTACACGCCCCATTACCTTGCCGAACGCATCCGCGCTGAACAGGCGGCCATGGAAGCCCGGGGCGAGACCGCCGGCGAACGCAAGACCATCACGGCGCTGTTTGCCGACATGGCTGGTTCCATGGCGCTGATCCACGACCTCGATCCGGAAGAGGCCCAGCGCCTGATCGAGCCCGTCATTGCGCTGATGATGGAAGCCGTCCACTACTACGAAGGCTATGTGGCCAAGACGCTGGGCGATGGCATCCTTGCGCTATTCGGCGCACCCATCGCCCATGAAGACCACCCGCAGCGGGCGCTGTATGCGGCTCTGCGCATGCAGGAGGCGATACACCGACATGGCGACCGTATTCGTCTGGAGAAAGGCATTCCGCTGCAAATCCGCGTTGGCATCCACACCGGAGAGGTCGTCGTGCGTTCGATCCGCACGGACAATTTGCACACCGATTACGATCCGGTCGGGCACACGATCCACATTGCGTCCCGGATGGAGGGAATCGCCGCGCCATCGTCGATCCTGGTGAGCGAGTCCACCCACAAGTTGGCGGAGGGCTATTTCGAGTTCAGGACTCTGGGGGCCACCCAGGTCAAAGGTATCCCCGAACCGCTCGTCGTGTACGAGGTGCAGGGTATCGGCGCGCTGCGCACGCGCCTGCAACTGGCGGCACATCGCGGACTGGCCAGGTTCGTCGGCCGCCAGGTCGAGCTGGACCACCTGCATCAGGCGCTCGATCAGGCCAAAGGGGGCCTCGGGCAGGTTGTCGCGGTGGTAGGCGAGGCCGGGGTCGGGAAGTCGCGGCTGTTCCATGAGTTCAAGGAACGCTCGCGGCGCGGCTGTCTGGTGCTGGAGACGTTCTCGGTGTCGCACGGCAAGGCCTTTGCTTATTTTCCGCTCATCGAGCTTCTGAAAAACTATTTTCAGATCACTGCCCTGGACGACGAGCGGCGGTGCCGGGAAAAGGTCATGGGCAAGACCCTGACGCTTGAGCGCAGCTTCGAGGATCTCGTGCCCTACCTGCTTTATCTGCTGGGTATTGGCGAACGCAGTTCGGCGCTCGCGGAAATGGATCCGCAGATCCGGCGCGATCGCATCTTCGACGCGATTACGCAACTCCTGGCGCGCGAGAGTCGCGATCAGCCGATCGAACTGCTGTTCGAGGACCTGCAATGGCTGGACCGCGAGACCGAAGCATTCCTCGCGTGCCTCATCGACCGCGTGGCGAGTGCTCCGATCCTGCTCCTCGTGAACTACCGGCCCGAGTATCAACCTGTGTGGACGCACGCGGGCCATTGCAGCCAGCTGCGGCTCGAACCGCTGGGCCCGGCCGAAGCCCAGGGAATGCTCGCGGCCCTGCTTGGGGACGATCTGACCCTCGTCCCCCTCAAACAGCTCATCCTGGAGAAGACGGAGGGCAACCCTTTCTTCATGGAGGAAGTAGTGCAAACGCTGGTCGAGGAGAAATCGCTGCTCGGCGAACCCGGCCGTTACCGGATCGAGCAAACTCCGGCTGCGCTGCACATTCCCACCACTGTGCAGGGTGTGCTCGCCGCCCGTATCGACCGGCTCCCCGTTGCGCAGAAGGAATTGCTGCAGACGCTCGCCGTCATCGGCAAGGAGTTTGTGTTCAGTCTGATCCAGCGCATCTATGATGGACGGGGCGCTCGGATGGACGACGATTTGCGCGATCTGCTGGCCCGATTGGAGGCCGCGGAGTTCATTTACCAGCGGCCCGCCTTTCCGGAGGTGGAGTATTCGTTCAAGCATGCGCTGACCCAGGAGGTCGCAGGCTACTCGCTACTCACGGAGCGGCGTAGCGCACTGCACGAACGCACGGCGCAGGCCATTGAGGCACTGTTCCCCACCCGCATCGCGGATTACTGCAGCGAACTGGCGCACCACTACAGACTGAGCGGGAATGTCCCGAAGGCCGTGGAATACCTGCAGCGTACCGGGCAACAGGCCCTCCAGCATAGTGCCCATCTCGATGCGGTGCGGCACCTCGGCGCGGCGCTGGAATTGCTCGAGCATCTGCCCGACACGCCCGCGCGTGCTCATCAGGAACTGACGTTGCTGCTCTGCCTGGGGCCGGCCTTGATGGCCGTGCGAGGCTATGGTGTGCCCGAGGTGGCGGCCACCTACACCCGTGCACTGGCGCTATGCGCGCAAGTAGGCGACGACTCGCTTTTCCCTGCGCTGCTGGGGCTGCGGACGCACTACCAGTTGCGTGCGCAATACTCAACTGCATGCGAACTGGGTGAACGATTGCTCAGTGTTGCGCAAACTGCGCAGAATCCGGACTTGCTCGTGGGAGCCCATGCGGCACTCGGGGCGACATTGCTTTTACAGGGGGATCTGCGCAATGCCCTTGAACACCAGGAGCGGGTGCGTGTCCTCTACAATCCGGACCGTCATAGCACACATGCCATTACGTACGGCATAGACCCGGGCTACGCCCTGACACACTCGGCCTGGTCCCTTTGGTTATTGGGTTTCCCCGATCAGGCAAGCACGCGCAGCCGGGATGCCCTTGCTCTGGCCAATAAGATTTGCGACCCGTTCAGCCTGGCCTTCACCCTGTCTGGTACCTCGATACTGGGACAGTTTCGGCACGACGTACAACTTGCCGAAGAGTGTGCTGATGCCGCCATCAAGCTTTCACTCGAACAAGGGTTTCCGTTTTATTTGGCGTGGGGGACTATTCTCCAGGGTTGGGCTCGCGCCGAGCAGGGAAACCTGGACGAGGGTATCGCTCAGATCACCCAGGGTATCGCCACTTACCAGGCAGCCGGAGCAGAGCTTGGATGCTCTTATTTTCTGGCCCTGCTGGCCGCAGCTCACGGGCGCGCCGGGCAACCGCAGGCAGGATTGGATGTCGTGACCGACGCGCTGGCTATGGTGGACAGAACAGGCGAGCACTTTTACGAAGCAGAACTGTACAGGCTCAAGGGAACTCTTATCCTCCAATGTCCGGGCGAAGACAGACAGGATTCTGCCGTGCAGCAGCAAGCGCAAGCATGCTTTCACCAGGCGATCTCGATCGCTCGACAGCAAGGGGCAAAGTCACTCGAGTTACGAGCCACAGTGAGCCTTGCTCAGCTATGGGCAACACGAGACAGGGAGGCGGCCAGGCAGATGCTGGCCGACATCTATAGTTTCTTCACCGAAGGCTTCGACAGCGTTGATTTGCTACAAGCCAAGGCGCTGCTCGATGCCTGGGCACCAAGCGGGGAGTGAACGATCGATGACGCATGAGCGTAAGTCAGTCGCGCTGGCTTTGCAGGGCGGCGGGATGCACGGTGCGTTCACTTGGGGGGTGCTCGATCGGTTGCTCGAGGACGGCAGGCTTGCCATTGAAGGGGTGAGTGCAACCAGTGCCGGCGCGATGAATGCCGTCGTGCTGGCCTACGGCATGCTGCAAGGTGGCGAGACCGGCGCGCGCCAGGCGCTGCACGATTTCTGGTACGCCGTGGCGCAGTCCGCCGAGCGTCATAACCCATTGCGCTGGATGCCATGGCTGAAAGGGACGCACAGCTTCGGGCTGGACCATTCGCCCGTGTATGCGTTCGCGGACATGGCGCTTCGTATCTTCTCGCCTTACCAGTTCAATCGCCACAACTTGAATCCGCTGCGGGAGGTGCTGGAGAGTCATATCGATTTCGCCGCCTTGCGAAAGCAATGCCCGCTCCACCTCTATCTGTGCGCAACCAATGTCGAGACGGGGAAGATACGCATCTTCTCGGGCGAGGACGTCAGCGCCGAAGCGGTGCTTGCTTCGGCCTGTGTGCCGACATTGTTCCAGGCGATCACGATCGACGGCCAGCACTACTGGGATGGCGGCTATATGGGAAACCCGGCCATTTTCCCGTTGATCTACCACTGCAATACGCGCGATGTGGTGATCGTCCACATCAACCCGCTCGTCCGCACGGGCGTGCCCATTACAGCTGCCGATATCCTTAATCGCATCAATGAAATCAGCTTCAACTCGTCGCTGATGCGTGAGATGCGCACCATCGCCTTTGTCACCGACCTCATCCAGCAAGGCAAGGTCGATCGCGACGAGATGAAGGAGATGATGATCCACTCCATTCGGTCCGACGAAGCGATGTGCGCCCTCAGCGTGTCCAGCAAGTACAACGCGGGCTGGGACTTCCTTTGCGGACTGCGCGACAACGGACGACGCGAGGCCGAGGCGTGGCTCACGCAGAACTACCGGAATATTGGCGAACGGTCGAGTATCGACATCCGAAAGGAATTTCTTTGAGTGCGAGCAGAAGGCAGCAGAGCGTCTGCTACTGTCAGCACAAACTCGCATGGATGAACGTTGATGGATACCGCGGCTCAACAAGCCGACGGTCTAAGGGGCGCACGCTACGTTGATTTCGAAGCTGGAGCAGCCGCTCAAAATATGTATTTGGCGGTCACCGCAGCGGGTCTGGGCGGTGTAGTCGTGATGGGTTTTGATGACATTAAGATGAAGGAAGCCTTGCGTCTTGAACGGCCCTTTTTTCCGGTCGCCCTTTTCTGCGTAGGGCATCCTCTCAAATAGAGCTGTGGCGCTCGACATTGAACACGTCTTCGAAGGCGTGGCAGCGGTCTACCAGGCGGGGCTGGGTATGACCAGAACTCATGCCCCCATGACTTTTAATGGTTACAGCCCCCCGAACCCCCAGTGTTAAAAAATCGCAAACACAGCTCATCAACAACAAAGAGCGTTTGCAATCATGACTAAGCCCCACTGCCGTGTCCTCGCCAGCCCTGTGCTGCGCTCTTCGAACCCCGATATTTGCCCCGCGATCTTCACGATCCGCGTGCACTTCTGATCACCCAAAAAAATCCAAAAAGAGCAATGACCCATGAAAGAACTCGACCTGTACATCGGTGAAGGTTTCGAAGGCCCTGGCGTGAACGCCGCGCACATCAACATTCTGATTGGCCCGCGCAACGGTCCGGCAGGGCAGGCGTTTGCCAACAGCCTGGCATCGCCGAGCCAGGGGCATTGCCCGTTCATGGTGATCGCCCAGCCGAACATCCCGGTCAAGCCGATGACCCTTTATGTCAACAAAGCCGCGATCAGCAGCGACCTGCATGGCAACGCCACTTGGGGCGCATCCCAGGCCGGGATCGCCAAGGCTGTACTTGAAGCGCTGCTGGACGGCACCTTGCCACCGGAAGCCGAAGACGAGTGGGCCATCGTCACGGCCAACTGGGTCAACCCGGCCTGCGATGACCTCGATGCGGTCTACCTGAACAACTACAACGCCTGCCGCACAGCGATCCGCGCCGCCCTGACCGGCAAGCCGGAAACCGCGCAACTGGCGGATGTGGTCGATCACATCAGCAACCCTTTCTACACGCCAAAAGCCTGAGGTCCGCGCCATGCAATACATTCGTTTGGGCAACTCCGGCCTGCAAGTCTCCCGCCTGTGCCTGGGCACCATGAATATGGGCACTCCGGACTGGAAACCGTGGATTTTCAATGAAAAGCAAAGCGAGCCGATCGTCGCCCACGCTTTGGACAACGGGGTGAATTTCATCGACCTGGCGGACTTCTATTCCGCAGGCACAGGCGAGGAAGTGGTGGGGCGTATCGTCCAGCGCCTGGCCCGTCGTGAAGACCTGGTGATCACCACCAAAGTCGGCTACGGCACCCGCAACGGCATCAATGCCAGCGGCCATTCGCGCAAGCACATCATGGACAGCATCGATGCCTCGTTGAAGCGTCTGAACATGGATTACGTTGATGTGTTCATGCTGCATTACTTCGACGTGAACACCCCGGTTGAAGAAACCATGAGCGCGATGAACGACATCGTGCGTTCCGGCAAGGCCCGTTACATTGGCGTGTCGACCATGCTCACCGGGCAACTGGCGAAGATCCTCATGGCTTGCGAACGCAATGGTTGGGTCAAGCCGATCAACATGCAGCTGCAACTGAACTGCGCCTACCGCGAAGAAGAGCGCGAGATGATCCCGTTCTGCCGCGATCAGGGCCTTGGCGTCTCGGTGTTCAGTCCGCTGGCCCGTGGGTTGCTAACCGGCGACGTGCAATCGACCCGCAACCAGACCGACTTTTTCACCCAACAGATGTACAGCGACGAAGCCTCGTTCGAAATCGCTCATTCGGTGCAACGGGTGGCCCGTGCCCGTGGTGTATCGAACGCGCAGATCGCCCAGGCCTGGGTCGCCAACCATCCGGGCGTCGATTGCATGCTGGTGGGCGCTGACACCACCGCGCAGTTCGACAGTGCCCTGGCGGCACTGGAGACCAGGCTTGATGCCGAAGAACTGCATGAACTGGAACGCAACTACACCCCGTGCGACGTGATCAACGATTACACCGCCGGTAAACGCATCCTGCGCTCGGCCCGGGCGGGTCTGGAACGCTTCAATCTGACCGAGGATGTGGCATGAGCGCGCTGATCCGTAACGGCAATTTCATCGATGGCCAATGGTCCAGCGGTGGTGCGACTTATCCGGTGCTCAACCCGGCCAACGGCGAACTGATCGCCGAAGTGCAAAAGGCCGGTGCCGAAGAAACCAACCTCGCCATCGCGGCCGCCAACCGTGCCTTGCCGGCCTGGCGCAAGTTGACCGCCAAGGAACGCAGCCAGCGCCTCAAGCGCTGGAGCGAGCTGATGCTGAGCAACCAGAAGGACCTGGCCACCTTACTCAGCCGTGAACAGGGCAAACCGTTGTCCGAAGCCTTGGGCGAAGTGGTCTACGCCGCAAGCTTTCTGGAGTGGTTCGCCGAAGAGGCCAAGCGCGCTTACGGCGACGTGATCCCGAGCCACAAGGTTGACGCGCGAATCATCGTGGTCAAGGAAGCCATAGGCGTCGTCGCGGCGATTACCCCGTGGAACTTCCCGTTGGCGATGGTCACCCGCAAGGTCGGCCCGGCGCTGGCGGCGGGTTGCACGATGATCCTCAAACCGTCGGAAGAAACCCCGCTGTCGGCCTTTGCCCTGGCGGTGCTGGCGGAACAGGCGGGCATTCCGGCGGGCGTGTTCAACATCGTTTCCGGTGACGCGGTGGCGATTGGCGGGGCGCTGCAAGCTTCCAGCATCGTGCGCAAGTTGTCGTTCACCGGTTCCACCCGCACCGGCAAACTGCTGATGCGCCAGGCCGCCGAGACTTTGAAAAAGGTCTCGCTGGAACTGGGCGGCAACGCACCGTTCATTGTCTTCGACGACGCCGATCTGGACGCCGCCGTCAAAGGCGCCATGGCCTCGAAATTCCGCAACACCGGGCAGACCTGCGTTTGCGTGAACCGCTTTTTCATTCAGGACGGCGTGTACGAAGCCTTCACCGGCAAACTCGCTGAAGCGGTCGCGGCGATGCGCGTCGGCAGTGCGCTGGACGGTGAAACCGAGCAAGGTCCGCTGATCAACGCGGCGGCGTTGGCCAAGGTCGAACTGCACGTGGGCGATGCGTTGGAGAAGGGCGCCAAACTGTTGTGCGGCGGTCGTCGTCATGCGCTCGGCGGCACGTTCTTTGAGCCGACCATCCTCACCGACGCCAACAGCGAGATGCTGATCGCCCAGGACGAAACCTTCGGCCCGGTGGCCGCGTGCTTCCGCTTCAAGGACGAAGCCGAGGTGCTGCAACGGGCCAACGACACGCCGTACGGGTTGTCGGCCTACTTCTACAGCCGCGACATTGGTCGCGTGTGGCGCATGGCCGAAGGCCTGGAAGCCGGTATGGTCGGGATCAACGAAGGGATCATTTCCACGGAAGTCGCACCGTTCGGTGGCATCAAGGAATCGGGCCTCGGTCGCGAAGGTTCGAAGTACGGTCTGGACGACTACCTGGAAATCAAATACCTGTTGATGGGCGGGCTCTAACACCCACCCATTAACCAATGTGGGAGCGAGCAAGCCCGCTCCCACACTTGAATGTCGTTGTTCTATGGGTTGCTGACCAACCCCAGCCACTCGGTAAACAACCGCACTTTCGACAACCCCTGTTTGTCATTCGCCACATCCAGCCAATAGCCATACGGCCCCACCACTTCCACCGGGGTGATCGGCAGCAGGCTGCCATTGGCCAGTTCCTTCTCGATCATCTGCCGGTCAATCACCGCCAACCCGCCACCGGCCAGAGCCGTGTGAATCACCTGATCCAGCGTGCTGAATTCCAGCCCTTGCGCGGCATCGATATCGTCACGCCCCATCGCCGCCAACCAATTCTCCCAAACCTTCAAGCGCTTGCCGTCGTGCAGGATGTGCAGCAGTGGAAACTGCCGCAAGTCCGGCGGCTGGCCGTTGACGAACAACTCCGGATTGGCCACCGCCATGTGCCGTTCCATCACCAGCAACTGGCTGCTGCAATGGTGAGCGGCTTCGAGGCCGAAGCGGATGTGGCAGTCGATTTCCGCGAGGTTGTCGTGGCCGCTCTGGTGGGTCACGCTCAGGCTGATGTCTGGGTAGCGTTGGCAGAAGGCACGCAAGTGCGCCGACAACCAGCGCGTGGCCCAGGTCGGTGGTGCGACGATGCGCAGGCGCTGGCGCAGGTTGGGCACGCGCACCGCTTGCAGGGCGCGCTCGATGTGGTCGAAGGCGTCGCTCAAGTGTGGGGAGAGGGCGATGCCGGTTTCGGTCAGCGACAGGCCCTGAGGCGTGCGAATGAACAGGGCTACACCGAGATAGTCTTCGAGTTGCTTGATCTGACGGCTGACCGCGCCTTGGGTAACGTTCAGACCCAGCGCCGCCTGGCTGAAACTGCGATGCCGCGCGACTTCTTCAAAGACGCGCAGCATGTTGAGCGAGGGCAGTTGACGCATGAAAGGATGACTCCGGAACTGCCTTCGACGCATTAACGCACGGGCAGGTTTATTGTTTTTGGTGAATGTTCTGTAGGGCGTATCTGACTCTTCAGTGATGGGCTGATGCAAGTGGTGTTTGGGCTGACGTCATCGCGGGCAAGCCCGCTCCCACAGGTTATGCGCTAAACCTGTGGGAGCGAGCTTGCTCGCGAAGGGGCCCTTAAAGGCGCCAAAAATCCCGGATCAGAAGTAATACCCAATGTTCATGTACAGCTGATTCTCCCACTGGTTACTACCGCCAGCCCCCAAACTCTGGGTGTAGCTGCTCCCACCGATGTACGGATCATTCTTGCCATACAACCATTCCGTCGCGATCCACAATTTGCTGACGGAAAACGAGGTGCCGAAGATCATCCGTTGCGAGGTCTTGAAGTCGTCGGCGGATTTGTCGAAGGCGCTGTAGTTGGCGTACAGCTTCACCCCGCTGATTTGATCAAACAGGTACTTGCCTCCGACGTCGTAGCTCACGTCCGCCACGTACAGGTTGCCGCGACTGGCGACGTTGAAGGTGCCGTCGTAACCGCCGAGGGTCACCAGTTCATCGGTGCCGGGGTTGCGCGGCGACATCTGCTGCCGCGCCGCTTGCAGTTGCACGCCCCATGGGCCGTTTTTGCCGATGTAGTGCACGGCCACGGCGTTACGACGGCCGTCGTTGTTGGTGTCCTTGTTCTCCAGGGTCGAGGTCAGGCCGGAGATCCCGACTTCGGATTTCCACGGTCCCAGGTCCAGGGCCTTGGCCACCCGCAGCACCACCGTGTTGCGTTCCTGGTTGTTGCTGCCGTCGGCGACGTAACTGTCTGCTTCGGACACTACGCTGGAGTAGGTGTCACCCTTGCTGGTGCCTTTGCCTTGCCAGGCCGGGCGCAAGTAGTAGCCGGCCTGGATGTTCCAGTCGCCGCTTTGCTGGATGTACTTGGCGCCGATTTCTTCCAGGTCTTCCAGGCCCACGACGTTGCCGAGGGTTTCGTAGAAGGTGCTGCCGAAGTACGGCTGCAAACCGAACGGCACCTGGTTCAGGCCAACCTGGACCTGCTGGTCGGGGTTGAACTTGTAGCCGATCCACGCCGATTCGGCGAACTGGACGTCACCGACATTCTTGGTGTACTGGTAAGGATAGGCCCGCCCATAGAAGCGGTACTTGGCTGCGCCAATCCAGGTGTCGGAGTTGTACTTGGCGGTAAGGAACGCGGTGTCGAAGTTGAACTTCTGGATGTCGCGATCCGGGTCATAGTCCCAACGTGCGCGAACGGCGCCGCCGAGGTCGAGGTTGTCGGTCACTTGAATCGCCATGGCCGGCGCCGCGAAGGCGCCAAGCACAGGAATTAGGGCAATGGAACGGATAGCACGAGGGGTGGATGTGCGCACAGTGATACTCCCGATTTTTTGATTATTGTTGGCAACAGCAGCCCGGGCCGCAGCGAACGCTGCGGCATGGGGAAAGGGTTATTGACTCAGTTGGCTTGAGGTCGGGTCAGCCTCAGCGGTGGCTCCGCGACGGGCACCACCGGTATCGCCGAAGCGCCGGGTGCCGCCGCCAGCAAGGTCTGGGTGTAGGTGTTTTGCGGGCGCAAGAGCACCTGTTCCGCCGTGCCGTATTCCACCACTTCGCCCTGACGCATCACCGCGATGTAGTCGCTGATCTGCGCCGCCACTCGCAGGTCGTGGGTGATGAACAAAATGCTCAGGTTCAGTCGCTGTTGCAGCTCGGCGAGCAGCTCCAGCACCTGTTTTTGCACCGAGACATCCAGCGCCGAGACGCTTTCGTCAGCGATCAACACTTGCGGGTGCATCGCCAGGGCCCGGGCGATGCCGATGCGCTGGCGCTGGCCGCCGGAGAACTGCCGTGGCTTGCGCTTGAGGGCGTCACGTTTGAGCCCGACCTGTTCCAGCAAGTCGCCGGCCTCGGTCCACGCATCCTTGGCCGATAATCCACGCAGTTGCGCAGCGCGGGCGATGATGTCGCCGACCCGATGCCGCGGGTTGAGCGAGCCGTAAGGGTCCTGAAAAATCATCTGGATCCGCCGCCGATTGGCCGCCAGGGCCGAGCCGCGCAACGCGAGGAAATCCGTGTCACCGACCCAGACGTGGCCGCTGTCACTTTCCACCAGCCGAATCGCTGCTTTGACCAGCGTGCTCTTGCCCGAGCCGGATTCGCCGACAATCGCCAGGGTCTTGCCCCGTGGCAGTTGCAGCGAAACATCCTTGAGCGCCGGCACCAAACGGCCGCCGACATTGTAGGTTTTGGTCAGATGCTCGATGCGCAACGCCAACTCACCCTCGGCGCACGGTGCGTGCAACTCGGGGTGCAACGCCGGTACGGCCGCGATCAACTTGCGGGTGTACGGGTGCTTCGGTGCATTCAGCACTTGATCGCGCTCACCGATTTCCACCAGCACGCCACCTTCCATCACAGCGATGCGGTCGGCAATTTCCGCCACCACGCCGAAGTCGTGGGTGATGAACAGAATCCCGTGCTGGCCGCGACCACGCAGGTCGCGCACCAGTTTCAGTACCTGGGCCTGAGTGGTCACGTCCAGTGCCGTGGTTGGTTCGTCGGCGATCAGCAAATCCGGGTTCATCGCCAGCGCCATGGCAATCACCACCCGTTGGCATTGGCCACCGGAGAGTTGATGGGGAAAGCTGTTGGCGATCCGTGGCGGGTCGGGCAATTGGGTGGAGTCGAGCAGGGCGAGCATGCGTTCGCGGCGCTCGGCGGCGGGCATGGTCGGCGCGTGAATGTCGAAGATCTCCTCGACCTGCTGACCGATGCGAATCGCCGGGTTCAGCGCCGCCATAGGCTCCTGGAAAATCATCGCGATGCGGTTGCCGCGCAAGCGGCGCAGGGAGTGTTCGTCCATGCGGCAGATGTCGTCGCCGAGAAAGTCGATCACGCCTTCGCTGTGCCGCAGGCCCTTGGCGTAGTCGCCCATGATCGCCGCCGAAAGCACCGATTTGCCGGAGCCGGATTCGCCGATCACACAAAGAATTTCACCTTTGCGTACGTCGAGGCTGATGCCCTTTACGGCGTGGCTACGGTCAGCGCCGGCGGGCAGTTCGATGGAGAGGTTCTCCACGCGTAGCACCTGTTGCAAATTCTGCATTTGACTCATGCTCAACTCCTTGTGCCTTTCTGGGCGTGTTCGTCCAGACCGTCCGCCAGCAGGCTCAGGCCCAGCATCAGGGTGGAGATGGCAATGCACGGGAAGATCACCAGGTGCGGGAAAGCGATGGCCATGCTGCGGCCTTCGTTGATCATGCCGCCCCAGTCCGGGGTCGGTGGTGGCAGGCCGAGGCCGAGGAAACCGAGGGCGCCGATCATGATTGCGGTGTAGCCGATGCGCAGGCAGAAATCGACGATCAGCGGGCCGCCGCAGTTGGGGAGGATTTCCACCAGCATGATTCGCAGCGAACCTTCGCCCTGGGTGATCGCGCTGAGCACGTAGTCCCGGGAGCGGATGTCGATGGTCAGTGCGCGCATGATCCGGAAGATTGCCGGGGCGCTGGTGAAGGTCACCGCAATCAGGATGTTCAGCGCCGAGGCGCCGAGGGCGATGATGATCACGATGTACAACACCAGCACCGGGAACGACAGCACGGTGTCGGCGACATACGACAGCAACCCATCGACCCAGCCATTGAAGTAACCGGCACACAGGCCCATGGCGATGCCCACGGCGAACGCGGTCAGCGTCGCCAGGATCGACCAGAACAACACGGTGCGCGTGCCCCAGATCAGCCGCGAAAGAATGTCCCGGCCAATCATGTCAGTGCCCAGCAGGAAGCTCATGCCGTTGCCATCCGGGGTCATCGGCGTCAGCAGCGGGGTGAAGCTTTCCAGTGGATCGTGGGGCGCCAGCCACGGCGCGAACAGCGCCATCAGCACCCAGCCGCCGACCAGCAGCAAACCAAGCAACGCCAAGGGATGTTTGAACGAGTTGAGGAAGTTCATTGGCCACCTCCGCCAAGACTGCGCAAGGTGATGCGCGGGTTGAGCCAGGTGTAGGCCAGGTCCGAGAAGATTTTGGTCGCGCCGACCACGATGCCGCTGATCATCGCGCAGGCTTCGATCAAGTAGACGTCATGGTTCAGCGACGCGGTGTAGAGCAGCGAACCGAAGCCTTTGTAGGCGAAGAACACCTCGACCACGATCACGTTCGACAGCAACCACGGGATGTACAACATGATCACCGTGATCGGTGCGATCAGCACGTTGCGTAGCGCATGGCGCAGCACGATGCGTGAAGTCGACGCGCCTTTGAGGCGGGCGGTGCGGATGTACGGCGCCTGCATCACTTCGACCATCGAGGCGCGAGTGATCCGCGCCAGATAACCGATGCCGAACAGGCACAGCACCATCAATGGCAGCGCCAGTTCCACAGCGTTGAAGCCGTCGCTCATGCTGCTTACGCCCGGCAGCCAGTTGAGCCAAAAGACGAAGATCGCCGAGACAAACACCGCGCTGGCGAAGTCCGGAATTGAAGTGGTGACGATCGAAAGAAACGACACCAGCCGATCCACCGCCGAACCCTGGCGAATGCCCGCCAGAATCCCGAGCGTCAGCGCCACCGGTACCATCACCAGCAAGGCCAGTCCAGCAAGGATTAGCGTTTGCCCGAGATTCGGTAGCAGCAGGTCAATCACAGGCTCACGGAAGTGCACCGAAGTACCCCAGTCGCCGTGGACAAAATCCTTCAGCCACACCAGGTAGCGCCAGACAAAGGGTTGGTTGTAACCGTGTTCCACTAGCCACGCGGCGCGTTGGTCGGCAGCGGAGTAGGGGCCGAGGACGTTGATTGCGACGTCCTCGATGTTCAGTTCCAGGGCCAGGAACACGATCACTGACACCGACAGCAGGGTTGCCGCCAGCGCCAATAACTTGCGCAATAGAAATTCAGCCATGCTCGCACGCTCCGGCTAATCAAGGGATGGCGCCCGCCGCACCGCAGTGGACGAGCGCGTTCGGGCGCTTGAATCAGGCGCTCAACCAGACTTCATCCATTGGGTAGAAGTCCGACGGGTGAACCTGGAAGCCCTGGACCTTCTTGCTGGCAGCGGTGAACTTGTCGCCCCAGAACGGCTGCACCATGACGCAGGCGTCTTGCAGGATTTGCTCGACGCTTTGCATGGCCACGGCCCGTTGTTTCGGGTCGATGATGCCCATGGCTTTATCCAGCGCGGCGTCGAAGGCCGGGTCGCTGTAGTGGCTTTCGTTCCAGGCCGCGCCGCTGCGGTAGGCCAGTTCCAGGGACATCACGCCCAATGGGCGGTGAGCCCAGTAGGTGAGGCTGAACGCGGCTTTGTCCCAGATCGGCCAGTACTGGGTGGCCGGAATAACCTTGAGGTTGATGCGGATGCCGGCCTCGGCGCAGTTCTGTTGCAGGATCTGCGCGCAATCCTGTTCGTAACGGCCCTGGGTGTTGCCGACGATCAGGTCGATGTCGATGCCGTTCGGATGCCCGGCTTCGGCGAGAAGCTTTTTCGCGCCAGCCACATCACGGGCACGTTTGGGCAGCGGGAAGTATTCCGGGTGGGACGGGGCGACGTGGTGGTCTTCACCCAAGGTGCCCATGCCTCGATAGGCGATCTTGAGCATTTGCGCGTTGTCGGCGCAGAGCACCACGGCTTTGCGAATCCGCAGGTCATCGAACGGCTTCTGGTCGCAGGCCATGCGCATAACGACGGCTTGCGCCGATTTGCAGGTCAGCAATTGCGCGCCCGGCAAGCGTTTGGCCAGGTCGAGTTCGGCCACGGTCACGCGGTACAGCACGTCCACTTGCCCGGCCTGCAACGCCGCGAGGTGGGTGGAGATGTCGGTGCCCATGTCGACGTAACGCAACTCGTCGAGGTTGGCCGGTTTGCGCCAGTAGTCGGCACGCTTGGCGAAGGTTGCCTGCTTGTTCACGGCAAAAGAGACAAGCTTGAATGGACCGGTGCCCAGCGGATTTTTCGCCCAGTCGTCACCGGCCTTGAAGCTGCGGTGGACGATGGCGCAGGTGAAGGCGTTGAGCATTTCCGGGATCGCCAGCATCGGCCGCTTGAGCACCAGGCGGAACTGGAAGTCGCCAAGTTTTTCGAAGGCGCTGATGTCCTGGAACGCGGTGCGGTTGACCGACTTGGAGTCGGCGGCAATCCAGCGTTCGATGTTGTGCTGCACGTCCTCGACGTTGAAGGTGTCGCCGTTGCTCCACTTCACGTCCTGGCGCAGGTTGAAGGTCCAGGTCTTCAGGTCGTCCGACGGGCTCCAGCTTTCGGCCAGGTACGGGTGAGTGATGTTGTCGGCGTCGACCCAAGTCAGGTATTCCAGCGAGTTGCGCAGCAGGTTCGAGGCTTCGATCCAGGTGATCAGCATCGGGTCCTGGATTTCCTGGATGGCGCAGGCAAACCGCAGGCTGCCACCCTGGCGCGGCGGCACGGAATCGGCGGCGTGGGCCGAATTACCGAGCAGGGCGGAACCGAGGAAGGTGCTGGCGCTGGCGGCGGTGATGCCCAGCAGCGCGGCGGTGCGCAGGAATTGTCGGCGGTTGATCTCGCCACTTTTGACTTGAGTGCACAGGTCGTTTACCGCTGGATGCGGCAGAGCGCCGTCCAGAGTTGTTAGCTCGTCGAGATGGGGCATGGGGCAGCTCTCATGTTGTTTTTATTTGAGATGGCCGCAGTTTTGTCGTCGGCGCAAAGATCGACAAACGATAAATTCAACGCGCAAACGTTCGATAAAGGCATGTTACTGAGCGCAGGGAAGGTGGGGGCTTGAGCTAGACAGCCCGCCATCGGCCAATGAGATCAAAGGTGGGAGCGGGCTTGCTCGCGAAACGGTGGGTCATTCGACAAAAATGTCACCTGACATACCGCTTTCGCGAGCAAGCCCGCTCCCACCCAAAGCCGCTCATCATCAGATTGAAATCGTCCTGCACAACACAAAAATGCATGTTACTCAGGAAATTTCCCACAAGCCGTGGGATGCTTGGCACTCGTCAGCCCTTGCGCGAGTCACCTTCATGAAACGCAAAATGCCCGCGCTCAATGCGCTCAAAGCCTTCGAAGTGGCCGGCAGCACCGGCAGCTTTACCCGGGCGGCGGAGTTGCTCAATGTCACCCAGAGTGCGGTCAGCCGGCAGGTGCGTCAGCTGGAGGAACAACTGGGCGAGAACCTGCTGGAGCGCCGGCATCATCACCTTGAACTGACCAGCGCCGGCCGCGTTTTGCTGCGGGCGCTGCATCAATCCTTCGACAAGATCGAGCTGACGGTGCGCAGCATCCAGCAGAAATCTCACGCCAATCGGCTGCACATCAACGCGCCGCCGACCTTCACCAGCCGCTGGTTGATGCCACGCCTGGGACGCCTGCGGGAGAAGCACCCGGAACTGGAGTTGAGCATCACCACCCGCCTGCAGGACAGCCTGGCGGAAACCAGCACCCTGGACTGCGCGATCCGTTTTGGCGATGGCGAATGGGACGGGCTGGACAGCTCGCTGCTGATCCAGGAACGGCACATCGCGGTGTGCGCGCCGTCGCTGTATGCGCGGGAATGGAGCGAGGGCGGCATCGATCTCAATCGCCTGACCTTGCTGCACGTGCTGGCCCGGGAAGACCAGCGCTACCTGACCTGGAAACACTGGCTGGACGCGGCGAAAATCAGCGGTGTCGACACCCAGGGCGGTTATGAATTCGACCTGCTGGACCTGGCCATCCGCGCGGCCACCGATGGTTTGGGCATCACCATCGCCGACTGGCACATGGTCGCCCCGGAGCTGGCCAGCGGGCAGTTGACCCAGGTGCTGAACGTGCACGTGGAAGGGCATCAATCCTACTGGCTGGTGACCCGGCCGGAGCAGACGTTGATGCCGCAATTGCAGGTGTTCAGCCAGTGGTTGCAGGAGGAAATCTGGTTGGCGCAGCGCCAGCTCGAACCCTCCACCGCCGCCAGCTAAACCCGCATAACCCTTGTGGGAGCGAGCTTGCTCGCGATGGCGATGTATCAGTCGCATTAGTGTTGCCTGACACTCCGTCATCGCGAGCAAGCTCGCTCCCACAGGGGATTTGATTCGTTCAAGGGGTAACCTGCCTTTTTCGAATGTTCCCCCGCTCAATAAATCGTTTGTTCAACCCGTGCAGGATGCCAAGACTGCGGGAACTGGATAAAAACAACGATGGGCGATTCACATGCGACTCGAGCGAAACTTTGTAAACGGTCACTTCATTGAGCCTGCCAGCGATGCGCTGATTGCAGTCTACAACCCGGCGACCGAAGCCTTGGTCGGTCAGGTCTCGGCGGCTACTACCGCTGAAGCCACGGCCGCCGTAGACGCCGCAGCCGCCGCGCAGAAGGTCTGGGGCAAACTCACCAGCATCGAACGCGCCGAACACCTGCGGGCTTTCGCCGAAGCCCTTGAGGCCTGCGCCGAAAACATCGGTGCCGCCCTGGCCGCCGAGTCCGGCAAGAGCGTTGTCGACGCCAGCAACGAAGCCCGTTACGCCGCGCAGATCACCCGTTACCACGCCGAGTGGGCGCGTCGTATCGAAGGCGAGATCATTCCCAGCGACACCCCGAACGAAAACCTGTTCCTGCACCGCGAGCCGATTGGCGTGGTCGCGTGCCTGATTCCGTTCAACTACCCGGTCTATACGCTGCTGCGCAAAATCGCCCCGGCGCTGATTGCCGGCAACACCGTGGTGGTGCGCCCGAGCAACAATACTCCGACGTCGGCGTTTGAAATCGCCAAGGCTGTGCAGCAATCCGGCTTGCCGGCCGGCGTGGTGAACATCCTGACCATGGACCACGCCACCGCCGCCAGCGTCTGCACCCACAAGGCTGTCGGTTTGATCACCCTGACCGGCAGCGTCAACGCCGGGCGCATCGTGCTCGATTACTGCAAGGCCAACATTGCCAAGCCATCGCTGGAACTGGGCGGTAAAACCCCGGCGATCATCGAAGCCGACGCTGATCTGGAAGCCGCCGCGACCGCGATCATTGCCTCCAAAACCACTCACTGTGGCCAGCTGTGCACGGCGGTCGAGCGGGTGTATGTGCAGGAAAGCGTCTACGACCAGTTCCTCGCACTGCTCAAAGCCAAGATCAGCGCGGTGAAGTTCGGCGACCGTGCCACCGACGCCAGCCTGATGGGCCCGTTGGTCAACGCCAGTTCGCAGCAGAACATCCACGCCATGGTCGAGCGCGCCATCGCCGACGGTGCTGTACTGGAAACAGGCGGTGTGCTGCCCGAAGGCAAAGGTCATTTCTACCCGCCGACCCTGCTCAGCGGCTGCCGTCAGGACATGGAAATCATCCAGGAAGAAATCTTCGGCCCGGTGCTGCCAGTGCTCAAGTACCGCACCATCGACGAAGCGCTCGCCATGGCCAACGATCACCAGTTCGGCCTGTCGTCGGTGCTGTACACCGAGAACTACCGCACCACCATGAAAGTGGCCAACGCCATCGAGGCTGGCGAGTTGTACGTCAATCGCACCCCGGCCGACCCGTACCAGGGCTTCCATGCCGGGTGGAAACGTTCCGGTCTGGGCGGCGATGACGGCAAGCACGGCATGCTCGAATTTACCCAGACGCGGCTTGTAATCATGAAGTACTGATTCATACGGAACACCCCTCCCGCTTATGTGGGAGCGGGCTTGCTCGCGAAGACGGTGTGTCAGTCGACACATCAATGGCCTGACACACCGCTTTCGCGAGCAAGCCCGCTCTCACATTTGCCTGAGTACACCTGATTTATATAAAAACAATTATTGGGGCACCCGGACCACCGGGCTGCCCGAGGTCACTCAGATGTCCAAGCCTGCAACCACTGTTGCCGCTGTTCAGGGTTCGAACGCGGGTTCAAAAAGCCACAGTGACAAGGGAAGTCGCTATTTCCAACTGATGCTGCTGGTGCTGGCCGCCGGTGCGATCTACCCGATCCTGTACCTGCGTCAGGTCTACCAGACCACCATGCTCGAGGTGTTTCAGATCAACCACAGCGAGCTGGGTTATCTGTACTCGATGCTTGGGACGATTTTCCTGCTCAGCTACTTGCCAAGCGGTTGGCTGGCGGACCGGATTGCGCCACGTTTTCTGATTTTCTTTTCGCTGGTGGCCACCGGAGCCCTGGGGCTTTGGTACTCCACGGCGCCGTCGATGACCGGTTTGATGATCATCTTTGGTTGCTGGGGTCTGACCACCGGCCTGACGTTCTGGGCCTCGGTGCTCAAGCGGGTGAAGATGATTGCCCATCACACGGAACAGGGCCGGTTTTTCGGCGTCCTCGACGGCGGTCGCGGCCTGGTGGAAGCCTTGCTGGCAACCGTCGCGCTGGGGCTGTTTGCTTTCGCCACCGAAACCCGTGGCGAGTCAGCGGCCGAAGGCTTCAAGCACGTGGTCTACCTGTATGCCTTCACCTGTATCGCCATCGGCTGTGTGCTGGTATTGATCAAAGACCCGAAGTCGATGGACGACACGGCGGCGGTGGAGAAGGGCAAGTACAACCTGCTCAGCGACCTGACCACCTTGGTGAAAATCCCTGAGCTGTGGCTGGTGACCGCCATTGTGTTCTGCGGTTATCACATCTTCTGGGCCACCTACAGCTTCTCCGATTACTTGCAGGGCGGCGGCATGACTGCGGTCATGGCCGGCACCATCACCACCATCAAGTTGTGGATGCGCCCGATTGGCGGGATCGGCGGTGGTTGGCTCGGTGACAAGTTCTCGAACATCTCGGTGCTGATCGTGGCGCTGTTCCTCGCGACATTGGCGATGGTCGGCCTGATCGTGTTCCCGGCACTCAACAGCCTGGGGTTGCTGATCGGCACGGTGATCTTCATCGGTTTGATGACCTACGCCATTCGCGGTTTGTACTGGGCGATCCTCGACACCTGCAACATTCCGCTGCGCATCACCGGGCTGGCCATCGGCATTGTCTCGGTGGTCGGTTACCTGCCGGACGCCTTTATTCCCTTGATCAACGGCTACCTCACCGAGCATTTCCCCGGTGCCTTTGGTTACAAGCTGTATTTCGGCTACATCGCCTTCGTCGGCCTGCTCGGGACCCTCGCGGCCCTGGCCTTGCGCGCTCGTATCAACCGTCAATCTTTGATCAAGACTTCTTTGAATTAACTTCTTTGAATTAAACAGGTGCCTGAGATGAAAATCGTCGCCCTTGAAACCCATATCGTTGCCGTACCGCCACCGCACATCGGCGGCATGTACTGGCTGTTCGTCAAGCTCAAGACCGATTGCGGTATTGAAGGTGTGGGCGAGATCTACGCCGCGACCTTCGGCCCCAAAGCCATGCTGCCGATCATCGAAGACGTGTTCGAACGCTACCTGCTCAACCATGACCCGCACCACATCGAGCGCTTTTTCCGTCAGGCCTATTCGAGCGGTTTCACCCAGCGTCCGGACCTGACCATGATGGGTGTAGTCAGCGGCCTGGAGATGGCCTGCTGGGACATCATTGGCAAAGCGGCGAACAAACCGGTGTACGAATTGTTGGGCGGCAAGGTCAACGAACGCCTGCGTTCCTACACCTACCTGTATCCAGTCAACAGCAAGGGCGAATACGACTACGACGACCCGGACCTGGCCGCCGAATGCGCCATCGAGAACATGAACAAAGGCTTCACGGCCGTGAAGTTCGACCCGGCGGGACCGTACACCGCGTACTCCGGTCACCAGATCTCGCTGGAAGTGCTGGAACGCTGCGAAACCTTCTGCCGCAAGATCCGCGAAGCGGTGGGTGACAAGTGCGACCTGCTGTTTGGCACTCACGGGCAGATGGTGCCGTCCTCGGCGATCCGCCTGGCCAAGCGGCTGGAGAAGTACGACCCGCTGTGGTTCGAAGAACCGGTGCCGCCGGGTCAGGAAGAGGCCATGGCGCAAGTCGCGGCCAAGACCAGCATCCCGATTGCCACCGGCGAGCGGCTGACCACCAAGTACGAATTCTTCAAGCTGTTGCAGGCCGGCGGTGCGTCGATCCTGCAGATGAACGTCGCGCGCTGCGGTGGGCTGCTGGAAGCCAAGAAAATCGCGAGCATGGCCGAGGCCTACTACGCGCAGATCGCCCCGCACCTCTACAACGGACCGATTGGCGCGGCGGCGAGCTTTCAGTTGGCGACCTGCACGCCGAACTTCCTGATCCAGGAAAGCATCATGACCTGGGGCGGTTTCCACGCCGAAGTGCTGACCAAACCGCTGCAATGGGAGGACGGCTACATCATCCCGTCCACCGAGCCGGGCCTTGGGGTGGAGCTGAACATGGACGTGGTGCGCAAGCATTCGCCGTACACCGGTGAGCGCTTGCACCTGCAAATGGCGCCGACCCCGGCAGACGTCAAAGACACATCGCCGGCCAGAGGCTGACGAAACTGGCGCAGTTCCCCTTGTGGGAGCGGGCTTGCTCGCGAAGGCGGCCTGACAGTCGACAACGATAGTGACTGACCCACCGCTTTCGCGAGCAAGCCCGCTCCCACAGGGTTCGCGCCTGACGGTTTATTTGGACAATGACTTACATGACATACGACTACATCATCGCTGGCGCAGGCGCCGCAGGCTGCATCCTCGCCAACCGGCTCTCGGCCTCGGGGAAATACACGGTTTTGCTGCTGGAGGCGGGCGGCAAGGACAGTTCGCTGTGGTTCAAGATCCCGGTCGGCTTCGCCAAAATGTATTACAACCCGACCTTCAACTGGATGTACTACAGCCAGCCGCAAAAGCAGCTGAACAACCGGGAAATCTATGCCCCGCGCGGCAAAGTGCAGGGCGGCTCGGGTTCGATCAACGCGATGGTCTACGTCCGTGGACAAGCCCATGATTTCGATGATTGGGCGGCCAACGGCAATGACGGCTGGGGTTTCAAGGACGTGCTGCCGTACTTCCGCAAACTGGAGAACCATCCGCTAGGCGACAGCGAATACCACGGCGGCAGCGGCCCGATCAGCATCACGCCGATGAAGGGCCAGACCCATCCGATCTGCGATGTGTTCCTCAAGGGCTGCGACGAACTCGGCTACCCGCACAGTGATGACT